>CANPZF010000024.1 GCA_947589015.1 uncultured Clostridia bacterium
GAGGGCGCTGATTGATTTTATCAAGAATTTCTAAGTCATGTATCAAGCCGAGGAGTGTAAAGAAAAAGAATATATTAGTAATCTTTTTTCCGTGAACATCCCTCAATTTTGTATATAAGAATTTCTATTTCTCATTCCAATCAAGCGTTGATTTATAAATAAGTACATATACTACCACTATCGAAACGTCAATAATATAAAAACTGACATATCTGTGAACTGTAACACTATTATTATTCAAAAGTTTCAAATTCATTAATCGGATTTCCCCTTAAGTATTCTTGTATTGACATTCTTTTGGCATTTTCTCCTTGAATTTCTAAAACCTTTAAAATACCATCTTTAGTTTTAATAAAAATTCCATCTCTTACGTCAGAAACTAATACAGTTCCGTTCACTATAAACTCCATATTTTCTGTCATTATTTCATTCTCTGTTGCAACATCTACTTTCCAAAATTTTATTTTCTTATCATTTAAATACGTATATGCTCCCATTATTGGATTTAAACCTCTCACTAAGTTTTTAATTTGTTTAGCTGTTTGATTTTTCCAATTTATTTTGGCTATTTCTTTACTTAGCATTGGAGCAATAGTAAAGTCATCTCCTTGTTTAATTCTTGTTACTGTGCCATTATCAATTTTTTCTAAAGTTTTTACTAATAATTCTCCTCCAATTTTTGAAAGTTTATTCCATATGTCTCCTGTTGTTTCATTTTCTCCTATTTCTATTTCTTGCTTTAAAATAATATCTCCTGTATCCATTCCTACATCCATATACATTGTAGTAACACCTGTGGTTTTATCCCCATTTATAACTGCCCATTGAATAGGAGCCGCTCCTCTATATTTAGGAAGTAATGAGCCATGCACATTAATGCATCCATATTTTGGAATATCTAATATTTCTTTTGGGAGTATTTTCCCATATGCCACTACACATATTACATCTGGATTTAAATTTTTTATTTCTTCTATAAATTCTTTATTGTCTCTAATTTTTTCTGGTTGATAAATTTTGATATTTTTCTCCTCAGCAAATTCTTTTACAGGTGATGGCAGCATTTTCATTCCTCTTCCCTTTGGTCTATCTGGATTTGTTACTACTCCAATAATTTCATATCCTTTATTATAGACTGCCTCTAGGCTTTCTTTTGCAAAATCTGGCGTTCCCATAAAAATAATTTTCAATATTTTTCTCCCTTTCATCTATTTTTATATTTCTAATTGTTCAAATTTTGGAACTTGTTTTTCTAATGGATTAACTCCCTTAAGTTGTTCTGGTTTAATTAAACCAAATTGTAATGCATAATCTATGTCTCGTTGTATCTCTCCATCTTGTAGTTTAAATACTCTTGCAATAGATCCTGGTTTCTTACCTAATTTAATGCATAACATTGCTATTCTTATCATACTGTCTTGTTTCACTTCTACTTCTGTGCTACATTTTCTCCTACTCTCTATTTTTCTTTTTCTATATTGTGCCTGTTCTATAATATCTTCCATTTCAAAGTCACTTATTTCTAATTCTTTTTGTATTTCAATTGAATCTTTACCTCTTAGTAATAATTGTATTACTTTTTCTCTTTTAGGTACACTTAATATTTTTTCTAGCTTTCCTGTTGTTAATTTTATTTTTAAAATATTTATTTCATCTCTTGATAATCCTGTTACTTGTGATATCACTTCAGAATTAGTATTTCTCTTTTTTATTAGTGTAATTGCTTGTTGTACTTTGCATGCATTTAACAAAATTTTTTCTAATGTATCAAAATTTTCTTTTTCCTTTTCTGAAATAGAACCTATTTGAAATGCTTTTCTATGTTTTATTACATTCAAAGCTTTTCTATACTGTTCTGTATCTGAATATCTTTTTGCTAAATTTATAATATCTACATATTTTACTGGTATTTTTTGAGTTGCTTTACTTAAAAAATCAACCTCTATAATAGATATTTTTTCTTGTTCGTATATACTATTACATAAATCAATATATTCTCTTATTTTTTTCTTTTTTTCATCTGTTGGTTCTATTTCAAATCTAACTTCACTATCTATTTCTCTTTTTAATCCTTCTAATTTTCTCATTTTTTCTTTTCTTTGTTCTTCAATTTGCTGTTTCATTTCTCTTCCTATCCTTTCTTTCCTTGCTTGTTCTATTTCATATGGTGTAATTGATATCTTTTTTCGTAACTCATGTATTTTTGTATACACACTACTTGTTGTCCTATTTATAAAAATTGCTATTTCTTTTACTTCATATCCTTCTCTTAAATATTTTAATAACTTTATTTGACTTGGTGTAAGTTGGACATTATTTTCTTTTCTCCTCTGTCTATTTTGACGAATCTCTTCTTTTGTTATTTTTCCTTCTTTTTTCAATAGTGCAATACAGTTACTTATATCATATACTTGCAACTTTTGTTGAGGATATCTTTCTATAATTTCTTTCTTGCTTAGCCCTTGCTTTAATCCTTCTAATACAACTTCTTTTCTTTTTTGTACACTAGTTGGATTATTTTTTCTCCAATGTTCAATATCTTCTTCTGTAATATTCTCTTTTATTTTTACTTCCTTAATTAATTGTTTAGTTTGACTTAAAGATTGTCCAATCATATTAGCTATTTCTTCGTACGTCATTGCTAATTTCAATCCTTCAAGTATTTTTATTTTTATTTTTTCTTTTCTTATTTTCCTATTTTCTGCTATTTCCTCATGTGTAATCCTTTTTTCCTCTATAAATTTATCAACAACTATTCTATATTGATTATATGTTATATTTAATTTTTGTCTTATATCTGTAGTATAATATCCCAAAATTAAATAGCTAAATAATTGTTCTTCATCTATATCCTGTATATCCTCTAAATGTTCCTTTTTATCTCTTTCTATCTGTGTTTGTCTATCTATTCTTACTTGTTCTATTTCTTCTCTTGTAATTCTGTTGCTATCACAAAGAAAAGATATTTTTTTATATGTATAACTAACAGATTTCTTTATTAGACTTGCTATTTTCTTTACTTCGTATCCTTCTCTTAAATATTTTAGTATTTCTTCATCTTCTAATGTAAATTGTATATCTATTTTTTCTATATTCGCAGTTGTTCTTTGGTCTTTTCGATATCTTTTTATTTCATCGTCTGTTATTTTTCCTTCTCTTTTTAATATGTTTATTGCATTTTTTACATTATCACCATTTAACTGTTGTTCTGGATACCTTTCTATTATTTCTTTTCTACTTAGTCCATTCTTTAATCCTTCTAGTATAACTTCTTTTCTTTTTTCTAAACTAGATGGTACCTGATTTTTCCATCTATTAATATCCTCATCACTAATGTTTTCTTCCTCTTTAATACTTTTTATAATATTTTGTACTACCACTAAAGTTTCATCTATCATTTCAGATATGGCTCTTTGTGACATTCCATTTTTTAGGCCTTCATATACTTTTTGTTTATTTTCTTTCTTTCTTTTTGCTCTATTAGCTCTAATTTCATCATTTGTAATTCTTTTTTCTTTAATAAATTTATTTACAATTTTTTTATATTGTTCATAGCTTATTTCTAATTTTCTTCTTATATTAGTAGTATTATATCCTAAAATTAAATATTGTAGTAATTGTTCTTCATCTACATCTTTAGTCTTTTTTTGCTTTAATCTTTGTTGTCGTTCTATTTCTGCTTTTTCTTTTGCTTTATCAACTTCTTCTTGTGTTATTAACCCTTCTGCTATTAATTCTAATCTTATGTTTCTCACTTGTTGAACTTTAATAGTTGTGTCTCTAGCTATAATTTTATCACTTTCTCCACGTCTTAGTCCTTCTAGAATTCTAATTCTATTTGGATCATTATCCTTTTGTGTTTGTTTTCTTGTTTGTTTTGCTTCTTCAATTTCTGTTCTGTTTATTAAATTTAATTCTAAACATTCTTTAATATATATATATATTCGCTGTTGTGTAATTGGTATATCTGGCATTTTAGAAATTTGATTATCACTAATTCCCTGTCTTTTATATTCTAAAATTCTCCTAACAAGTGGATTTTTTTGTAATTCTTCTTTCCTTCTTTTACTTTTTCCCTGTTTAATATCTTCCTGTGTCAAAATTCCCTTATATATTAATTCCTCCTTAATATCAAGTATTTTTCTGTAGCTTATATTTTTCTCCTTTGAAATTTCTTGTGCTGTATATCCGGTTTTTTATGCCTTCTATTATTATTTCCTTTATTTCGTCCATTTTTGTTCTTTTCCTTTACCAAAATACTCTCTCTACATTATTTTTCTTTTGGTTCTATATATTCCAATGTTCCTGGAATCATTTTATCTACAAATACCTCTCCGTTTAAATGATCTATTTCATGGCAAATTGCTTGTGCTAAAAGTTCTTTTGCTTTTACCCTCATTCTTTTTCCTTCTCTATCAGTATATTCTGCTATTACCTCTTCAGGTCTTTTAACTTTAGCAAATTTATTTGGAAAGCTAAGACAGCCTTCATCCATTTCTTTTTCTCCTTTTGTTTTTATAATAATAGGATTTATCATGACAACTGGTCCCATATCATCATATATATCTACTACTATAACTCTTTTTAATATTCCTACTTGTACAGCAGCAAGTCCTACTCCATTATACTTATGCATAGTTTCTATCATATCATCAATTAATGTTTGCAATTTATCATCAATTACTTCAACTTCTTTTGATACCTTTTTTAATATTTCGTCTCCTTCTTGTCTTATATTTCTAATTGCCATATTATTTTACCTCCATTTTTAAACTATACCATATTATTAGGATTAACATCTATTGTTACTCTTGTCGTTTTTAGATTTTTTTGATAGATATTCTTTAGACATGTATTAAATATAGTATTTGCTTCTTGATTAACATTTCCTTTTATTATAATTCTCCATCTATATCTGTTTTGTATTTTGTCTATAGGTGATGGCATTGGTATAAATACTTTAAATTCTTCTTGTTTTAAATTTTGTTTTAAAAATTTATATACTTCATTACTTACATCTTTTATCTCTTTTTCTTTTAAACTATTAAAATTAATTAATATTATATCGCAAAATGGCGGATATTTCAACTGTTTTCTTAATTCTATTTCTGTTTCATAAAAAATTTCATAATTTTGTTTTTTGGCACATTGTATTGAAAAGTTTTCTGGTGTATAGCTTTGTATTATTACTTTTCCTGGCAATTTTTCTCTACCAGCTCTACCTGCTACTTGTGTTAGTATTTGGAATGTTCTTTCATTTGCTCTATAATCATCTATATTTAAAGAACTATCTGCTGCTATTACTCCTACTAAAGTAACATTTGGAAAGTGGTGTCCTTTTACAACCATCTGTGTCCCTATTAATATATCTATATTATTATTTTTGAAGTTGTTTAAAATTTGCTCATGTGAATTCTTCTTGGTCACCGTATCTACATCCATTCGTATTGTAGTTGCATTTGGAAATTGTTTATGAATTTCTTGTTCTAGCTTTTGAGTACCTGTTCCAAAATATCTTATTTTATCGCTATGACATTGTGGGCATATTGTTACTACATTTTCTTCATATCCACAATAATGACATTTTAACTTTCTTTCATAACTATGATATGTTAAACTTATATTGCAGTTTTTGCATTTTACTGTATATCCACATTCTCTACACATTATAAATGTTGAATATCCTCTTCTATTTAAAAATAAGATTGTTTGTCTTTTGTTTTTTATATTTTCTTCTATAGAATTATATAAACTATTGCTTAACATACTTCTATTTCCATTTACTAATTCTTGTTTTAAATCTATTATTTCTACATTTGGTAATGACGAATTATTTGCCCTCTTTGTTAGTTTTAAAAGTGTGATTTTATTGTTCATTGCATTAAAATATGTATTTATATCTGGAGTTGCACTTCCTAATACTATTGGTATATTGCTTTGCTTTGCTATTTTTTTTGCTATCTCTTTTGCATTATATTTAGGTGTCGTTTCTGATTTATACGAGCTATCATGTTCTTCATCAATTATTATTATTCCTATATTTTCTACTGGTGCAAATATTGCTGATCTAGCTCCTATTACAATTTTTACTTGTCCATTTCTTATTTTTTCCCATTCATCATGTCTTTCTCCTATTGATAATTTACTATGTAAAACTGCAATTGTTTCTTTTCCGAATCTAGCAATAAACCTATCTAACATTTGCGGAGTTAATGAGATTTCTGGAACTAATACTATTGCTGTTTTTTGCTCTTCTATTACTTTTTTTATTAGTTGTAAATATATTTCTGTTTTGCCGTGAGCCTGTTACTCCATATAACAAAAATGTTTTATATTGATTATTTATTATTGACTCTTCAACTTTTTTATAGGCTTTTTCTTGTTCTTCATTTAATTTTAGATTTTCTGTTTTTTCTATATTTTTATCTACTAATGGATCTCTTTCTATCTTTTTTTCTACTATTTCTAAATATCCATTTTTTATTAATGTTTGTACTATTGATTTAGAGCAACCTGTAAACATTTCTATTTCTGATAATGTTACACCTTCATTGTTTTTTACGAATTCTAGTATCTTTTTTTGTTTTTCTGATTTTATTTTCGTAGTTTGTATATCAAATTCTATTTCTTCGATTTCTTTATTTAAATAGACTGTATTTATTGTTTTGTCTTGAACTTTTTTTTGTTTGCTTCTGGTTCCTGGTGTTAGCATTAATTTTATACAATCTGACATATTACAAAAATATCTTTTTGCCATCCATCTTGCTAATTCTATTTGATTTGGTTTTAATGTGTCTTCTAATTTTGCTATGTCTTTTACCTGGTATTCTGATTTGTCTTTTATTCCTATTACAAATGCTTCTTCTAATTTTCCTCCCCTTCCAAATGGTACTAGTACTTTGCTTCCTATTATTATCAGCTCTTGCATTTCTTCTGGAATGTTATAATCAAATGCTTTATCTAATTTTTTTGCGTTTCTATTTATTATTACTTCTGCTACCATTTTTCCATTTCTCCTTTTTACTTGCAATAGTATATCAAAATTTTTCTTATTTATCAATTAATATATATTCTAAGTTTCAGTATTTTTGTAACTTTGGCACTTCTCACCTTTTATTCTACTGTACGGTAGCATATAGTATATATATTAGTTAATAAATCAATGCTTGATTGGAATGAAAAATAGAAATTCTTATATACAAAATTGAGTGATGCTCACGGAAAAATGATTATTAATATATTATTTTTAAAATAAAAAAACCCTTATTTTTCATTTTTAATAAGAGTTTTTTATTAACATATATTTATTTTTATTTATGCTGTTTCTTTTTCTTTTTTCTGAGATATCTGTCTTTTTTTCTTTTGATTTAAGTCTTTGTTATTATTTATAACTATATTTGGATCTTCATTTTCTAAAACTGTTCTTTTATTAATTATGCATTTTTCAATATTAGGATTTGAAGGTATATCAAACATAATGTCCCTCATTCTTTCTTCAATTATTGAGCGCAATCCTCTTGCTCCTGTTTTTCTTTCTATTGCTTTATCCACTATTGCTCCTAATGCTTCATCTTCAAATATTAATTCTACGCCATCAATTTCAAACAATTTTTGGTATTGTTTTATTAATGAATTTTTTGGTTCTTTTAATATCTGTATTAATGCATTTCTGTCTAATTCTTCTAAAGTTGCTATTATTGGCAATCTTCCTATAAATTCTGGTATTAATCCATATTTTAATAAATCTTGTGGCAATAATTCTTTAAATACTTCGTATTTACTTATTTCCTTTGGATTTTCTATTTTGGCTCCAAAACCTATTGACTTTTTACCTGTTCTATCTTTTATTATATTTTCTAACCCTTCAAAGGCTCCTCCACATATAATTAAAATATTTTCTGTATTTATTTGTATTAATTCTTGGTTTGGATGTTTTCTTCCTCCTTGTGGTGGTACAGATGCTATTGTTCCTTCTATAATCTTTAATAATGCTTGTTGTACCCCCTCCCCACTTACATCTCTTGTTATTGATGGATTTTCTGATTTTCTTGTTATTTTATCAATCTCGTCTATATATATAATTCCTTTTTCTGCTTTCTGAACATCTCCATCTGCTGCTTGTATTAGTTTTAGTAAAATATTTTCAACATCCTCTCCTACATATCCTGCCTCTGTGAGTGTTGTTGCATCTGCTATTGCAAATGGTACATTTAATATTTTAGCCAGAGTTCTTGCTAACAATGTTTTTCCACAACCTGTTGGTCCTAAAAGTAAAATATTGCTTTTTTGAATTTCTACATCATCTTCATTTGCAATTTCCTCATGTGCTATCCTTTTATAATGATTATATACCGCAACAGATAATGTCTTTTTAGCATCTTCCTGACCTATTACATAGTCATCTAAAATTTTCTTTATTTCACGCGGACTTGGTATTTCACTAATTTCATTTATTGTGTATCCTGATTTTTCATCATCATATAATTCTGCTTCTATAATGCTTTGACATAATTCTACACATTCATCACATATATAAACTCCTGGTCCTGCTACTATTTTTTTTACATTTTCCTGTGCCTTTCCACAAAAAGAGCATCTTACACTTTTTGGTATATCGTTTTTAGCCATACATTCTCTCCTCTACTTCTTTATTACTTTCTTTTGTCCATAATTCCATCTATTAATCCATATTTTAGTGCTTCTTCTGCTGTCATATAATTATCTCTTTCTGTATCTTTTTGGATTGTTTCTATTGTTTGACCTGTTCTCTCACTTAAGAATTTATTTAATTTTTCTCTTGTTTTTACTAAATGATCAGCATGTATTTTTACTTCTGTTGCCTGACCTGAAATTCCTCCACCACCAATTAATGGTTGATGTATTAAGATTTCTGCATTAGGTGTTGCAAATCTTTTTCCTTTTTCTCCTGCTGATAATAATGCTGCTCCCATACTTGCTGCCATCCCTATACATATTGTTGAAACTGGACATGAAATATAATTCATTGTATCTATTATACCCATTCCATCTGTAATTGATCCTCCTGGTGAATTGATATATAAATTGATATCCTTATCTGGATCTTCTGACTCTAGAAATAATAACTGTGCTATTATTAAACTTGAAGTTGTTGGATTTACATCTTCTCCTAAAAATATTATTCTATCCTTTAAAAGTCTTGAAAATATGTCATATGACCTTTCTCCTTTACTTGTCTGTTCAATGACATATGGTACTAAACTGTTTCTTTCTAAATTTTTTTCAAACATTATTCTTCCTCCTTAAATAGTAATTTTTTATTAATTTAACATTAAAGATAAAATTTGGTTATAATAAATGTTTAAATGTTGTCCAAATAACTTAACCATCAATAAGTTTCTTTTATATTATATATTTATTTTTTTTAATTGCCAAAAAGTTGGAGCTCAAATTTTACTTCTAAATTCCTGCTCCAACTCCTGCTTCTTATTTTTTGCTTTCTTTTCTTTTACTTTCTTTTTTATCTTCTTTTTTTTCTTCCTTTTTATCTTCTTTTTTCTCTGTTTTTATTTTTGCATTTTCTACTATTAATTCTATGGCCTTTTCTGATTCTATTCCTTGTTTTATATAATTTCTTACATTCTCATTTTTCATAAATTCTTCATTATTTTCTTTGCCGTAATTTTTTGCCATTTCTTTCATTTTTTCATCTATTTCTTCTTTTTTAGCTTCTATTTTTTCTGCTTTTATTACTGCTTCTAATGCTAAACGAGATTTTATTGCATTTATTGCTTGTGGCTCATATTCTTTTTTAACTTCTTCTGTAGTTTTTCCAATCATTTTAAGATATTGGTCTAATTTTAATCCTTGATATGATAATCTTTGCTCAATATCTTTCATCATATTTTCTACTTCTGTTTCTATCATTCCTGATGGAATTTCTACTTTCATATTTTCACATACTACTTTTATTGCTTCATCTTGTGTTTCATATTTTGCCTTTTGTTCATTTTCTTTTTGCATTTTTTCTTTGATGCTTTGTTTTAATTCTTTTAAGGTATCAAATTCACTTGTGTCTTTAGCAAATTCATCATCTAATTTGGGAAATTCTTTTTTCTTTATTTCATGAACTTTTACTTTGAATGTCGCATCTTTTCCAGCTAAATCTTTTGAAAAATATTCCTCTGGAAATTTTACATTTATATCTTTTTCTTCATCAATATTCATTCCTATTATTTGATCTTCAAATCCTGGTATAAATGTATTGCTTCCTATTTCTAATTCATGTCCTTCTGCTTTTCCACCTTCAAAAGCTTTTCCGTCTACAAATCCTTCAAAATCAATTGTTGCTATATCTCCACTTTCTACTGCTCTATCATCTATTGAAATTAATCTACTATTGTGTTCTTGCATATGTTTTAATTCATGTTCTATGTCTTTTTCTGTTACATTATACTCTATTTTTTTAATTTCTATACCTTTATATTTTTCAAGTTTCACTTCTGGTTTTGTTTGGAATATTGCTGTAAAGATTAAATCTTGTCCTTTTCCTATTTGTGTTACATCTATATCTGGTCTACTTACAACTTCTAATTTATTTTCTTTTATCGCTGTTTCTAATTCTTCAGGAACCACTTCATTAAAAGCATCTTCGTAAAAGATTTCTTTACCATAGTATTTTTCTACAATGTTCATAGGTGCTTTTCCTTTTCTGAATCCTGGTATATTAAAGTATTTTGCACTTTTAAAATATACTTTTTTTATTGCTTCATCAAATTTTTCAGCTTCAATTGTTAATTCTAATTTAACTTCATTTGCATTTTTTGTTTTTTCTACCTTACATTTCATTTTCTTTCTATCCTTTCCTTTTCCTTAAATAAGCTTCTATATTATATCATAAAATTCTTAATTTGCAAGGATTTTTTAATATTTTCACAAAAATGCTTGTTTTTTTTATTGTTTTGTGTTAAACTTGTTAATAGTCAATTTATTTAAGAAATTTAGGAGGTGCAATAAAGAGATGGCTAAATGTGAAATTTGTCAAAAATCAGTTAATCATGGAAACAAACTTAGCATTACTCGTTCTCACATAAGCAAAAGATCACCACGTACATGGAAACCAAATTTGAGAAGTGTTAAAGCTAATATAGATGGTGAAATAAAAAGAATTTATGTATGTGCTAAATGTTTAAAAAACGGAAAAGTAAAAAGAGCATAAGCTCTTTTTTTGTTTTGCTTTTCTTTTACTCCTTTATTCCAAATATGAGCTTTACAAAGCCCCTTAGAAATTTAGGAACTTTTTTTACTACTACTGTCATACTATGTACCTCCTCTTTACAGTTCAACAAGCAAGCCACATTAATCCTACACATATAATAGTACAACCTATTAGAAATAGCCAACCTGTTAATGGAAGTAATAAAACCAATAATATTCCTAATCCTAAACCTATTAAACACACAGCACATGTCTTTTTTAAAAAATGAAACATTCTATTACCTCCCACCTTTTTGTATATTATATTATTAATTTAATTTATTTGTTCCTTTTTATGTAACTTATTTATTTTATTCGCAAAATAACATTTACTTAAAGAAAGGTGTGATTTTTAATATGAACAAATCCGAAATAAAAGATTTTATCAATTGTTTAAAAGTATCTTATCCTGATGCTACATGTAGTTTAGATTTTCAAACTCCTTTTCAATTAGTAGTTGCTGTTATGCTTTCTGCTCAATGTACAGATGAAAGAGTTAATAAGACAACTCCAAAATTATTCACAAAATGTAAAACTATAGAAGACTTTGCAAATATTCCTATTGAAGAACTAGAAAATATTATCCATCCTTGTGGTTTTTATAAAAACAAAGCTAAAAATATTAAATTATGTGCTAAACAAATTCTTGAACAATTTAATGGTACCGTTCCTAATACTATGAAAGATCTTACTTCTTTAGCTGGTGTCGGTAGAAAAAGTGCTAATGTGATTTTATTAGAAGTATTTGGAATTGCAGAAGGTATAGCTGTTGATACGCATGCTAAAAGAATCTCTAATTTAATTGGTCTATCTTCTGAAAAAACTCCTGAAAAAATAGAGCAAGATTTAATTAAAATATTTCCAAAAGAATATTTAAAAGATATTAATCATCTTTTTGTTTGGCATGGCAGAAATTGTTGTGTTGCAAGATCTCCAAAATGTGATAAATGTTGTGTTAGAAAGTATTGTAAATATTTTTCTAATCTTAATTTAAAATTTTAAGTTTCGATATTTTTTATAACTTTGGCTAATCTCACTTTTTATTCTACAATAGGGCCTGGGTAGTAAATATATTAGTTGATAAATCAACGCTTGATTGGAATGAAAAATAGAAATTCTTATTTACAAAATTGAGGGATGTTCACGGAAAAAGGATGATTAATATATTCTTTTTCTTTACACGACTCGGCTTGATACATGACTTAGAAATTCTTGATAAAATCAATCAGCGCCCTCGTGAGGCGAGATTCCCTAATTGATTTTATTTAGAATTTCTACAGTCATTCCACGGCACATTCGTCGTTTCATTCAAAAGAATATATTAATCATCCTTTTGGCCTGAGTGAAAGAGGCTCAATTTTGTATATTAGAATTTCTTTTTGAATGTAATGAACAAGTTGATTTATCAACTAATATATTTACTACCCAGGCCCTATTGTAGAATAAAAAGTGAGATTTACCAAAGTTGTAAAAAATACCAAAACTTAAATAATTGAAATTTATTGACAAAAATTAATTAAAGATATATATTTTTTATATGTTAAAAAAAATATATGGAGGTATTTTTATGTTAAAAAACAAATTTAAAATAGTATTTGTTTTTATGATATTATTTTTATTTATATTCTCTCCGTTTATAAATGCGGTTTCAGAAAATATTGTAATGTCTAATGAGTTTGTTGATGGTGATAATTATCCAATAGATCCAGATGATCCTTATGGTATCATGCCTATTAATAATGATAATCCTTCAGTGGTTACAGACGATCCTGAGCAAAATAGTTCTCAAATTGATAAAACCGAAAAAGATAATGATTCCACAACTAATGAAACTCAATATAATGTGGGGATTTCTAATGAAAATTATAAACAAAATTCTGTCTATCTAACTGGTGATGATATTATCATTGATTATGTTATTGACGGAAATCTATTTATCATGGCAAATTCTGTTTCTATTAATTCTAGTATTTCTGGAGATGTTTTTGTATGTGCTAAAAATGTAACTATTAATAATAATGGCTATATTATGAATAATCTATTTGCCACTTGTAATAGTTTAAATATACAAGGTGTTTCTTATAATGTATATGCACTTTCTTCAAACATAGATATATCAGGATATGTATATAAAGATTTATATGCAGCTAGTAACAATTTAACCATTTCAGGAATTGTCCATAGAAATGCTTATCTTTCTTTTGATTCTATCAATTTTATAGAAAATAGCAATAATTCATCAATTTCAAAACATATTAATGGTATTTTAGATTACTCTTCCGAAAAAGAAGTTAATGATATTCAAAATAATGTTGAAGGAGAAGTAACTTATACTAATTTAACTTCTAATAGTTCTTCTATATCAAATATCTTTATTACTATAGGAACTACAATTACTACTAGTGTGTTAATATGGTTATTGTTAATGTGGTTAGCTCCAAAATTTGAAAAAAATACTAACTTAATATTTACTAAAAAGATTTTGCCTATTATAGGCTTTGGAATATTAACATTATTAGCTGTACCTGTAATTAGTATAATTTTATTACTTTTAGGAATTACTTCTATTGTTTCATTGTTACTATTTTCTATATACCTCATAATAATAGCAATAAGTTCTTCTTTATTTGTAATATCTATTAATAATTTAATTTGTAATAAATTAAAAATTTCAAAAAATATTGGAATTTTTGGAATATTAGTTATAACTTCTGCAGTAATAACACTATTAAAATTAGTTCCTTATATAGGTAGCATTATTGAATTTGCTAGTATAATAATTGGTGTTGGATATTTCATTACAAGTATAATATCTTATAAAAAGAATGTTTAATATCAAAATAAAAAGTAGCTTAAAATAGCTACTTTTTTATTTTTTAATTTTTCTTTAATTCATCTATTATGACTTTATAATCTTTTGCCATTAAGATTGCAGTACCTGCTACTATTACATTGGCACCCGCCTTTTTTACTTCTTCATGTGTATTTAAATTGATTCCTCCATCAACTTCAATATCTATTTCCAAATTATTTTCATTTATATATTGTTTCAATTGTTTTATCTTTTTTGTCATTTCATGTAAAAATTCCTGTCCACCTTTTCCTGGCTCTACTGTCATTATTAAGCACATATGAATATATGGCAAAAACTCATATACTTCTTCTATTTTTGTATTTGGTTTAATTGCAATACCTACTCTACAATTATTTTCTTTTATTAAACTTATATATTCATATACTTCTTGTTTACTTTTGCATGCTTCTAAATGAAACGTTATAATATTAGGTTCTACTGATGAAAATTCTTCTATCGAATTTTTTACATCCTTAACCATTAAATGTACATCTAATGGTAAATTTGATATTCTCTTTATATATGTAGAATATTCTAACATTTTTTTATATGTGTTATTTTTTACAAATTTTCCATCCATAACATCAATATGAAAATAATCTGTTTTTGAAGCTTCTAGCTTAAAAAAAGTATCTGCTTCTTCTCCTTTTTTTACATTTAAAATAGATGTTGAAACTTCTATCACTTTAACCACTATTCCTTTTTTATTTAGTAATATTCATTATATTAACCCAATTATCATATCTTGATTTAGCTATTTTTCCCTCTTGTACTGCTCTTTTTATACCACAGTTTTCTTCTTTTATATGTGAACATCCTACAAATTCACAATCCTTAATATACTGACTAAATTCTTTAAAATACAAATGTAAATTCTTTTTTTCAATTTCCGATATATCAAATGTGGAAAATCCAGGTGTGTCTGCTATATATGTATTTTCCTCGATTTCATATAATTTTATTGATGTTGTAGTATTTTTACCTTTTTTATTTTTTCTACTTATTTCTCCCTCTTGTGCTATATTATCATTAAATATTCTATTTATTAATGTTGATTTTCCTACCCCAGAATTTCCAGAAAAAGCATTTACATTGCCACATAATTGTTCTTTTAATTTTTCTATTCCTTTTCCATTTTTAGCTTGTGTTTCTATTACTGTATATCCTATATTTTCATAGATTTTCTTTATTTCTTTAAATTGTCCTTTATCATCTAAATCGGTTTTATTAAGTACTATAATTGATTTTAATCTCAAATATTCTGCAAATGCTAATTGCTTATCCAACATTAATAAATCTGGTTTTGGATTCTTAGCTGAAAGTACAAGTATCATTTGTGTTATATTGGCTATTTTAGGTCTTTTTACATATACATTCCTTGGTTTGATTTCTTCAATTATAGCTTTTTTAGATTTTTCATCTACTATACTTATTTCTACAAAATCTCCTACTATTGGAAATACATCTTCATTTTTGAATTTTCCTCTTGCATTTGCTTCATATATGTTATTATTTACTTTTACTTTATATAAATTTGATACATTTTCTAGTATAAATGCTTGCATAATTCCTCCATTAAGCACAAATCGGAAAGCCTTAATATTTTAGTAATATTAACTTTTCTCTTTGGCTTTCCGTAAATTGTAAGGGATAAATAATAATTTATTCTGCTGTATAGGTCGTCATATTGCTATAATTAATTTGTCCTTGATGTTTTAGTACATCATCTATATATACTTTTACTTCTTTAGTTCCTGTACCTTTAGTTGTTCCTGCTTGTATACTAGTTTCTGATGCACTTACTGTTTGTGAATATATAGTGTCTGTTCCTACCATTACTTTTACCTTGACTTTTTTTACTTTTTTCTCACTTTCGTTTGAAGTTGTATTATTTGTTTTTGCTTCTGTTTCTGTTACATTTTCATATATATCTCCATTTAGTAAAGATTTTACATTTACACTAACTGTTACAGATTTCATTTCTGCTAATTTATTTACTGTTATTGTTACTGTAGTTCCTTCGTCAACAATTTTTCCTGAATTTATAGTTTGTTTTAAAACTGTTCCATTATCTTTTGATGTATTTTCTTCATATTCTATATTTACTTTTAGCCCTAATCCTTCTATTGTACTTTTAGCCTCTTCTTCTTTTTTTCCAACAACGCTTACCATTGTTACTTGTTTAATTCCAGTTCCCGTACTTATATGTATTTTTATTGTATCTCCTGCCACTGCTTCTGAATCAGCTTCTATTTCTTGACTGATAACATATCCTTCCTCAACAGTTTTGCTTGTTTCTTCTATGATTTCTGATTTTAATTTAGCTGATTCTAAAGCCGTAATTGCCTCTTCCTTCTTCATTCCTATTACTTTTGGTACTGTTGTTTTTTCTTGTCCTTTACTTACTATAACTTTGATTGTACTGCCTTCTTTTACTTTTTTATTGTAATTTTCCAAATACTTAGGATCTTGCGAAATAATAAATCCTTCTGGTACATCCTTACTAAATTCTTCTTTATCTATTTCAAATTTTAATTTTTTATCCTCTATTTGTTGTTGTGCTTCTTCTTTTGACTTTCCTACAACATTTGGAAGTAGAACTTCTGCTGGATTAGTTACATTTAATACTGCTAAAGTTCCTCCTAAACTAACACAAAATAATATTATTATCCCTAAAAATACTGACAATTTTTTATGTTTCTTTACAAATGTAACAAACTTATTGGAATTTCCTTCTTCTCTATTTTGTTTTGTTTCTCCATACATATTGGTGTGAATCACTTGTGTCCTTGCTGTTGGATCATCTTCTACTTCTTCCACAAAATCCCCATTTGGATCCTTTAATGCTCTCTTTAAATCTATTAACATTTCTGATGCTGTTTGATATCTTAGTCTAGCATCTTTTTGCAATGCTTTCATTATTATCTTATTTACCGAAGTTGGTACATTTGAATTTACTTCTATTGGTTCTTCTGGATCCTCTTGCATATGTTTTAATGCTACAGATACTGGTGTGTCTGCATCAAATGGTACTTTTCCTGTTACCATTTCATACATTACAACACCTAATGAGTACAAATCTGATTTTGCATCTGTAAAACCACCCCTTGCATGTTCTGGTGAAAAATAATGTACTGAACCTATAGTAGTTCCAAATGACGTGATTGTAGAATTTGATACTGCTTTTGCTATTCCAAAGTCTGTGACTTTTGCTATTCCATCTTCTGTAATTATTATGTTATGTGGTTTTATATCTCTATGTACTATATTATTTTTATGTGCCATTTCTAATGCCGATACTATTTGAATTGCAATATTTATAGACCATTTCCATGGAAGAGGTCCGTTGTTCTTCTATTACTATTTCTTTTAATGTTTTTCCTTGTATTAGTTCCATTACTATATAATATAAATTTCCATCTACGCCTACATCATATATAGATACGATATTAGGATGAGTTAATCTTGCTGCTGATTGTGCCTCTGCTTCAAATCTTCTTATAAACTCTTCATCTGTTGTAAATTCATCTCTCAATATTTTTACTGCTACATTCCTTTTTAGAACTTTGTCTGTTGCTTTATATACTGTTGCCATTCCCCCATTTCCAATTTTTTCAATAATTTCATATCTATTTCCTAATAATCTACCTTCTAAGTTCATATTTAATCTCTCCTTAATATGTTTATATGTGGATAGCTATATATTTTTTATAATAATAATTGTTATATTATCATATCCCCCATTATTATTTGCTTTATCTACTAGTTCCTTTGTTGCAATTTCTATATTCTTTTTTGCTTGTTTAAATATTTCTTCTTGTGGCACCATATTTGTTAATCCATCTGAGGTCATAACTATTATATCGTCTTTTAAAAATCCTTTTATCATAATATCCGGCTCTACAAATGCATTACATCCGAAGTGCTTTCATTAACATATTTTTTTGAGGATGATGTACAGCTTCTTCTTGAGTTATAGTACCATCTTTTACTAATTTTTGAACATAGCTATGGTCTTGTGTTAATTTTCTCATAAAGTCCTTTCGTATTCTATAGATTCTACTATCTCCTATATGTCCAATAAATGCTCTATTATTATATATTAAGCAAACCTCTAAAGTAGTACCCATTCCTTCTAATTCTTTTGATTCTTTTGATTTTTCATATACTATCATGTTTGCATATTCCATGCTACTTGCTACTAATTGTATAATGCTCTCTTTATCTTTCTCTATTTGCTTAAAATTATTTTCTATATAACTTTTTGCAGATTGTACTGCTAATTTGCTCGCAATTTCTCCACCATTATATCCACCCATTCCATCTGCTAATATAAATAACTGAATTTCATCTAAAGAATCTGATTTATAGTAGTAATCTTGATTTGTATCTCTTACTTTACCTATATCCGATTTTGCATAAGCTTTTATCATCATTTCACCTCTATTTCTTTATGTAGTAGCTTACTTTTATATTTATGTCTTTTATATCACAAGTTTGCATTTTTTGCAATAAATAAATGTAATTTTGCCAGTAAAGAATACGATTTTTATATATAATAAATTTGTTAATCTGAAGCTCAAATCATAAAATACTTGACCTTGATATATAAAATGATTATAATGTCAATATAATAACGATTAGGAGATTTTATATGAACACAAATTCTTTAAGCAAATTAGATTTTGATAAAATAATTTCAGAAGTTTTGAAACATTGTTCAACTTATTTAGGTCAAAATATGGCTAGACAATTGCAACCATCTAACAATAAAGAAGTTGTTAAAGAACTATTAAATGAAACTACTGAAGCCGTAAATTTAATTATTAGAAATTCAACACCTTCTTTTTGTGAGATTTCTGATATTACAATTCCCTTAAAATTATTAGAAACTAATGGTACTTTATCAGCCAAATTTCTATTGGATTTAGCAACTATTTTTAAATTATCTAGAGATTTAAAGGATTATTTTAATAAAGATTTTTTAAAGGCATCTGATTTTCCAATTCTTGCTCCTTTATTCTCTATTTTATATACTAATAAAAACATTATTAACACAATATCTTCCTCTATAATTGACGAAAATACTATTGATGATTCTGCCTCAGTTAATTTAAAATCTATTAGGAAAAAGCAAGTGAAATTGGAACAAGATATACGTACAAAATTAAATGAGATGATTCATTCTTCTTCATATTCTAAATATATTCAAGAAAATATTATTACATTACGAAATGGTAGATTTGTTATACCTGTAAAAGAAGAATATCGTTCTCAGATAAAAGGATTTATACATGACATTTCAAATGCTGGTTCTACTGTATTTATTGAACCATTGGCTGTTTTTGAGATGAATAATCTTCTAAATGAATTAAAAATGGAGGAAGAATTAGAAATTGAAAAAATTTTAAAAAATCTTTCTATGCTTTTTTTGCCATATATTAATGAATTAAAAGTAGATTTAGAAACTATTGGAAAACTAGATTTTATATTTGCAAAAGCGAAATATTCTAGAGCTATAAAAGGTGTTACTCCTATTATTTATGATGAAAAAATAATTTATTTAAAAAATGCCAGACATCCTTTTATTGATTCTAATAAAGTCGTTCCAATTACATTAGAACTCGGAAAAAATTATTCTTCATTATTAATTACTGGTCCAAATACAGGTCGGAAAAACTGTTACATTAAAAACTGTTGGTTTACTTACTTGTATGGCTTGTAGTGGATTGAATATTCCTGCTGATGAAAATTCTGGAATTCATGTTTTTGATTATATATTTACAGATATTGGTGATAATCAAAGTATAATTGATTCTTTAAGTACATTTTCATCACACATGTTAAATATAATTTCTATTCTACAAAAGGCCAACAATAATTCATTAGTTTTAGTTGATGAATTAGGCTCTGGTACAGATCCAGTAGAAGGTGCTAATCTTGCTATTAGTATTTTAGAAAATTTGCAAAAAAAAGGTTGCTTAACTATTGCTACTACACATTATCCTGAATTAAAAAAATATGCTTTAATTACATCTGGTTTTGAAAATGCTTCTGTAGAATTTGATATTGATACTCTATCCCCAACCTATAAGCTTTTAGTTGGTATCCCTGGAAAGAGCAATGCTTTTGAAATTAGTAAAAAATTAGGTTTAGATAATTCAATTATTCAAAACGCCAAATCTCGCATGTCTTATCAGGATATTGATATTGAAGAACTTTTAAAAAATATTTATGATAATAAGTCTAAAATAGAAAATGAAAAAGAAGAAATTGATAAAGAACTGCAACAAGTTTCACTTTTAAGAAAAAAACTAGAAAATGAAAACTCTTTTTTAAAAACAAATGAAAAAGAGATATTACAAAAAGCTAAACTTCAAGCCAGAAATATTTTATTGGATGCTAAAGAAGATGCTGATAATATCATTAAACAAATGCATGATTCTTCTAATTCTAAAGATTTAAATAAATTAAGAAATAAACTGAATTCTAAAATACAATCTGTGCAAATACTTGACAACACTTTCAATTCATCTAATCCTAAGCCTTTAACTGAAGATGATACTAAAATTGGCACTTCTGTTTTGGTAACTACATTAAATCAAAATGGTATAATTTGTTCACATTTATCAAAATCTGGTGAAGTTCAAGTTCAAATTGGTAATATGAAAATAAATGTACCTATAAAAAATTTACAAAAAAGTAGTAATTCTATTTCTCCTTCATATACTAATCCAACTTCTAAATATACTAGTATCTCTAAAGCTAAAAATATTAATACAGAAATTAATGTTATTGGTTTAAATGTTTTAGATGCTATTCCAATTATAGATAAATTTTTAGATGATTGTAGTTTAGCAAAATTGCAAACTGTTAGAATTGTACATGGCAAAGGTACTGGAAAATTAAGAAATGGTATTCATGAATTTTTAAAGAAAAATCCACATGTTAAAAATTATAGAATTGGTACTTTGGGTGAAGGTGAAATGGGTGTAACAATTGTTGAATTACGTTAAAAAGCTCTGTATAAAACAGAGCTTTTTTAATCAATTGTTTGTTCTAGCTTCATCCTTGTCTAATAGACCTTCGTCTTGTGCCATTTTCCTTAAAGCTTCTTTTTTAGGAGATTTCTCTATTTTCTCTTCTAAGAATCTTTTCATATCTTGATCAGTGTACTGATTTGCTACATTATCATAATTGTCCTCTGAACTTTGTATGAAATCTTGGTCTCCTGCCTTTAATGCTTCCATTAAGTCCGCATTTACTACTAAATTTGCTAAATCTATACTAAAATTTATGAAGGCATTAACCTTTCTATCTACATGCTTACCTCCTTTATTGCTAAAATAACTACATGACGCTTTTACTATATTTTCCCTCTTTTTTGTGTATGTCTCTCTATTTGGTAATTTTGAAATAGTTGATACACTTTCATTTGTTCCATCAACCTTTGATACTATCTCATTATATTTTAAATTCTTATATTCTGTTTCTACTCTATGACTTTCTTCTTCCATTTGAATACCTTGTAAATTAAATACTTGTTTTAATCCATAACTTTCAACCTCAATATCTTGTTTTTCTTCTTCATCTGCTATTACGTTATCAATATTTTTGTGTATATATTCCCTTACAATGTTACCTTCTTGAATTCTTAAATTGTGCCTAATATATTTAGTATCTCCCTTTACTACATATTCAAGATTTCCATCATCATCAATTTTTATATCACCATAGCTTTCTAGATTTTCTTTAACCATCTGTACTTCTTGCTCTGTTAAATCAGCAAGTTGTTTAGTTGTAAAATTTTCTACACCTAATTTTCCATCTATTTCCAAATCTTCTAGCTGTCTTTTTATTATATGAATTAATGTTCTTTCAGTTATACCACTATTTTTAATTTGCTCATTTAGTCCCATTTCTTCCAATATTCCAATCAGCAACTCATCTTTCGTCTGATATCTTCTAGGATTTAATCTAGAAATATTAGCTTGTTCTTGTACACTTCTCCTATATTCTTTAAATTGTTCAAATGTTTCTCTCATTTCTTGTATTTCTTCTTTTGTAAATGAAGTTTGCTGTTGAGATTGCTTTTGTGATAATTTTTTTAATTTTTCTTCTTCTGATAATCTTCTATATTCTTTTGTAAAATCTTTAGCAAATTTAAATATTGATTTAAATGATTCTTTAAAAAGATCTTTTATTTCTCCCAAAAAATTTCTCATCAAAAACCGCTCCTTCTCTTTTTTACTTATTCAATTATACCATATATGCCTCTTTTATGCAACTTTGAGACAATTTTAAGTCTTGGCACTTAAATATTTGACATAGTTTAAATAAAAACTAGACAAAATCTTTATCTAGTTTCTATACATAAATAATTTTACCTTGCATCTTCTCCTTGAGTTCCCATATCTTTCATCTTTTTTAAAATTTCTTTTAGTCTTACAATTTTATTAGCTTTTCCTTGTAACTCTCTTACATTTCCTTTATAATTTTTACTTACATGACGCATTTTATTTAATCTTTTAAATTCTAGGGTTTCATATTTAAGTTGCTCTTCTATAATTTGCCTTTTCTCTATTTCTGGAATTTTTTTGTCTTCAGGATTATAACCATATAATACTGCTAATTTGTTTTGCATTTTATCTAAATAATTTTGTGCTTCTGTTCTCTCTATTTTGCAAATATGTACTTCTCTGTCTCTTCCCATTCTTCTCTTGACAAAAAGCTGATCTGTTAATCCAAAAAATTCTGAAACATATTTTGATGATAAATTATCTCTATGTAATGTTGAGCAAAGAAATATTTCATTGTTTTTTTCATTTTCAAAATGTTGTGTTATATGTTTTTTTATTCCTTCATATACCAATATTCTTGCTATTCCTGCATGTCGCTGATTAGGATCTGTAATATATGTATCTATTTCCACTGAATTATCTGTGTTGGCTGTATAATATTGTTCTTCTTCAAATTCAGGTTTTTCATGGATTTGTAAACTACCCTTTTGTAAAATTTCTTCATATTCATCTGTTTCCATTAGCTCTTCATATTCTGAAATATCAGGCTCTTTTGTATTGCTTCTATCAATTGGTTTTCCGAATTCTTTTTCTATGTCATCTAAGGTTATCCAATAAAATTGTTCATATAATTTTTTTAATTCCTCTCTTTCTGGCTTTTTAGATAACTTTTCTATATATTCTGCCATATATTTATTAATATTTTCCCTTAATACACTTTTTTCATGAAATTGATTTTCTTCTAGTTCATGTGCTAAAAATTTTTTAATATCTCCATTAAATTCTGGATGTTCTTCTAATATTCTTCTTTTAGCATATTTATATGCCTCAATTTTGGTTTTATATATGCTTAATAAATCTTTTCTATATCTTTCTGGACTTGTATATTGTGATTTTATATATCTTTTATATCCTTCTCCATATTTAAAATACTTGGTTATATCATTATATGTAAATGGCTTTTGCCCTTGTGTAATATATGTTGCTGATTGAACTTGTCCTTTATTATCTACTGCTACTATTACTGTATTTTCTTTTGAAAAAATATATTCTTGTATATCTTCCTTTCCTGTAATAAATAGTTGCCCTTCTTTTCCCTCTTTCTCCATCGCTGCTAAAACTACTTTCTCTAGTTCTGCTACCTGGTCTATATATTCATGTTCATTGTCTTTCGTAAGTTCTACTATTTTTAAATTTAACATATCTTTTCCTCTTATAATAACTATACTATTAACAAAATATAATTATATCTTGTATTTGTAATTTTAACATATTTTCCATATTTTGTAAAGCTTTCATGATTTTTTAGTTCTGATATTTTAGTGTGTTTTTAGCACTTCTCACCTTTTATTCTACAATACGGCAGCATATAGTATATATATTAGTCGATAAATCAACGCTTGATTGGAATGAAAAATAGAAATTCTTATATACAAAATTGAGGGATGTTCACGGAAAAAGGATTATTAATATATTCTTTTTCTTTACACGACTCGGCTTGATACATGACTTAGAAATTCTTGATAAAATCAATCAGC
>CANPZF010000025.1 GCA_947589015.1 uncultured Clostridia bacterium
CCCCCAAAAATAACATATTAAGTTATGGGAGTTGAATTGAAATTTTGTGAACTAATTAATTGAACAATTTCATCTTGAGTTAAACCAAGTGAAAATAGTTGTTTTGTTGATTGCAAGAAATTGTTTGTAGTGAATTTAACTCTATCTTTATCAGATGTTTCAACACTTGCTAAGTCAGAAGGATTAAAAACTTCACCTGTTGATAACATATGATAAATAGCAACCAATATTTTTCTTGCAATGGCAATAATAGCACGTTTTTTGCCTCGTCGTTTAGAAAGTACAGTGTATTTGTTAGCATAATAAATACATTTTTTATTTCTTACGGCTGCATGAGCAACTTCAACGAGTGCAGGTTTTAAATAAACTCCTGCTCTTGAAATCTTAACAGACTTTTTCTTGCCAGCGGATTCATTGCATCCTGGTGCAAGACCAGCCCAAGAAACTAAACGATAATGTGAAGAAAATTGCTTCATGTCAGTACCAATTTCAGAAATAATAGTAATAGCTGATTTTCTATCAACACCTGGTATAGTGCATAGAAACTTGATATATCCTTCATAAGGTTTTACAAGAGCATCAATGATTTCTCTAATCTCTTTAATAGATTTATCAAGATAATCAAGATGTTTTAGAAGAACTGTCATGCGTTGCTTTTGAGCGGAAACAAATGATATACCATTAATTGCATTTAGAATATCTTCATGAGAAGATTTACATCTCCAATCAATATTTTGTAAAATATCTTTGTCTTCAAAATCATTTTGTGATAAAATAGTATTGATGATAGCAGAAGACGATTTTCCAAAAATATCGGAGAAGACCATATCCAATTTGCAGTTACCAACAGTAAGAGCATTAGTAAACCTGTTTTTTTCAGTAGAACGCATATTAGTTAGTTTGAAAAGATAACGAGTTAATTCGCGAAGAACTCTAATGTCTTTTGTAGGAATAAAACTAGAACGAACAATGCCTAGTTTAAAAAGGTCTGCAATCCATTTGGCGTCTTTGTTATCATCTTTTTCGCCTTTAATACATCTAACCCATTTAGGATTGGCAACGACGACATTAGAAATATAACCTTCTAATGCATTGTATACTGGAATATAATACTTTCCAGTAGATTCCATGCATACATTCTGACAGCCGTTTTCTAACAACCAATTTCTAAATTCGATTAGAGAATTAGGAAAAGTAGAAAAACGTTTACGAAGATATTGTGGTTTGACGGAAGTAGAGTCACAAATGACAGCTACAATAAAAGATTTGTGCACATCAATACCACAAGCTTTAGGATAAATAACTTCCATTACAAAAACTCCTTTATATAATATTTTTGAGGAATATAGGGACTGTGCAATTAACACTTAGTTTGACTACAGTCAATGATTAATTTACAATCTCAAGGGATTACTTATGTGTGCTTGAAACAACTGCACTAGCACTGTTTATCCTACTGATTTAATCTGAAACCTGCAGAAGTCCGCAACTGGTTTCAACGTGCTCTGTAGTATATATTCCATTGAAATATTATATAAAAAATAAGTTTCAAATTCAAGTTTTTCATTCCTATGTGTGTCTTGCGAGTGAAACGAGAAAGGCATGGATTTTATCCTGTAACTAACTATAGAACAAAATTACCATTAAAGCTTGTAATTTTTTACATTTCAGTATATAATAAAAATCAAAATTAATAGGAGATGATAGGAATGCAAGTAAGCAAAGAAGAAATTTTGCACATAGCTAATTTAGCATATTTAAATCTAGAAGAAAATGAAATAGATACATATTTATTACATTTACAAGATATATTAAATTTTGCAAATATTGTAAATAATGCACCAGTAGAAGGATTAGATATAACAATAGGAGCAAATGAAGCAAAAAACGTATTTAGGAAAGATGAAGAAAAAGTATTTGAAGATAATGAAAGTTTATTACAAAATGCTGTAAGCAAAGAATTAAATATGTTTAAAATACCTAAAGTAATAAATTAGAAAAATAGAGGAGGAAAATAAATGAATATTACAGAATTGACAGTACATGAATTGCAAGAAAAATTGAAAAACAAAGAATTGACAGTTACAGAAATAACAAAAGCATATGTTAAAAGAATTGAAGAAAAAGAAAAAAATGTACAAGCTTTTGTTACACCTCTAACAGAACAAGCAATAAAAAAATCAGAAGAAATACAATCAAAACTAGATAAAGGAGAAAAACTAGGAGAATTTACAGGAATACCTATTGGAATAAAAGATAATATATGTACAAAAGGAATAAAAACAACATGTAGTTCAAAAATGTTAGAAAATTTTGTATCACCATATGATGCAACAGTAATAGAAAAATTAAATAAAGAAGAACTAATTAATTTAGGAAAACTAAATATGGATGAATTTGCTATGGGAGGTTCAACAGAATATTCTTATTTTAAGAAAACAAGAAATCCATGGAATTTAAACAAAGTACCAGGAGGATCATCTGGAGGAAGTGCAGCAGCTGTATCATCAGAAATGGTGCCATGGGCATTAGGTTCAGATACTGGAGGATCAATAAGACAACCAGCTAGTTTTTGTGGAGTTGTAGGATTAAAACCAACATATGGACTAGTATCTAGATATGGATTAGTAGCATTTGCATCATCATTAGATCAAATAGGACCAATAACAAAGGATGTAAGAGATAGTGCTATGTTATTAAATTTAATAACAGGACATGATTCAAAAGATACAACATCAGTAGAAAGAGAAAAAATAGATTATACAAAATGTTTGGAAAAAGAAATAAAAGGATTAAAAATAGGAGTTCCAAAAGAGTTTTTTGGAGAAGGAATAAATAAAGAAGTAAAAGAAAAACTTGAAAAAGCAATGCAAATATATAAAACATTAGGAGCTGAAATAGAAGAATTTTCATTAGATGTAGCAGAATATTCATTAGCAACTTATTATATTATAGCATGTGCAGAAGCAAGTTCAAATTTAGGAAGATTTGATGGTATAAGATATACATATAGAACACCTGAATATAAAAATTTAAAGGAAATATACAAAAAGTCAAGAAGTGAAGGCTTTGGAGCAGAAGTAAAAAGAAGAATAATATTGGGAACTTATGTGTTATCTTCAGGATATTATGATGCATATTATAAAAAAGCACAACAAGTTCGTACATTGGTAATGAAAGAATTTAATAAAGGATTTGAAAAATATGATGTTATATTAACTCCAACATCACCAACAGTAGCATTTGACATCGGCTCTAAATCAAACAATCCTTTAGAAATGTATTTAGCAGATATATGTACAGTTTCTGTTAATATAGCTGGACTTCCAGGAATATCTATTCCTTGTGGTGTAGATAGTCAGGGAATGCCAATAGGAATGCAATTAATAGGAAATAAATTTGAAGAAGAAAAGATATTAAATGCAGCTTACCAATTTGAAAAAACAATAAACTTTAGAGAAAATTATAAACCTCAATATAAATAAAGGTGATGTGAATGAAAGGATTAAAAAACAGTAATCATTCAGTAGAAACAATACTAAGCATTATTTTAGTTATATTAGTTATAATTGCAGGAATAGTTATTGTACAGAAAACAAATGATAACAAACAAGACACAACAATAAATGCATTAGAAATTAAAGATAATGCTAATTTAACTACTAATGAAAATAATACGGATGATACAACTAATATTGACAATACAACTAATACTATAAACACTGAAAATCTAGAAAATGAGCTTTTTTCAGATTACTATTCTCAGGCTGAAACATTAATGAATACTATGAGTTTAGAAGAAAAAGTAGGTCAGATGTTTTTGGTAAGATATCCAGATAATAATGTAATACAAGAAATAAAAACGGACACTCCAGGAGGATACATATTATTTAGTAAAGATTTTGATGGACAAACCAAAAACTCTATACTAAAAGAACTAAATGAATGTCAGGAGGCAAGTAAAGTAGATTTATTACTAGGAGTAGATGAAGAAGGTGGAACAGTAGTAAGAGTAAGTAACCACACCGCATTTAGAAGCACTAAATTTTTATCACCACAAAGTTTATGGAAGAAAGGACAATTACCATTAATTTTAAGTGACTCAAAAGAAAAATCTGAATTATTAAAATCAATTGGACTAAATATGAATTTAGCACCAGTAGCAGATGTATCAACATCACCAAATGATTTTATATATGCAAGATCATATGGAAGAGGAGCAGAAAAAACTGCAACATATGTCTCAGAATTAATAAATACAATGAATGAATCAGGAATGATATCTACTATGAAACATTTTCCGGGATATGGTAATAATACAGATACACACACAGGAATAGCCATTGATGAAAGACCATATTCTACATTTGAAACATCAGATTTTTTACCATTTAAATCAGGAATTGAAGCAAAAGGACCAACAATTTTAGTAAATCATAATGTAGTAAAGTGTATGGATGAAAGTAAACCAGCTTCGCTATCTGAAAAAGTACATGATATCTTAAGAAAAGACTTAGAATTTTCAGGAATAGTTATGACAGATGATTTAGCAATGGATGCGGTAAAAACATATGTTGAAAATGGAGAAGCAGCTGTTCAAGCTGTAATTGCAGGAAATGACATGATAATATCGTCAGATTTTGTAACACAAAAAAATCAAGTAGTAAATGCTGTTAAAAACGGAAAAATATCGGAAGAAATTATAAATAAAGCAGTAAGAAGAATATTAGCACTTAAATATAGTTATCAAATAATAAAATAGTGACTTTATAAAGGAGGAAAATAAATGTCAAGACAAGATTATGAAGTAATAATAGGTTTGGAGGTTCATAGTGAGCTTTCAACAAAAACAAAAATATTTTGTTCTTGCCCAACAAAATTTGGAGCTGCACCTAATACACAGATATGTCCAATATGTATGGCAATGCCAGGGACATTACCAGTATTGAATGAAAAGGTAGTAGAATATGCAGTAAAAGCAGGTTTAGCAACAAATTGTGAAATTTCACAAAATAGTAAAAATGATAGAAAAAACTATTTTTATCCAGATTTACCAAAAGCATATCAGATATCACAATATGATAAACCATTATGTGAGCACGGATATATAGAAATAGAAACTAAAGAAGGAAAAAAGAAAATTAGATTAACAAGAATTCATATAGAAGAAGATGCAGGAAAACTAAATCATGATGAATTAGGTGGAGGAAGTCTTGTAGATTTAAATAGAGCTGGAGTACCTTTAATAGAGATTGTTTCAGAACCAGATTTAAGAAGTGCAGAAGAAGTAGAAGCATATTTGAGAAAATTAAAATCAATATTAGAATATATAGAAGTATCAGATTGTAAAATGCAAGAAGGATCATATAGAGCAGATGTTAATGTATCTGTAAGAAAAAAGGGAGATACAAAATTGGGAACACGTACAGAAATGAAAAATATGAATTCATTTAGAAGTATAGTAAGAGCAATCGAGTACGAAGTTGATAGACAAATAGATATATTAGAAGATGGAGGAAAAATAGAACAAGAAACATTAAGATGGGATGATGTATCAGGAAAAACTTTTTCAATGAGAGATAAAGAAGATGCTCAAGATTATAGATATTTCCCAGACCCAGATTTAGTTGCAATAAAACTTTCTGATGAGTATATAGAAAATATAAAAAATACACTACCAGAAATGCCTGAAAGTAGAAAAGAAAGATATTTGAAAGAATATAAATTATCTGAAAAAGATGCAAAATTAATAACTTCTTCAAAATATCTATCAGATTTATTTGAAAAAGCAATAGAAGTATGTAATAATCCAAAGGCTGTTAATAATTGGATTATATCTGATATATCAAGAATATTAAATGAAAAAGAATTAGAAGCATCAGATATACCATTTAGTAGTAAAGATTTAGGAAAATTAGTTATTTTGATAGATAAAGGAACAATAAGTTCAAGTATAGGAAAAAAAGTTTTAGAAGAACTTTTTGAAAATCCAAAAGATCCGGAAGAAATAATTAAGGAAAAAGGCTGGATACAAATATCTGATGAAGGGGCAATTAAAGAAATTGTTTTAAAGATATTAGAAGCAAATCCACAATCAGTAGCAGATTATAAAGCTGGAAAAGAAAAAGCATTAGGATTTTTAGTAGGACAGGCGATGAAAGAAACAAAGGGTAAGGCAAATCCACAAATGCTTAATAAAATGTTTAAAGAAGAAATGCAATAAATTTATTATTGCATTTCTTCTTCTTTAGTGTCATCTTCAGAATTTTTAGAATCATCAGACTTTTTTGAATTAGACTTTGGTATAACAATGTTTTTTGGCTTATCTTTGTGAGTTTGATATTTTTCGCCAGTGATGTGATTATAAACAGGTGTAATATCTAAATTAGAGCCATCTCCAGAGACAATCTTTATGTCTTTTTTTTCCTCTTTTTCTTCTTTATTTTCTTCCATAATAGAATTGTCCTCCTTTTAAAATTATAATATAATATTAGCATATAAAAAATAAAAGTGCAATAAAAATGTGCAAGATTGACAAAATTGCAATTTCATGAAATAATAAGTGCACTAAAAAAATAGAAGTGAAGGTAAAATATGGAAATAGATAAAATGAAATCAATAATAGAAGCAACTTTGTTTGCAGCAGGAAGAACAGTAACGAAAAGTGAACTAATGCTAACTCTGGAAATATCAGAAGAAGATATTGAAAAAATAGTAGAAAATATGCAAGAAGAATATAGTAAATCAGATAGAGGAATTGAAATAATAAAAATAGAAGAAGGATATCAATTATGTACAAAAAAAGAATTACATGAATACATATATCCAATATTAGATAAAAGAGCAAAACCTAATTTGTCAAATGCAGCATTAGAAACTCTAGCAATAATAGCATATAATCCTAGAATAACAAGAGCAGAAATTGAATCTATAAGGGGAGTTTCAGCAGATGCAAGTGTATATAAATTGTTAGAATATGGGTTAGTTGAAGAAGCAGGGAAAACAGACTTACCAGGAAGACCAATGTCATATAAAACAACAAATGAATTTTTAAAGCTTTTCGGATATAGTTCTTTAAATGATTTGCCGGAACTGCCGAGATATAAACTTGATGAAAATAAGCAAATAGTTATAGATGAATTAATTGAGGAAAATGAAAAGGAGAATGATTAAAAATGAAGTTATCACAAACAGGAATGGGAACAACAAAATTAAATAATATTGATGAAATGTATCCAGCACAAAGTATTTTATTACAATCAGGACAATTAGTACAATATGGAGCAGGAATTTTTGCATATGGTACAGTACCTTTATTAGTAAGAAGAAACATAGAAAAAATAATAGTAGAAACATTGAATAAATATGGTTGCATAGAAGTATTACTTCCAACATTACAACCTGATACTATATGGAAAAATTCAGGAAGATATGACCACTATATAAATGATGGAACAATGCTAATAACAGAATCCAATAAAGGAACTTTTTGTTTAGCACCAACAGGCGAAGAAGCAATGTTAGAATATGCTAGAGAAAAATTAAAATCTTATAAAAATTTACCAGCAACATATTATCAAATTGGAGAAAAGTATAGAAATGAAATTAGAACAAGAGGATATTTATTAAGAGGTAAAGCATTTCCAATGCTAGATGCATATAGCTTTGATGTGAATGAAGAAGGAATGGTAAAATCATATGAGAATGTTAGAAAAGCATTTTTAGAAATATTTGAAAAAATAGGATTAAAAGTAATACCAATAGTTGCAGATAATGGTGCTATGGGAGGCAAAAAATCAGAAGAATTTATGCTTATTTCTGAACAAGGTGAAGACAAGATATTATATGATGAAAAAACGGGAGTAGGATTAAATACAGAAATTTTAGAAAAAGAAAATTATGAGAAATATCTAAAAGAAGAATATGGAATAAATGATATTTCTAACTTTAAAGAAATAAGGACTATGGAGCTAGGACATATTTTCCAATTAGGAACACGCTATTCTGAAATGATGAATGGAAAGTTTATAAATCAAGAAGGAAAAGAAGAACTTTATTATATGGGATGCTATGGAATAGGTGTAAGTAGAGCACTAGCAGCTTTATATGAACAAAATCTTATTAATGATGAAAAATGGGGACCATGTGGATTTGTTTTACCAGAATCAGTAGCTCCATTTAAAGTACAAATTGTTCCAAAGATAGAAAATAAAGAAAAGTTTGAATTTGCTAAAAATATTTATAATAATTTAAAATCAAATGGAATTGAAACTATTTTAGATGATAGAGAAACTGTTACAATGGGAACTAAAATGAAAGATTGCAAAATATTAGGAACTCCATATTTAGTTGTTTTAGGAGATAAACAAGAAGGAAACAAATTAGAATTAGAAAACATGAAAACAGGAGAAAAAGAAATTATAACAGAGGAAGAATTGATACAGAAATTAATAAAATAATTAGTAAAAAAGATGTATATATGAAAATTTCATATATACATCTTTTTTAATTAAATATAAATTATTTAATTAGAATTCACAATTATTAGGTGTTCTAGGAAAAGGAATAACATCACGAATATTTTGGATTCCAGTTAAATACATCATAGCTCTTTCAAATCCTAGACCAAAACCAGAATGTTCACAGCTTCCATATTTGCGCAAATCTAGATACCATTCATAATTATCTAAAGGCATGTCTAATTCTTTCATACGAGAAATTAATTTGTCATAATCTTCTTCTCTTTGACTACCACCAATAATTTCTCCTATACCAGGAACAAGAAGATCAGAAGCAGCAACAGTTTTGCCATCTGGATTTTGTTTCATATAAAAAGCTTTTATATCTTTTGGATAATCTGTAACAAAAACAGGTTTTTTAAATATTTTTTCGCATAAGTATCTTTCATGTTCAGTTTGAAGGTCAATTCCCCAAGATACTTTAAATTCAAATTCATCATTTGCTTTTTCTAATTCTTTGACAGCATCAGTATATGAAATTCTAGCAAAATCAGAATGAATAACATTGTTAAGTCTATCTAATAATTCTTTATCAATAAATTGATTAAAAAATTCCATTTCTTCAGGGCAATGTTCTATAACATAAGAAAAGATATATTTAATCATATCTTCTGCTAAATCCATATCATCTTTTAAATCAGCAAAACAAATTTCAGGTTCTATCATCCAAAATTCAGCAGCATGTTTAACTGTGTTTGAGTTTTCAGCTCTAAAAGTTGGACCAAAAGTATAGACATTTCTAAAAGCGGTAGCATATGTTTCAACATTTAATTGACCACTTACAGTTAAATGAGCTGGTCTTCCGAAAAAATCCTTTGAAAAATCAATATTGCCATTCTCTGTTTTAGGAACATTTAATAAATCAAAAGAATTAACGTTAAACATTTCACCAGCACCTTCAGCATCACTAGAGGTTAAAATAGGGGTGTGAACATAAACGAAATTTTTTTCTTGAAAAAATTTATGAATAGCATAAGATAGTACACTTCTTACTCTAAATACAGCATTAAATGTATTAGTACGTGGACGAAGATGTGCAATAGTTCTTAAATATTCAAAGGAATGTCTCTTTTTTTGAAGAGGATAAGCATTGTCACATAAATTTAAAATTTTAATACTTTCAGCTTGTATTTCAAATGGCTGTTTTGCATTTTCTGTAATAATAAATTTACCTGTAACTTTAATAGATGAACTTATAGTTAATTTACATATATCATTGAAATTTGATAGTTCATTGTTAAAAACAATTTGAACGTTTTTGAAAAATGAACCATCATTTAATTCAATAAAGCCAAAAGTTTTAGAATCACGAACAGTTTTAACCCATCCTTCTAAAGTAACGGTTTTATCTTTGTAAGAATTTTTATCTTTATATAGATTTCTTATAAGAGTGTTTTCCATTTTCTTACCTCCATATATATTAGTAGCTGTATTATATATCACATATATGGAAAAATCAAGAAGAAATATTTTTTAGTTTCGGTGTTTTTTGTAACTTTAGTACTTCTCATTTTTTATTCTACAGTGTGGTTGGGTATAGTATATATATTAGTTGATAAATCAACGCTTGATTGGAATGAAAAATAGAAATTCTTATATACAAAATTGAGGGATGTTCACGGAAAAATGATTATTAATATATTCTTTTTCTTTACACGACTCGGCTTGATACATGACTTAGAAATTCTTGATAAAATCAATCAGCGCCCTCGTGAGGCGAGATTCCCTAATTGATTTTATTTAGAATTTCTACAGTCATTCCACGGCGCATTCGTCGTTTCATTCAAAAGAATATATTAATAATCATTTTGGCCTGAGTGAAAGCGGCTCAATTTTGTATATTAGAATTTCTTTTTGAATGTAATGAACAAGTTGATTTATCAACTAATATATATACTATACCCAACCACACTGTAGAATAAAAAATGAGAAGTGCCAGAGTTACAAAAAATACCGAAATTTAAAGAAATATTGAAAAATAAAAAAATGTTGATATAAATGTGAAAAAAAGATATAATAAAAACATCAAAAAATAGAAGGTGATATTATGAAAAACGTTCAAGAAACTGCATTAATTATAAGAAAAGAAGACATATTTTCAAAAATTAGAAGGCGTTTATATGCTCTATTTTTTCCAATAGAAGCCAATATAGAAAATAGAATAAAACAAATAGAAAGACCAAAAAATGTAATAACAGGACAAATAATAATTCCAAAAGAAATAGGAAATAACAATACAAAAATATAGATAATACATAAATGCAAAAATCACTTTTTACGTAAAGCTAACATAATATATAGCAAAATGAAAGTGAAAGGTGGTAGAAAAATGTCGGAATATGTAATTAAAGGAGGTAAAAAATTACAAGGAGAAGTAATTATATCAGGTTCAAAAAATGCAGCATTGCCAATAATAGCTGCAAGTGTTTTAAATACAGGTAAAACTACTTTATATAATGTTCCAGAGATTCATGATACAAAAATGATGTTTGAAATACTGAAAAGTATTGGAGGAGAAGTAGTAAAAAAGAAAAATAAAATAATAATAGATACGTCCAAAATAAATAAATTTGAAATACCAGAAATATTAATGAGACAAATGAGATCATCTGTTATATTAGCTGGAGCATTATTAGGGAGATATCATAAAGCAGTATTTTCATATCCAGGTGGCTGTGACATAGGAACAAGACCGATAGATTTACACTTAAAAGCATTTGAAAAATTAGGAATAAATATTAGCAAAAACTATGGAAATATTAGTTGCAATTGTGATAAAATAACAGGAGAAAATATACATTTTGATTTCCCAAGTGTTGGAGCAACTGAAAATGCAATATTAGCGAGCTGTTTAGCAGAAGGAACAACAGTAATAACTAATGCAGCAAGGGAACCAGAAATAATAGATTTACAAAATTTCTTAAATAAAATGGGGGCAAAGATAAAAGGAGCAGGGTCTAATAAGATAGAGATAGAAGGAGTAAAAAATTTAAAAGATGTAAGTTATAATATAATGCCAGACAGAATAGAAGCTGGAACATTTTTATGTGTAGCAGCAATAACGAATGGAGAACTTTTACTAGAGAATACAAATCCATATCATATAATTCCTGTATTAGACAAATTAGAAGAAATGGGCTGTAAAATAGAAACAGAAAAGTCAAAAATAAAAATAAATGCAGAAAAAAAATTAAAATCGGTAGATATAAAAACAATGCCATATCCAGGCTTTCCAACAGATATGCAATCAATATTTGCAACAACACTAACAACAGTTAAAGGAACATCAATGATAGTAGAAAATATTTTTGAAAATAGATACAAATATGTTCAAGAACTAATGAGAATGGGAGCTAAAATAACAATAGAAGGAAAAACCGCTGTAATAAAAGGAGTAAGAAAATTATATGGAGCTAATGTAAAAGCTACAGATTTAAGAGGAGGAGTAGCACTAGTATTAGCAGGATTAATTGCAAAAGGAAATACTACAGTAGAAAATATAGAATACATATTAAGAGGATATGAAAATTTAGAAATTAAATTGCAAAAACTAGGAGCAAGCATAGAAAAAAAGTAAAGGGTTGCTTTTAAAGCAACCCAATAGATTGAGAAAAGGAGGTAAGTAAAATTTGAGCAAGAGTCAGAATGAACAAAATATTAATATGTATTATTTAAATAATGAATCTGAACCCAAAGAAACTATAGAAGAAATGATGCAAAGAAAAAAAGAGAGAGAAAGAAGAATTAAAGAATTACAACAAATGCAAAAAAAAGAAGAAGATTTTGATTTTGACACAGAAATAGTAATAGGAATGACAAATAAAAATAATATAAAAAAAGAAAGAGACAATAGAAATAGATTAATAAAAGAGCAACAGAAAATAGAAAAGAAAAAGAAAAAAATAAAGAAAATTAGAAATTGGACAATCTTTATTATGTTATTAGCAGGAACGACAGTATTTGCATTAGTGTCACCAATATTTAATATAACAACAATAGAAGTTGTTAATAATGAGTTAGTAAATTCAGACACAATTATTAGTTTATCGCAACTATCTACAAATCAAAATATATTTAGATTTTTTTCAAATCAAGTTGTCAATAATATAAAAGAAAATACATATATAGAAGATGTACAAATTCATAGACAATTGCCAAATAAAATACAAATTGAAGTTAAAGAAAGAAAACCAAGGTATAGCATACCAGTATTAGGAAACTTTGCATATATAAATAGTCAGGGATACATTTTAGAGGTAACAGCAAATGAATTAAATCTTCCAATAATTAATGGAATGAAAATAAATGAAGAAGATATAGTACCAGGAAATAGATTAATAGAAGAAGATTTAAAAGAACTAGAAATAATATTAAAAATATCTAGTATTTGTAAAGAAAATAATTTAGATAATAAAATAACAAGTATTGACATTAGCAATAAAAATGACTATATTATATATATTAAAGAAGATGAAAAATATATTCATTTAGGTGATACATCTAATCTAGGCAATAAAATGTTATATATAATTGCAATTTTAGAAGAAGAAAAACAAACTGCAGGAGAAATATTTGCAAATGGAGATTTAAATAAAGATTTTAGGGTTTATTTTAGACCTAAAATTTAAAAAGAGGTGTTAAAATGTCAAATAAAACAGTAGTTAGTGTAGTTTTAGGATTTATGTGTATGGCATTAACTTTAGGAATATGTATACAAATAAGAACTGTAAAAAATAGTAACTCAACAGTAAGTCAAAATTATGAAGAAAATAATTTAAGAGCAGAAGTATTAAAATATAAGGAAAGATATGATAATAAATATAGGCAACTAGAGGAAGCTGAAGCTCAGTTGGAAAAAATAAGAGAAAATGTAGCAGAAAATGATGCAGGTTTAGAAGAAGCAGAAAATAAAATAAAAAAAGCAAACAAAATAAATGGATTATCAGAAGTTACAGGAGCAGGAGTAATAATAAAATTAGAAGATGGAAAGAAAAATCCAATGGTACTAAATCCAAGTGATTTGATAGTACATGATTTAGATGTGCTAAGTGTAATTAACGAACTGAAAAATGCAGGAGCAGAAGCAATTTCAATAAATGATCAAAGAATAGTTTCAACAACAGCTATCTCTTGTGGTGGAAATATTATAGATATAAATGGAGAAAGAGTAGGAGCACCATTTACAATAAAGGCCATAGGACTTCCAGAATATTTAGCAGGATTATCAAGGGTAGGCGGATATTTAGAATTATTACAAGGATATGGGATAGAAGCACCTTTAGAAAAATCTAATAATATCACTATACCTAAATATAATGGAGTAATAAATTTTAAATATATGAAAAATGTCAAATAGGAGGTTAAAATGAAAAAAGGAAAAACAACAATGATAATAACAGCAGGTATAGTATGTTTTATTTTAGCAATAGTAATGACAATGCAATTTAAAATTGTAAATGAAACAGATATTACATCTATAGAAAATATGAGAAAAACAGAGTTACAAGAAGAGCTTGCTAATTGGAAAACTAAATATGAGGAAACTAATCAAAAATATGAAGAAACAAAGCAAAAAATAGATGAATATAAGGCAAATCAAGAATCAAATGAACAGGCAGCACAACTAATAGAAGAAGAATTAGAGCAAGCAGAAATGCTAATGGGAACAACAGATGTTGAAGGACAAGGAATTATAGTAACAGTAAGAGATTTAGAAAATGAGGAAATGGTAGAAAATATTGATTCAGGAGATTTAATATTAATTATAAATTCCTTAAGGGCAGCAGGAGCAGAAGCAATTTCAATAAATGATGAAAGAATTATTACAATGTCAGACATTGTAGACATTAATGAAGGTGGATATATAAAAGTAAATTTAGAGAAAAGAATATTTTCACCATATGTAATAAAAGCAATAGGAGATCCAGCATATTTAGAAAGCTCACTAATAGGAAATGGAGGACATGTAGATAAATTAAAAAAAGCAGGTCATGAAATTTCAATAGAACAAAAAGATAAAGTAACAATCAATAAATATGATGAAGAAATAAAAACGAAATATATAGTTGATTAGGAGGAAGAAGAATGATTTTTATAGCTATTTTAATTGGATGCATATTAGGAGCTATTTTAGGAATGAATGCACCAATGATTTCATATACATATTCGAGTTATTTAGCTATTGCAATTATAGCTGCACTTGATTCGGTATTTGGGGGAATTGCATCTGTAATGAAAAAAAATTTTGACTTAAAAATATTTATATCAGGTTTTTTTGGAAATGCAATACTTGCAATATTATTAACAATATTAGGACAAAAATTAAATGTAGATATATACTTAGCAGCCATTGTTGTTTTTGTATGGAGAATGTTTATGAACTTAGGTATAATTAGAAGATATTATGTGGAAAAATGGACAGAAAAATTAACTAAAAAAGAAAAATAAAGTATTACAAATACGTTTCAGAAACGTTACAAAAATATTACAAATTCTATTGACATTTTTTTTAAAATGTAATATATATACATTTAAGAAAATTTATACTAATAAATGGAGGAATTAACTTGGCAATAGGAGATATCATTGTAGGCATTGACATAGGAACCAGTAAGATTTGCACTGTTGTAGGGGAAGTAAATAACTTCGGACAAATAGAGATTATATGCAATACCTCATATAAATGTAGTGGACTAAAGAAGGGAAAAATAATAAATGAAGATGAAATCAGCCTAAGTATCGCTAAGACTATTAAAGATGCAGAAGAAGAAACAAAATTAAAAATCAACTCAGCATATGTAACAATACAAGGAAAACATGTTACAATAGTACAAAATAGTATTAGTAAAGATGTAAAAGACAAATATTCTGGAGTTTCAGTTAGAGATGTTCAAAATGCTATAATGCAAGTAAAAGACATAGAAATTCCAGATGGAAAAACTTTAATAGATATTGTTCCTGATAAAATAGTATTAGATAATGGAGTAGTAGTAACTGATCCAGTTGGAAATTTAAGTTCAAGCTTTACAATAAGTGCACAAATAATACTAGCAGAAAAAGATTATATAAGACAACTACATTCTATTTTTAGGAAAGCAAATTTAGAAATAGATGGAATAGTACCAATAACATTAGCAGAAAGAAATTTAATATTAGATAAGAATGAAATGCATGATAATATTATGATATTAGATATAGGTGCTGGAAACACAGATATAGGAGTATTTGAAGGATCTAGCTTTATATACACAAATTCAATTCCATTAGGAGGAGATAATATAACAAATGATATATCAGTAGTGCTAAATATATCAGAAGAAGAGGCAGATAAGTTAAAAAGACAATATGGACTAGCATTAAAATCATTTATAGACAATGATAATGATATAATTTTAAATACTTCAAAAGATGACAATAAAAATAGAATAATAAAAAGTTCTGAGCTAATAGAAATTATTGAAGCAAGAATAGAAGAAATATTTTCAATAATAAATAGAGATATTACAAATCAAGGAATAAAGCAAAAAATTAACAATGTAATATTAACAGGACAAGGAATTGTAAATATTAATAAAAGTGATGTAGCAGGTAAAATAAATTTAAATATACCTGTTAAAATTTCTACTGGAAGAGCAATAAATACAGTTAAACCAGCATATAGAACAAGTTATGCATTAGTTAGATACATAGCAGCTAGACCATTTGCTAAAACTGTTTCAAGTAGTATAGATACACAAAATAATGAAAACTTTTTCAAAACTATATTAGAAAGGATAAAAGAATTTTTTTATTCATAAAAATAAATAAGTTATTAATTTTAAAAAATATATAAATAGCTAATAGAACTTAGAAAGAGGAGGAAAACTAAATGATGGAGTACAATGATGATAATAATATTACAATGATGGATGGAACTGCAACTATAAAAGTTATAGGAGTAGGAGGAGCAGGAAACAATGCTGTAAACAGAATGATTGATTTTGGAATAAAAGGAGTAGACTTTATTGCAGTAAATACAGATAGACAAGCTCTTCAAACATCAAAAGCAAGTACAAAAATCCAAATAGGAGAAAAAATAACCAGAGGATTAGGTGCAGGAGCAAATCCAGATATAGGTGCACAATCAGCAGAAGAAAGTAAATCAGAAGTAGCAGAAATATTAAGAGGAGCAGATATGGTATTTGTTACTGCTGGAATGGGAGGAGGAACAGGAACTGGAGCAGCACCAGTTGTAGCACAAGCTGCAAAAGAAATGGGAATATTAACAATAGGAGTTGTTACGAAACCATTTACATTTGAGGGAAAGAAAAGATTATCACAAGCAGAAAGAGGAATTGAAAGTTTAAAAGGTAAAGTTGATACATTAGTAGTAATTCCAAATGATAAATTGTTACAAATAATTGATAGAAAAACATCAATTATAGAAGCTTTTAAAATGGCAGATGATGTATTAAGACAAGGTGTACAAGGAATTTCAGACTTAATAGCTATACCAGGACTTGTAAACTTAGACTTTGCAGATGTAAAAACAATTATGCTAAATACAGGAATGGCACATATGGGAGTTGGTCATGCTTCAGGAGAAAACAGAGCAGAAGATGCAGCTAAAGAAGCTATACAAAGTCCTTTACTAGAAACATCTATAGAAGGAGCAAGAGGAGTTATCATAAATATTACTGGAGGAGAAGATTTAGGATTACATGAAGTAAATACAGCAGCAGAATTAGTACAACGCAGTGTAGATCCAGAAGCTAACATTATTTTTGGTACAGTAACAGATCCAACAATGAAAGATGAAATCCAAATAACAGTAATAGCTACAGGATTTGAAAAACCAGAAACAATTTCTAGTATAGGAGTAGACAAAATAGTATCAAAAACTTGGGATAAGAAAATAAATTCAGTAGGTTCTATTCCAGCAAGTTCAGAAATGAGTTCATCACAAAATGATTTAGATATACCTTCTTTTTTAAGAAAAAATAAAAACAAAGGTCTATAATATAAAAAATAATTATTATAATAGACACATTAATTAAAAAATAAACTAATAATAGGAAAGAAATAATCGAAAATGATCGATTATTTCTTTTTTTCAGCAATAAGAAAAGACAACATTTTCATTGTTAAGGTAGTAAAATAATTATGCAGGTGATGTTAGTGACTATATATGTGGATATTGTATTAATAGAAAATATTTTAATGAATTATATTATTTTATATGCAACAGGTATTGTAATAAAAAATAAAATAAAAACAATTAGATTAATAATGTCAAGTATATTAGGTGCGATATATTCTGTAGTAGCATATGCTTCTATTTTACACATTTATTCAAATATAATATTAAAATTTATTTTATCTATTATAATAGTTTATATTGCATATAGTACGCGAAATGTAAAACAGTTAGCAAAAAATATATTGATATTTTATTTAGTATCATTTGTTTTTGGTGGAGCAGCATTTGCATTAATATATATTATAAAACCACAGGAAATATTAATGAAAAATGGATTATTTTTGGGAACATATCCATTAAAAACAGTGTTATTAGCAGCTATAATTTCATTTATAATAATTATACTAGCATTTAATGTAGTAAAAACTAAAATGTCAAGAAAAGATATGTTTTGCGAAATAGAAGTAAGAATAAATCAAAAAGAAATAAAGACAAAAGCAATGATAGATACAGGAAATTTTTTAAAAGAGCCAATAACCAATACACCTGTAGTAATAATAGAACATGTACTTTTGTATGATTGCATTCCAAAAGAAATTTTAAATAATTTAGATAAAATGATTCGGAGGTGATTTTGAAAAAATACCAGATAGTATAAGAAATGAATATGTTTCAAAATTAAAGTTAATACCATTTTCCTCATTGGGTAAAACAAATGGAATGTTATTAGGAATAAGAGCAGAGTACATAAAAATTTTAAATGGAGAAAATGATGAGAAAAAAGACAATGTAATAATAGGAATATACAACAAATCATTAACTAAAAGAGGAGAATATCAAGCTTTAATAGGTATAGATTTATTATAGTTAGAGGAGAGAGCATATGAATATAATAGATATATTAAAAAGTAGTATAGGCAATATTTGTGCCAAATATTTAAATGATAATGATGAAATTGAATATCTTCCTATTTTTTATATAGCAGGAAGTCAAACTTTGCCACCACCATTACCTCCAGAAGAAGAGGAAGAACTAATACAAAAATTGAATGATGAAGATAATTTAGAAGTAAGACAGACATTAGTAGAAAGAAATTTAAGATTAGTAGTATATATAGCGAAAAAATTTGAGAATACAGGAATAGGAATAGAAGATTTAATTTCCATAGGAACAATAGGTTTAATGAAGGGGGTAAATACATTTAATTCAGATAAAAAAATAAAATTAGCTACATATGCATCAAGATGTATTGAAAATGAAATCTTAATGTTTTTAAGAAAAAGTAATAAAATAAAAGGAGAAATTTCAATAGATGAACCTCTTAACAAAGATGGAGATGGAAATGAATTATTATTATCAGATATTTTAGGAACTGAAGCAGATATTACATCAAGAAATTTGGAAGATGAAGTAGATAAAACTTTATTAAGAGCATCTATTTTAAAACTGAATGCTAGAGAAAAAAATATAATGGAAATGAGATTTGGATTTAAGACAGGAAAAGAAAAAACACAAAAAGAAGTAGCAGATGAACTACGGTATATCACAAAGTTATATTTCTAGATTAGAAAAAAAGATAATTGGAAAAATGAAAAAAGATATAACTAGTAAAATCGGATAAGTTAAGAAAGCATAAAAAGACCAAATTTGGAAATACTAAGTGTAAAGTAATTTCAAAGGAGGTTTTTATTTTGTTAAACAACAAAGTAGAAATTTGTGGGGTAAACACATCAAAATTACCCTTATTATCAAAACAAGAGAAAGAAGAATTATTTATAAAAATAAAAGCAGGAGATGAAGAAGCAAGAAATACATTTATTAATGGAAATTTAAGATTAGTATTAAGTGTTATACAAAGATTTTATGGTAGAGGAGAAGCAGCAGATGATTTATTCCAAGTAGGATGTGTAGGTCTAATAAAAGCAATTGATAATTTTGATTTAAGTCAAAATGTACAATTTAGTACTTATGCAGTACCTATGATAATTGGAGAGGTAAAAAGATATTTAAGAGATAATAATAGTATACGAGTTAGTCGTTCAGTAAGAGATTTGGCATATAAAGCAATACAAGTAAAAGAAAGATATACTAAAGAACATGGAAAAGAACCAACTATTGAAGAAATAGCCAAAGAGTTAGAGGTATCTAAAGAAGAAATTGCTTTTAGTTTTGATGCTATACAGGACCCTGTATCATTGCAAGAACCAGTTTATAATGATGGTTCAGAAAGTATCTATATTATGGATCAAGTAAAAGATAGCAAAAATACAGATGAGTTATGGGCAGAAAAAATAACAATAGCAGGAGCACTACAGAAATTAAATGAAAAAGAAAAAGTAATAGTGACCAAAAGATTTTTTGATGGAAGAACACAAATGGAAGTAGCTGATGAAATAGGAATTTCACAAGCACAGGTGTCAAGATTAGAAAAAAGTGCAATTGAACATATAAAAAGATTATATAAATAGTTACAGAATAATGGTTTAAAAATTAGCTATGAAAATGCTTATATATTAATATATAAGCATTTTCATAGCTAATTTTTAAACCATTATTCTGTAAATATAAATATGAATAAATTAAAAAATAGTAGAATATAAATAGAAGGTGAATATATTATATAGTAGAAAATGAAAAAAAGGAGAAATTTGCATGGGAGATAAAGGGTTAGATTTTAAGCACAAAGAGGTTGTGAATGTTAAAGACGGGAAAAGACTAGGATTTGTGCAAGATGTATGTGCAGATTTAGAAACAGGAATGATAACATCTATAATTGTACCTGGGAATAATAAAATATTAAATATATTTTCACAAAATAACGATATTGTAATACCATGGCAAAATATAAAGTGCATAGGAGAAGATTTAATAATTGTAGAAATTTAGTTACTAAATAATGGTTTAAAAATTAGCTATGAAAATGCTTATATATTAATATATTTTGTCAAAACATAGCTGGGGTGTAACAATCTGGGTCTTGACTGCAAATATTAATATATAAGCATTTTCGCATATTCTAAGTTTGTAACCATTATACTGTAACGAAATTTAAAAAATTTTCAAAAATGTATTGACATAAAAAGTTAAAGATGTTATTATAAATAAGCATTAAGAAAACACGAAAAAAATGGACAAAAAATAGCACAAATTTCCATAAAAAACTTAAAAAAATATATTGACATTAAAATGAAAAAGTGTTATCATAAAAAAGTACCTAGCAAGAGACAAAATAATAAAAGAAATAAACATAGGAATTAGTAATAAAAACATTAATAGAATAGTTACAAAAAAAGAAATTACTAGTTTTTTATTTTGCCTCAAAATTGAAAACAAAAAACTAAAAAAAGTTGTCGAAAAGTGTTGACAAAAAGAAAAAGGTATAGTATAATGCAAATCGTCCTGTGACGAACAGGAAAAAGTACATTGAAAAGTAAACAATAAAATCCTTTAGAGAAATAACCTAAGCGGTAACGAAAATTAAAGAAACAAGCGAAGCTTGGAGAATTAATTAAGAGGTACCGAAAAAGTAAATTTAGAAAAATTTTATAAAAACAGGAAATTTTAAGAGCTTGAAAAAGCTCTCTATAAAAAGCTAGAGAGAAGAGTTGAAAAACAAAACTCAAAAGCAAAAATAACAAGAGAGTTTGATCCTGGCTCAGGATAAACGCTGGCGGCGCACATAAGACATGCAAGTCGAACGGACTTAACCATTAGTTTACTATTGGAGCGGTTAGTGGCGGACTGGTGAGTAACACGTAAGCAACCTACCTATCAGAGGGGAACAACAGTTAGAAATGACT
>CANPZF010000026.1 GCA_947589015.1 uncultured Clostridia bacterium
GGTCACGTAGACCACGGAAAAACAACAACAACAGCAGCTATTACAAAATATTTATCATTATTAGGAAAAGCTCAATATGCAGCTTATGACAAAATAGATGGTGCGCCAGAAGAACAAGCAAGAGGAATCACAATTAACACAGCTCACGTTGAATATGAGACAGAAAACAGACACTATGCACATGTTGACTGTCCAGGACATGCTGACTATGTTAAAAACATGATTACAGGTGCTGCACAAATGGATGGAGCTATATTAGTAGTTTCAGCAGCAGATGGACCAATGCCTCAAACAAGAGAGCATATCTTACTTGCTAGACAAGTTGGTGTTAAATATATAGTTGTATATTTAAACAAATGTGATATGGTTGATGATCCAGAATTATTAGAATTAGTTGAAATGGAAGTTAGAGACTTATTATCAAGCTATGATTTTCCAGGAGATGATATTCCAATTGTAAAAGGTTCTTCATTAAAAGTATTAGAGAGTACATCTACAGATCCTAACGATCCTGTATATGCACCTATGAAAGAATTAATGGATGCTGTTGATAGTTATATACCAACACCAGAAAGACCAGTAGATCAACCATTCTTAATGCCAGTAGAAGACGTATTTACAATTACTGGACGTGGAACTGTTGCTACAGGTAGAGTAGAAAGAGGAACAGTTAAATTACAAGATGAAGTTGAAATCATCGGTCTTACAACTGAAAGAAGAAAAACAGTTGTTACAGGTGTTGAAATGTTCAGAAAATTATTAGATCAAGCAGAAGCTGGAGATAATATTGGAGCATTATTAAGAGGTATTGATAGAAAAGACATCGAAAGAGGTCAAGTTTTAGCAAAACCAGGAACAATTAATCCACACACAAAATTCACATCTGAAGTATATGTATTAACAAAAGAAGAAGGTGGAAGACACACACCATTCTTCAATGGATATAGACCACAATTCTACTTCAGAACAACAGATGTTACAGGTGTTATTGAATTAGCAGCTGGAACAGAAATGGTTATGCCAGGAGATAATGTATCAATGACAATAGAATTAATTACACCTATCGCTATTGAAAAAGGATTAAGATTCGCTATCCGTGAAGGTGGTAGAACAGTAGGTTCTGGTGTTGTTGCTGACATTATAGCTTAATTTAAATATAATAAATAAAAATGAGAGTAAGAATATACTCTCATTTTTCTATTATCTAGCGTAAATACTAACATTTTTTTGTTATTTACTTGCTTTTTTTACTGATTAATAATAAAATAGATATGTTTATAATAGAATTATAAGAACGAAGCTAGGAGGAAATTTCATGAAAATTATTTTAGATGCAATGGGAGGAGACAATGCGCCAGATAGTACAATAAAAGGAGCTGTAAATGCAATTAATAAAGTAAAAGCAGAAGTTGTATTAGTAGGAAAAGAAGAAATAATAAGAAATAAAGTCAAAGAATTCTATGGAAAAGAATTAGAAGAAATTTCTAATAGATTAAAAATAAAAAATGCAACAGAAATAATAGAAATGGAAGATATTCCAACAACTGCAATAAAGCGTAAAAAAGATTCATCTATGGCAGTAGGATTTAAAATGCTAAAAGAAGATGAAGGAGATGTATTTATTTCAGCAGGAAATTCAGGAGCATTACTAACAGGAGCAACACTGATAGTAGGAAGAATAAAAGGAATAGACAGACCAGCATTAGCAGGAATATTACCAGCATATAAAAGCCAATTATTGCTTATAGATTCAGGCTCTAATACAAATTGTAAACCAATCAATCTATTACAATTTGCACAAATGTCTACAATATATTTGAGAAATACATATGGAATACAAAAACCTGCAATAGGATTATTAAATATAGGAACAGAAGAAACAAAAGGAAATGAATTAGTAAAAGAAAGTTATAAATTATTAAAAGAAAAAGCAGAAGAATTAGATATTAATTTTGTGGGAAATGTTGAAGGAAGAGATGCATTTTCTGGAAAAATAGATGCGATTGTAACAGATGGATTTACAGGAAATGTATTTTTAAAAACTACAGAAGGCTTAGGGAAATTTGTAAAAAGAACTTTAACAGAAAGTTTAACAAAAAATTTATTAGCCAAAATTTTGTCTGTACCAGCATTGCCAGCGATAAAAAGATTTTCTAAAACAATGGATTATAAGTCATATGGAGGAGCATTATTTTTGGGTGTGAAAAAGCCTGTAGTAAAAGCACATGGAAGTAGTGATGATTTATTATTTGAATATACTATTATTCAAGCAGAAAAATTTGTAGAAAATAGAGCTGTAGATAAAATGATAGAACAATTTGAAAAGTAATGGTTACAATTCACAGATATGTCAGTTTTTATATTATTGACTTTTCGATAGTGGTAGAATAGTACTTATTTATAAATTAACTTGTTCATTGCACTCGAAAAGAAATTCTAATATACAAAATTGAGCCTCTTTCACTCAGGCCAAAAAGATTACTAATATATTCTTTTGAATGAAACGACGAATGTGCCGTGGAATGACTGTAGAAATTCTAAATAAAATCAATTAGGGAATCTCGCCTCACGAGGGCGCTGATTGATTTTATCAAGAATTTCTAAGTCATGTATCAAGCCGAGGCGTGTAAAGAAAAAGAATATATTAGTAATCTTTTTTCCGTGAACATCTCTCAATTTTGTATATAAGAATTTCTATTTCTCATTTCAATCAAGCGTTAATTTATAAATAAGTACATATACTACCACTATCGAAAAGTCAATAATATAAAAACTGCCATAACTATGAATTGTAACAATTAATGGTTATAAAATAAAAATATTTCTAAAATACACTTGACAAATATACAAACATATAATATAAATGAAGTGTGAAAAATGGAAAAATCAAATGAATAAATCATTTGCAAACTTGAGAGGAGGTGAACTCGGAGGCATGAGTTCAGAAGAAGTTTTAGAAAAAGTAAGAGGAATAATTGTAGAACAATTAGGAGTAAGTGAAGCATCAGTTACAATGGAGGCATCTTTTATAGATGACTTAGGAGCTGATTCATTAGATATAGTTGAATTAGTTATGGCATTAGAAGAAGAATTTGATATAGAAATTCCAGATAGTGATGCAGAAAAAGTTGTGACAGTAGGAGACGTAGTTGATTACATAAAAGAAAATGTAAAATAAAAAATCCACATAAAGTGGATTTTTTTAATATATTTCTAAAAGTGAATTTAAACTTTTTGAATAATTTTTTAAGAATTCATACAAATAGTTAAAAAAGTCTTTTTTAGAAATATAATTATTAACTACGATATTAACAGAACACAAAAAAGTATTATCTGCATAAACATCTATTGAACCTATAATACTTCCTTTTTCGACTGGAGCTACTAGATTTGTATTAATATTTGTAGAGAAGCACAATTTATCAATTACATTATTTTGTATAGGAAATATATTTTGTTCAATTGGAATATAGGAAAAATCTACTAGTTGAGAGGTACCTTTTTCTATGTAAAATTTACTACTATATTCTTCTTTTAATTTTAATATCTCATTTTGAATTTTTTCTTCTATATTTACATATGAGAAATTTTTAAATGCATATTCAATTAATTTTATACTATCTTGTGTTCTAAATTTTTTTGTATCTGCACCTAAAACAATACAAATTATATTCATATTATCTCTTTTACATGCACTTACAAGGCAACGATTTGCTCCGTTGGTAAAACCAGTTTTAACCCCATATATACCATTTAAATTACCAAGCAATTCATTAGTATTATTTATACTTTTAGGATAACCATTAATTGATATTGTGTAATTTTTGGTACCTACAATATTAGAAAAAGTTTTATTTTTTAAAGCATAGTCAGTAAGTAAAGCTAATTCATATGCGGTAGTGTAGTGTTCGTCTGCATCTAAACCATGAGGGGTTACGAAATGAGTTTGTTTTAAGCCTAAAGAGATGGCTTTTTCATTCATTAGAGTAGCAAAATTTGAAACACTTCCGCTAGTGGCTTCTGCTAATGCAACTGCTGCATCTCACTCTGTTTTTTATTGACAGGAAAAGAAGCAGAACAAAAAATTAATTGGTCCAAAACAATATAAAATTATTATGCTTGTATTTGCTCCATAATTGCCGCTATTTCTGTTTTTATATTGTTAGCAATAAAGTTAATCATCTCAAACAGAAAAGAAGTAATAAAAGGCATTAATTTAAAATCTGAAGAGCAAATTAAAGCAGGCATTACAAATCATTGCAATCCTGCTTTAATTTTATTTATATAATTAATTATTTTATCTGCTTGTGCTGTATATATTTTTTATAAAATATAATTAATAATACAAATGCAATTACAATAAATATAAAGATCATAATAAAATTTTTTCCTGCTTTAGGTAATGTTTTTGCAGCATATGTTGAATCAGACTTATTTGCATTAGTTACTGTATTTGTAGTTTTTGCTTCCTTATTATCTGTGTCTTTTTTGTCAGTGTCATTTTTATCCGTGGTATTCTTATCTGTGTTATTTTTATCTGTAGTATTTTTGTCAGTGTCATTTTTATTATTTTCGTTTGAATTATCCTCGGAATCATCCTTTACAGTAATTTCTATTTTTTTAGATGGTATAGTCACTTCTGAATCAGTTTGTGCGTCAGTATCTAATAGAATATCAGTTGTCTCAATTTTTATGGTATTTCCAACAGATACATTATCCTTTACTTTAAATGTAAGAATGTAAATATCTGCATTTTTTATACTTTGTGTAGAATTACAAATTATTGTTATATCTGGAGATGCTCCAATATTACTCCAATTAGAAGAATCGGCTACTTTTTCACTAATTAGGTCTAATTTTTCTGAATCATAAGTATATTTGGTATCAATTCCATTTATACCATCTTCACTTGTTGCAGATAAAGTCACTGTGAATGTTTCACCTTTCTTTACTTCAGTCGTATTTGACTTAAACTCCACTGTTCCTGTTGCTGCGAAAGATATTGATGCTAATAATATTATAAATATTGCAATTATATTTGCAGTAATAATTTTATTTTTCACTTAATTTTCCTCCCTTGAAAAATAAATTTTATAGAACAATTATAATGTTTTTATTTTTCCCAATCTAAATTTATTTATTTGTAATAAATCCTTTAAATTAACCTCATTATCTTTATTTACATCTCCAGCTAATAAATATTCTGCTGACAATAAAGTTTTATTTAATCTATGCTTGTTTATTTGTAATAAATCTTTTAGATCACATTCTCCGTTTCCATTAGTGTCACCTTTTACTACCATTGTAAATTGATAATTTTCATTGTTTAAAGATATTTTAACTTTCATTCCAGTTGATATTTTTATTTTTTTATCTGTAATTTCTGTATTGTCTTTATATACTGTTATTGTTCCATTTGTTTCTACATTATCAATCATATTTTCCATTGTTGTATCAGGAGCAATATTATCTATATATTTATTTCCATCTTTATCAACTTCATTATATCCATTAAAGCTCATTTTTAATTTACTTGTAACTGTTATTGGCTGAGTAGTTGTTTTAGTTACATCATTTTCAGTATAACTTATTGTCACAGATGTTCTGTCTGGAGTTAAATCATTTCCGTCTGTTACTGTGTAATTTGTTATTTCTTTATTGGTAGAATTATTATAATTTGCAGTAACCTTCATACCTGTAGTATCAAAATTTTCACCTTCCATATAGGCAGTTTTTTCTGGTACGGTTGTAACTGCTATACTACTTAAAATTATTGATTCAATATTAATTTTTTTTGTGTTATTGTCATCAATTACATTCCCAGCTAAATCAGATGCTTCGCTAATTGTTATAGTTTGAATTCCATTTCCTTTAGGTACAACATAATTATATGTATATATTTTTGAACTGCTTTTTGTCATTTCAGTTGATGTTAGTGTAGAAGGACCATTTATTGATATTTTTGGAGTTCCATCTTTAATATCCTCATTAAATGTAGCTGTTATTGTCGCCGTTTCACCTTCATAATAATGTTCCTTATCTGTTGATACTGTTACTGTTGGTTTAGTATTATCTAGTACAAATTTATTACTTGAGCTTATTGTATAATTTTCCATTATATCATATGCTAAAATCCATAGATACCAGTCTCCATTATCATCATTTTTCGAAAGACTAGTATTGTTTAAAAAACTGTCTTGAAAATCTTCTAAAGCCGGTGTTTGTGTATTCTGAGACCATACATATTTTAATCTATTATTTTCAATTCCTGATTTATCATCGGTAACATTAACAGTTGTAGTTTGTTCCTTTGCTAATTGTGAATTTCCATTAGGATTAAAATTAATAGTTGGACCATCATCATCAACTACATATGGAATTGAATGTTCATTTGCAAATGCTTCTGCTGTACTATTAGATTTACAATATATTGTATAGTTTGTTCTGTAATCTAGAGGATGCATTTCTATATTATTATTTAATATATATACATTACCAAGATTTGTACAATCAAAAAAAACTCCATACGGTAATGCCTTAACAGTACTAGGTATTTTTACATTACTTAATTTTTTACAATTGTCAAATACCTGTGCTTCAATATTTTCAACACCTTCTTGTATTTCTAAAGTTTCCAATTTACTACAATTGCTAAAAGCTCTAAACTTAACTGTTTTTACATTACTTGGTATTACTATATTCTTTATATTAATACAGTTTTCAAAAGTTTCATCACCAATAGTATCTATATGAGAAGGTATTATAATATCTGTTAGATTATAACAATTTACAAATGTATATGAACCTAAATTTGTCAAAGTGCTTGGTAAAGATATACTCTTTAAGTTATTGCAATCTCTAAAGTGATTTATAGCACTTAATGTTGTTACACCTTCTTGAATGTCAACAGTTTCTAAACTAGTACAACTTTCAAAGGCTGATGAAAATATAGTTTTAATATTTCCTGGTATAATTATACTTTGTAAACTCTTACATTCCCTGAATACTTCAGTTTCTAAAGAGGTAAGTCCTTTTGACAATGTGACATTAGTTAAATTATCACAATAACTAAAAGCATTACTACCTATACTTGTTACACTATTAGGAATTTCAATATTAATTAAATTATCGCAGGCTTTAAAAGCAGAAGTTCCAATAGTAGTTAAACCGTTTTCTATTTCTATACTAGTAAAATTAGAGCCGTTAAACGAATATTCTTCTATTATTCTAGCACTGCTTGGTATTTTTAAATGTTCTGTATTTTTACATCCTGAGAATGAATATTTCTTTATGGTTGTTACACCACTAGGAATGTTATATGTTTTATCATTTTTTCCACCAGGATAACATATAAGTGTTGTTTTATTTTTATCGAACAATACTCCATTTGAACTACTATATGTCGTATTATCTTCATCAACAGATATACTACTAAATTCAGAATCTTCCTGACTTTCTATACTAGTTACACTACTTGGTATTTGTATATTAGTTAAATTACTACAACCCTTGAAACATTGAGTTCCAATATTTTTGACACCATTTTTTATTTCAACATTACTTAAGTTATTACAACCTTCAAAAGCTTTTTTATTAATGGTTTCCACTGTGGATGGTACCACTATATTTGTTAAACTAGTACATCCATAAAAACATTCTTCACCAATACTTGTAACACCTTCAGGTATTGTAATATCAGTTAATTTATTACATTCATGAAATGAATACAATTCTATATCTTCAACAGAATCTGGAATTTGTATTGTAGATATATTATGACACTCATAAAATGCATTTGATCCAATATTTTTGACACCATTTTGAATTTCTACAGTTAATATATTATTTCTGCGTCCAGACCAGTCTGGTGAACTAGTAAAATTATTCCAACTTTCCATTTTTCCATTTCCACTTATAACTAGTCTTCCGTCTTCATACAGAACTGCAGATACATGATCGCTATCGCTAGCAGAAATATCCCATGACGCTACAATAGTTTCTGAGGAGCTATTAAAAGTATATGGTACATTTATAGTCATTTTTCCTAACTCTATAGTTTCTTCTCTTTGCGTTTTTGAAAATATAAACATACTTGTTACTATTATTGAAGTTGCTGCTAATAAAGCGAAAAAAACTCTCTTTTTAATGTTCTTTCTTTTGTTCATGAGAAATCCCCCTTGATTATTTTTATTTAAAAATATACTTAATATTATTATAAACATTTTTCGAAAAAATGTAAAGAATGTCGAATACCTTATTAAAAAATTTTGATAAAACTAAATAAAAAAAGCAATAGCCTTTAAGTTACTGATCTTATAGAAATTTAATTTTGATTATATAAATGGTAAAAACTGAAAAGGAAATTTTGTCCTCTAAAAAAATTAAATCATAATTTTTTTGCAAGCCAATATAATTTTTTAAGAGGTGTTGTTATGGAACAGGTAAATACTACAAAAAAAACTAAAAAAGAATATGAAATAATTCCATCCTTTAATAATAACGGAGAAACTATTGAAAGTGTAATACAAAGTGCCTTTTTAAAATATCTAAAATATAATGACTATAAGTAATTCAAAAATTTAATTCTCCAGCATTAATTTTCTTATAATAATGAACTCAAATTAAATACTTATAGTTTAGGAGGACAAAATGTTTCTAAATATAAGTAATATACACGACTTTAAAGTTGCAATGTATATAAGACTATCTAAAGAGGATGGTGACAAACAAGAAAGTGAAAGTGTAACAAATCAGCGAAACTTAATTTTGAGATATATTAAAGACAACAATTTAGAACTTTTTGATGAGTATATTGATGATGGCGTAAGTGGAACTACTTTTGATAGACCAGGTTTCAATAGATTAATTCGTGATATTGAAGATAATAAGGTTAATATGGTAATAACAAAAGATTTATCAAGACTTGGTAGAGATTATATAAAAACAGGATTTTATATTGAGAGCTATTTTCCCGAAAGAAACGTTAGATATATTGCATTATTAGATAATTTGGATACATTTGAAGAAAATAGTAGTGCAAGTGATATTACGCCATTTAAAGCAATATTAAATGATATGTATGCAAAAGATATTTCAAAAAAAATTCGCAGTGTTTGTAGGCAAAAAAGAGAAAACGGACAATATATCTCAGCATATCCACCTTATGGCTATATAAAAGATACTACTAATGAATTAGCACATTTAATTGTAGATGATTATGCTAGTCAAGTTGTAAAAAGAATATTTGATATGTATATAAATGGAATGACATCATGTAAAATATGTGATATTTTAAATGCTGAAAATATTGAACCTCCTGCTGTACATTTAAAAATGAATTTAGTACATAGGTCAGAAGATTATTATAAATGGCGACCAGTTTCAGTACAAAAAATCTTGAAAAATGAGGTATATCTTGGCAAATTATTACAAGGAAAAACTAAAAAATTAAGTTATAAAAGTAAAAGGAAAATTGATTTACCTAGAGAAGTTTGGATTGTTGAAGAAAATGCACATAAGCCACTAATAGATCAAGAAACTTTTGATAAGACACAGAAAATATTGAAAAGAAAATACAATACAAGAAATAGAAACAGAGAGTATTTATTAAAAGGAATTACATATTGCCATAATTGTGGTAATAAACTTAATTTTGTAACAAAAACTGAAAAATATAAGGACAAAAAATATGAAAGAAGATATGTTTTTTGTGGCAATGCCAATAAAGGAAAATGTATAAAGCAATATAATAATTATGATAAATTAGAAAAAGAAATACTTAACTATATTAGAAAAGTTTGTTTTTTAAATGTCAATAGCGAAACCTATAAAAAAGTTATTCTAAAAAAGAAAAATGATAACACAGAAATTGTAAATGATTATTTATCACATATTAAAGTATTAGAAGAAAAAATAACATCAGTAAATAAAAAGGTAGGACAAATTTATGATGATAGACTTAACCGGTGTAATTGATGAAAATGATTATATTAGATATTCTCAAAAATTTCTAAAAGAAAGAAATCAAGTAGAAGAAAATATTGAATCATTAAAGCAGAAAATAGAATTTATAACTTCTAATGAGGAAAAAGAAGCAAGTAATCAAGAAGTAGAAGAAAAAACAAGAAATTTTTTGAAAGCAAATCATATTAATAAAGAAATTCTTTCTGATATTGTGGATAGAATTGAAATAGATGAAAATAAAAAAATATATATTCATTTCAATTTTCAACAATAAAATATTTATAATGATGAGGAGATAAAAAATGTTAGCATATGATAAGATTAATAATATAAATGCTAAAGTAGGTATTTATTTAAGGATTTCATTAGAAGATGGAGATAAGCAAGAAAGTAATAGTATAGATAATCAGAGAAAACTAATATATGAATACTTACATAAGAATAATTTTGTTAATATGACTGAATTTATTGATGATGGTTATACAGGTACTAATTTCAATAGACAAGGATTTAAGGATTTATTGAAAAATATAGAAAGTGGAAATATTAATACAGTTATTACAAAAGATGTTTCTCGTATAGGAAGAAATTATGTAAAAACAGGTTATTATATAGAAGACTATTTTGTAAATAAAGGTGTAAGATATATTTCTATATTAGATGATATAGATACATATAATGAGGTAATAGGAAATGAACTATTACCTTTTAAGGCTATATTAAATGATATGTATTCAAAAGATATTTCTTTAAAACAAAAAAGTTCTTTAAAAGAAAGAAAAAAGCGTGGCAGATATATTGCTTGTTATGCTCCTTATGGATATAAGAAAAATGAGCAAATTATAGGGAAACTTGACATTGATGAAGATGCAGCAGAAATTGTAAGAAAAATTTTTAAACTTTTTTTGGATGGAAAAGGGACAACATCTATTGCAAGAATTTTAACAGCAGAAAAGGTACCAACACCAGCTATGCATTTGAATATGAACGCAGAAAAAAATTCCATTTTTTACACAGTTTGGAAAGGAAATTCTGTAAGAAGAATTTTAAGAAATGAAACATATTTAGGTTATATGATTCAAAATAAGGAAACAACAATATCACATAAAAATCATACAAGAGTATATTTAGATAAAGAAGACTATATTGTAATTCCGAATCATCATGTACCCATTATAAGTAAAGAAAATTTTGACAAAGTAAATGAAATGCTAGATAATAACAAAAGGGCATCTAATAATAGGAAAGAAAAAACATTATTACATGATTTTTTGTATTGTGACGAATGCAAAAAAAGATTAGCAAGAAGAGATTGTAAAGGAAAAATTTATTACTTTTGTCCCACAAGAACAACTTTTCATTTATGTGATAATAGCAATTATCTTTCTTATATAAATATAGAAAATGAAGCTTTAAAATATTTAAAGCAACTCTTAAAAAAGTATTCAGATAAAAATTTACTAAGACTAGCCTACATATCAGAATACACAAAAAATAAAACCCCAATAGATGAATATAATGTTACAATTTCTAATCTTTCTAAAAGGTTATTAAAAATTAATAATAAATTAGAAACTTTATATAATGATAAACTAAATAATGTAATATCAGCAGAAATGTATAAAAAATATTCTGTTACATTAAAAGAGGAACAAATAAATATACAAAATGAAATCAATGAAATAAAAACATATATTAAGAAGCAGGAAAAAATTTTACAATTTTTAAATAAGGATAATAAAAGGATTTCTGAAATAATTAATAAATTTTGCAATTTAGAAAGCATTAATAAAGATGTTATTGATGAGTTTATAGAAAAAATCTCTATCGATAAAAATAGAGATTTCAATATAAGCTTAAAATTTAAAATATAAATTCCTGTCATTAAGCTACTGCGTCATCGTTTCCAGAACATAAAAGTAGACCATATAATAAATCTCTAATAGTTATTTTATCATTAGTTTTTAAACCAAGCCTTGATCCACCAGTATTTGCTGCTTTTTTTGAAACTTCTACAGTTGTGTTTAAATCACAATTTTCAATAACGATTGTTGCAGTCATTATTTTCGTTATGACCACTTAAAAGATATTTTTTAAATGGGCTTTTTACCCACATCATAATTAATGAACTTTTTCTCTCCAAGTTTAAAAAAAATTTCCAAATTAACATTTTTTCTGCTCCCATTTATTTTATGTACTATTATTTTATCTATTATAAGTTTAATATACTCATCTATATTTTTATCAAAATTTAATTCATTTTGTATTTCAATGTGTAATTTTTCTATATTATCTTTTGCATTTTTTACATTATCTTTTTGGTTTTGCATTGAATTAATACTTTTTTCATATTCATCCATTTCTTGACTTAATACATCATTTCTTTTAGAAAATTCAGTATTTTCTATATATCCATTTATAACTAGTTCTAAAAGTTTATCTTTCTTCTGCTTAATTATATTTATTTTATTGTTTAATATTTTTATTTGTTTATTATAATTGTTATTAATTTCAGCTTCTTCATATCTTTTGAGTAAATCTGTAATTATTTCATTTTTATTATTTATATAACTTTTAATTACATGCTTCATAATTTCAAGTAATTCAGATTCAATTAATATAGGGCAAGCACATTGATTAACTCCAAATTTGATATATCTATAGCAAGCCCATGTGTGTTTATCTTTTGTTTTGTTGCCAACTCTTCGATGAAAAGGTGTCAATGTTTCATGTTCATTGCAATATAGTAATTTTGTAAAAGCATATCTGGTTTGAAAGATTGTCTTATTTTTTTGTTTATTCTTGAAAGTATCAGATCTTGCTTTTAATATTTTATTACATTTATCCCATATTTCGTCTGATACTATTGGTGGAATGGTATCTTTACATTCAAATACTTTCCACTGCTCTTGAGGCATTCTTATTTGTTTTGTGTTTTTATAATCTAATCTTGTTACTGTATTAGTACAATAGAAACCTTTATATTTAGGATTTCTTATTATTCTTGTTAAAGTACTTTGGTCTAAAAGTGAGCCTTTTCTATTTGTAAAACCTTTTTGGTATAATTGTTTTGCTAATTTTTTAAACCCATAGTTTCCTGTTGCATATAGTGAAAATACCTCTTTTACAAATTCTGCTTCTTTTTCGTCAATTTCTAATTTACCGTCATTTTTATTAAAACCATATATTATATTGTTTCCTAATACTCTTTTTTGTTCTATTGCTCTTTTCATTCCAAATCGTACTCTTTCTGATAGTTTCCTAAGTTCATCTTGTGCTATACTAGCCATTATAGTTAATCTTAATTCTGCATCAGTATATAGAGTGTTAATATTATCATTTTCAAACAATATTCCTACACCATTTTTTAAGAATTCCCTAGCATACCCAATACTATCTAATGTATCTCTTGAAAAACGAGAAATTTCTTTTGTTAGTATTAAGTCAAAAGTATCATACTTTCCATCTCTAACCATTTTTAAAAAACCATCTCTTTTTAGTGTACTAGAACCACTTATACCTTCATCAACATATCCTTTAATATATGTCCAACTTTTTACATTTTGGATATAATTTGGATAATAATATACTTGATTTTCTAAAGAATTTAGCTGTTCTACTTTTTCACTAGAAACCCTTGCATAATATGTAACTCTTAATGGTAAATCAAATATAGTTTTTCCTTTGCTCAATTCACTTCTTATTGTATATATATCCATAAGATACTCCTTTTATAATTGTATTATAGGTGTTTATGCTTTTCTGCGTTAATATCTTTTAATATTGTTGTTTCAATTTTTGAATATGTATCTTCTGATATTTTATTATTGTTATATAAATTTCTATTTAATATTAATTCAATTTCTAGATTTAATTGCTGTTTAGAATACAATGCATTTATATCTTCAATTCTAACCACATCCTTTCTAAAACAGAAATTGGTTAAAAAGTTGTAATTATATTTAGTACATCGTATTCTACATTAATTAATTTTATTACTAAAGGAATATCCATTTAGTTTTGTTAATAAAATCATATAAAAAAATACTTTCCTGTATTTCAAGAAAAGTATTTCTATTTTTATCTATCAAAATCTTGGTCGTCTGCTGATAGTGATTTTTTTGCAGTTGTGTTTTTTATTATCTTATTGACTTTATCTTTTATAAGGCCTTCTAATTTGGACTGAGTTACGAATCCTAAACCACCATTTTTATCGGCAAAGTGAAGGCTATATCCAATATAATCTGGATATTCTGCTAAAACTTCTGGCAAGCTTTTTCCAACAGTTCTTATCGTAGGCCATTTTGAATCTGTGATAACAAGTATGTGTTCTAATACATAATCTGGGTGTTCATTAAAGTGTCCTGGAAATCCAGTTCCATCTGTCTCAGGAGCAAAAGTTTGGTCATCGAACATGTCTCCAACTGCAGGTTTTTCACCAATAACAAATGCATTCATATATGATTGAGTGAATTTTTTCTTATACTGTTTGATTATTTTCTTAGATTCCTTTTTTAAGTCATGTTTAGATTGTTTTTCAGATATACGTTCAGTTTCAGATTCAGGTTGTTTTTCTGATATATGTTCAGTTTCAGATTCAGATTGTTTTTCAGATATACGTTCAGTTTCAGACTCAGATTGTTTTTCAGATATGCGTTCAGTTTCAGATTCAGATTGTCTTTCAGATATACGTTCAGTTTCAGATTCAGATTGTTTTTCAGATATACGTTCAGTTTCAGATTCAGACTGTCTTTCAGATATACGTTCAGTTTCAGATTCAGATTGTCTTTCAGATATGCGTTCAGTTTCAGATTCGGATTGTTTTTCAGATATATGCTCAGTTTGAATTTCAGATTGCTTTTCAGCATATAGTTTAATTTCGTTTTCTGTTTGAGATAGGTCGATATTATCTGCATTATATTCTGTTTCGTATTTATTATTGTTATTTTTTTCAAAAGATTTATTTACTTTTCCAATATTAGATGCAGTAAAAGCAAGACTTCCAGTTGCTAATAGTGTAGCAGCACCTCTAATAGCAAACTTTTTAAATTTATATGGAGTAAAGTTTTTAATAGAATCATTTATACTACGAAGTTTTCTTGAGTAATGACGTTTTTGGGAATTGTATATTTGGTTAATTTTATTTTTTATTTTTAGTTTTTTCTCAGATATTTTTGAAATTTTTTCTAATTTAGAAAAAATGGTTTTATGTTTTAACATATTTAATGAATTTTTATTTGATTCATCATTATATGATTTATTTTCTGAATTATTAGCGAAATCTTCTTCACTCAAATTCATATCATCTATGTAATTTTTATTTTTAATAAATAAATTAAATATAACATTTGCATCTGTAAATCTTTTTTGTTTTAGAGCCATTTTTATACCATTAATCTTATCTATAAAAGTCAAATATTCTTTACTTGTATTGAAAAAACCTACATTATAACCAATATCTATTCCAGCATCTTTTAAGGCAGCAGCTCGTGCTTTTTTACATTCTTTTTTAGAAAGTTTTGGATCAAATTCTTGTGTAAGAGCTTTTAAATATGATATAGAGTTACTGTAATTATTGCCTGCCTCTCTATCCCAATCTTCTATACTTTTATATACAAAATAATCTAAATTTTCGAATGATTCTTCCGAAACTTTAAAATTAGTATCGTCATTAGCAAAATCATTAGCAAGTTTCTTTGCTTCATATTTTCTTTTTTGCATTATCCACTTACTATAATTTACCTTAAAACGACCATCCCAATCCTTACCTCTTATATATTTGCGCCTTACAATTTTATGACCATTGTGAAAACCTGTAACGTTACAACAACCATTAGTGAAATCTACTGTTACTTTAACATTCAAAATAAAAACCCCCTATAATAAAACATAATTAATTTACATAATATATTCCATTATAACAGATTTTTTACTATAAATCAAGTTTTTTCCATATTTTTTTGAACCAAGAGCTACTAGATAATAGTTAAATCCTTGATATAGCATTAGCAACTATATCAAGGATTTAACTATTATCAAGAAACAAATCAAGAGCAATTATAAAAAATTTAAAATTTTAAAATAGAATGTCTTTTAAGATGTCATTACATTCGTTGTTGATGCCATTTTTCTTTTCATATTTTCATTTTTTCCAACTAAAACAGAATGCGTATTTCTGTCATATACAATATATGCTCTAGAATTGATATTAGGAAAAACATCACTACTAGAAGTTTCTAAAGAATTGTTACTAAAAGAATAGTCTTCTGTATCAATGTCATCTGCTAATACATTAGGTGAAAATATAGCAAAATAGCAATAAAAAAATACTATAAATGTAAATAAAATTTTTTTCATAAATAAAAAACCTCTTTTCTAAAATTTAAGATGAGTTTTCATTTATTTAAGCATATATTTTTTAATTAAATTTTATGACTAATTTTATAAGAAGAAAAATAAAAATGTAATAAAACGATAAAAAGTTCCAATTATTACTAGGGAAATACCTAAAAAATATATTTAATTTACATAAACTGTTGATTTTGCAAAGAAAATGTAATATAATTGTAAAGGGAGACTAAAAAAATATACTATCTTAAAGAAGTAGTTTCCGTAAATAGGAAAATACTCTTAATTAAAATAAAGGAAAAATAGAAAAATAAGCTATTGACTAAAAAAATAAAAAGTATAAAATATTAATATATACTTAAAAGGAGAGAGTTTGTATGAAATTAAGAAATATTAGTTTAAAAGTAGTAATGTTAGCTATTGTGATGATTTTTGTAGTTGGACAATTCCAAAAATCAAATGCAGAAATAGATTTAACGGAACATCCAGTATACTTTGGTATTAGAAACTTAAGAGATTCAGGATGGGGATATGCAATTGGAAATCCTAAAGATAACCAGACAACTGGAAATTCAGCTAATATATGGGATATACAAAAATTTGAGGCAGAAAAAAATTCGGCAGGGGTAGAAGTTAATGCATATTGTATAAAAGCAGGAATTGGGTTTAGAAATACTGATGAAATAAAGAAATATACGGTATCATATGATTTTAAGAGCGAAAAAGAAAAAATACTATCAGATTTATCAGGTTTGATATCAAGAGAATATTATAATCATATATTGGCAATGGCAGATTTATTTTATTTAAAAGATGTATCTACTCTATATGAAAGGCAGAAATTATTACGTGATGCAGGTTGTTATGATGAACTAGAAGAATTTGGAGATGAAGATTTACAAAATTTAGATAATGATGTAGAAGGATATGGAATAACAGATGAAGAGATTGAAGCTATACAACAAGCTGCCCTTTGGTATTATACTAATCATGACGATAAAACATATGATAAAACATATGAAACAACTAGTGAAAATAACAGTTGGTTTACATATACAACTAATGGAGAAGATTATGTAGCTTTAATGAATTATAAAAAACACGACGTTGAAGTGGGAAAAGTGGGAGAAGTAAGAACTAAACAAGCAGTTATTTTATACAATTATTTAATAAAAGAGGCAGAGAGAAAAGCACAAGATTATGAAAATGAAACAGCAAAATCTAGAACAAAGATAACATTATATACATCAAAAACAGAAAAAGAGAACACTCAACCAGTTATCATTATAGAGAGAGATAAAGGGGAATTCGATTTAGCACTAAGAAAATATATAACTAAAGTATCAACAAATGGAGAAGAAAGAGAATTACAAGGAGAAGAATTAAGAGTACCAGATATAGATGAATCAACGATAAATGGCAAAGAAGGAGAAACAACAGCAACATATAAACATAAAAAAGATCCTGTAAAGGTAGAAACAGGAAGTATAGTTACATATAAAATAACTGTATACAATGAAGGTGAAGTAGCAGGAAGGGCAACTAAGATTGTAGATGTATTACCAGATGGATTAGAATATACAAAAATAATTAGCAAAAATTTCGAATTAGAAAGTAACAAAGATAATGTAGTGACTTTTAAAAGAGTAGATTCAAATACAGATAATTTATCACCATATGAGTCAGGTGATTTAGAACCACATTCAGAAACAATAGAAATACAATGTACAGTAACAGCAACTGCAGATAAAGAAAAGGATAAAATATTAACAAATGTTGCATATATTGCAGCAGCGGTAGCAGATGGAGACAATCAAACAGACAGAGATTCAGAACCAACAACAGTTCCAGATACATCAAATTTGCCAGATTATAAAGGAACAACAACTGAAACAGATTTATCTCATAAAGATAAATATTATCCAGGATATCAAGATGATGATGATTTTGAAAAATTAGTAATCGAGCCAATACCAGATGAACCAGAAAAACCTTTTGATTTGAAATTATTAAAAAGAATTACTAAAGTGAACGGTATAGCAGTGACAGAAAGATTAGAAAGTGTTGATATAACTAAATTAGCATCAGGAGAAGAAACAACAGCAACATATAAAATGACAAAAGATCCTGTACTAGTAAAAAAAGGTGATTTAGTTGAATATACATTTAGAGTATATAATGAAGGTGAAGTTGATGGATATGCTTCTCAAATAACAGAAGATATACCAGAAGGACTACAATTGGTTTGGTCTGATAAAGCAGATTCAGATTTAGAAAATGACACGTCATTTACAGAAGAAGAAAGAAAAGCTATATTATTTAATAAAGAAAGGTGGACCCCTTCTTCAGATTTAAAAACTATTTCAACAGACTATCTAGATAAAGAAAAAGGGGAAGATACGAAAACACCAAATTCTAATTTAATAAAAGCATTCCAAAAAGATGCAAAATATAGTGCAGAAGGATCAAATAAAAACCCAGATTATAGAGAGGTATCTGTAATACTAAAAGTAGTAGCAGAAAATAATCTTAAAGGAATTATTAGAAATGAAGCAGCAATCACTAAAAGTACTGATTCAACAGGAGCAGAAGTAAAAGACAGAGATTCAACAAATACACCAGAAGGATGGAAAAAAACTCCTCAAGACAAATATTATGATGATGCAAATAATTGGCAAATATATGAAGAAGATGATGAAGATTATGATAATATAGTAGTACAACAGTTTGATTTAGCATTAAGAAAATTTATAACAAAAATAGGAGAACAAAATATAGAAACAAGAATCCCTCAACCTAAATGGAAAGACGGTGATATAGAATATAAACATGATAAAACAACTCTAAGTGTGGCATGTGGAGACATAGTAATATATACAATAAGAGTATTTAATGAGGGTGATATAGCAGGATATGCACAAGAAATAACAGATGATATACCAGAAGGATTAGAATTCTTACCAAAACACGAAACAAATGTTAGCATGGGCTGGAAGATGATAGACAGTGGAGGAGAAGAAACAGATGATGCGAAAAAGGCAAAAAAAGTAACAACAGATTACTTAGCAAAAAAAGAAGGAGCAGAGAATTTATTAAAACCATTAGACAAAACAAATAAAGAAATTGATCCAAATCCATATTATAAAGATGTACAAATAGCATTTAAAGTAATAGAACCAAATACATCAAATAGAATAATAGTGAATTCAGCACAGATATCAGAGGATGCTGATGAAAATGGAAAACCAATAGAAGATGTAGATTCAACACCAGATGAATGGAATAATGGAGAGGATGATCAAGATCAAGAATCTGTTAGATTAAAATATTTTGATTTAGCATTAAGAAAATTTATAACAAAAATAGAAGATCAAGACATAGCAACAAGAGTACCACAACCTAAATGGGAAAATGGTGATATAGTATATCATCATGACAAAACACCATTAAAAGTAGCATATGGAGATATAGTAACATATACAATAAGAGTATATAATGAAGGGGATGTAGCAGGATATGCACAGGAAATAACAGATGATATACCAGAAGGATTAGAATTTTTACCAGAACATGAAACAAACGTAAATATGAAATGGAAAATGATAGATGGTGAAGGAAAAGAAACAGATGATGTAAAAAAAGCAGTAAAGGTGACAACAGATTACTTAGCAAAAACAGAAGAGGCAGAAAACTTATTAAATCCATTGGACAGAACAAATAAAGAAGTTGATCCAGAACCAGATTATAGAGATGTAGAAATAGCATTTAGAGTAATAGAACCAAATTCATCAAAGAGAACGGTAATAAACTCAGCACAAATATCAGATGATGCAGATGAAAATGGAGATCCAGTAGAAGACGCAGATTCAAAACCAGATGAATGGAAAGATGGAGAAGATGACCAAGATCAAGAATTTGTTGTATTACAAGAATTTGATTTAGCATTAAGAAAATTTATAACAAAAATAGAAGATCAAGACATAGCAACAAGAATACCACAACCTAAATGGGAAAATGAAGATATAGTGTACGAACATGACAAAACACCATTAAAAGTAGCTTATGGAGATATAGTAACATATACAATAAGAGTATATAATGAAGGAGATATAGCAGGATATGCACAAGAAATAACAGATGATATACCAGAAGGACTAGAATTTTTACCAGAACATGAAACAAACGTAAATATGAAATGGAAAATGATAGATAGTGAAGGAAAAGAAACAGATGATGTAAAAAAAGCAGTAAAGGTAACAACAGATTATTTAGCAAAAACAGAAGAGGCAGAAAACTTATTAAATCCATTGGACAGAACAAATAAAGAAGTTGATCCAGAACCAGATTATAGAGATGTAGAAATAGCATTTAAAGTAATAGAACCAAATTCATCAAAGAGAACGGTAATAAACTCAGCACAAATATCAGATGATGCAGATGAAAATGGAAATCCAGTAGAAGACGTAGATTCAACACCAGATGAATGGAAAGATGGGGAAGATGACCAAGATCAAGAATTTGTTGTATTACAAGAATTTGATTTAGCATTAAGAAAATTTATAACAAAAATAGGAGAACAGAATATAACAACAAGAGTACCAGATCCTCAATTGGAAAATGATGATATAGTATATCATCATGAAAAAACACCATTAAATGTAAGTTGTGGAGATATAGTAACATATACAATAAGAGTATATAATGAAGGAGATATAGCAGGATATGCCCAAGAAATAACAGATGATATACCAGAAGGATTAGAATTTTTACCAAAAGATCAAACAAATCTAAATATGAGATGGAAAATGATAGATAGTGAAGGAAAAGAAACAGAAGATGTAAAAAAAGCAGTAAAAATAACAACAGACTATTTGTCAAAAGAACAAGGTGAAAGTGGAATAGAAGAAAGTGCAGAAAGTGAAAATGAAAATCCAAATTTATTACATGCATTTAATAAAGAAGAGGGAATAGCAGAAGGAAATCCAGATTATAGAGATGTACAAGTAGTATTTAGAGTTAGTGCATCAAATGAATCAGGTAAAACAATAATAAATTCAGCACAAATATCAGACGATGCAGATGAAGAAGGAAATCCAGTAGAAGATGTAGATTCAACGCCAGATGAATGGAAAGACGGAGAAGATGATCAAGACCAAGAAGCTATACAAGTAAA
>CANPZF010000027.1 GCA_947589015.1 uncultured Clostridia bacterium
TGGTACATAAAAAGAAACTTTATCTAATAAGAAGTCATCATATTTTTTTGTTAAATTTTCAACTTTTAAAGAATAATCAGACATATTACTTTTCCTCCTCATAAAAAATCTTTAATAAATCAATAAGTTTAGTTAGCGAAATACCATTTTCTTTACTTAATTCAATAGCTTTTTGTAAATGACTTTCTATTTCTCTTTGTTTTTCTTCTTGAATAAACTCTTTGTTTTTAGAACTAACAAAACTGCCTCTACCAACTGTTGTTTCTATAAAGCCATCTTTTTGTAAATCTTCGTATGATCTTTGAACGGTTATAACGCTTATATGCAAAGATTTGGCTAATGAACGCATAGAGGGTATTGATTCTCCTGGTTTTAGTTCACCAGTCATTATCATTTGTTTAATTTGGCTAGTAATTTGCTCATATATAGGTTTACTTGTGTTATTACTAATGATAATATCCAATATTCTCACCTCTTCAAATGTACTTATCTTATAAGTACATTGTAGTACATTTTATATTTTCTGTCAATATGTTTTTTAAATTTATATAAAAAAGACAGATAAGAGAGCAAAAATATTCACTCTCCTATCTGCTATTTTGGTTGATATACTGTATATGTTTTATTCAGTCCTCTTGATTACTTCAGTTTATCTACATCCTCAATGTAGATAGATACTTCACCACATTTAGGGCAGATTGCAACTTTTGGCTTTCCAATTCTGCCACCAAACAACTTGCTTTCGTCTTTTGACATGATGATTCCGTTTCCTGCACCCTCAACTTTAATTGTGCAGTCCTCTTTCATTTCTGTTCCACATCTCAAACACTTTCTCATAGTTCTACCTCCATTTCGTGATTACAGTATATCAACTTCAAAATTGAACTTACTCTTTATTATTATAGCATAGAATTATCTAAAATAGAATAATTAAAATTATATTATTTTATCTGCTAATTCATATTGTTTATTATATAGATACTTATTTGTTATAACTGTTGCTACTATATATAAAATTCCTAAAATTCCAACTCCCACATATACATTTATATCTTTTAATAAATATACAAATCCTACCAATATTACTATATTAACTATTGAAAGCAATACTGGAAAAACTAAATTCAAGTTTTGTTTTGCAACTGCATATTCAGAATCCCAATTTAATTTTGGTCTTTTTAAATCTACAATAATCATTGCTATACTTTGTAATATTCCCATTATAGTTGCAACTATAAATAATTCAATTAAAGTTATAACTGGTAAATTTAAAAGATATTCTGCCATTCCTAATGTAATTATAATTGTTACTATATTCATTATAATATTTGGAATTATTTTATATAGATATTGTTTATATAATGATACTGGTATATATTTCATAAATACTGCATTTTCTCCATCTCTTGAAATTGCTGTTATTGAAATATAGATAAACATTGTGAAGAATTGTATCACTCCTAAAATGATACAAGCAATAAAGAATGTGTTTGTAGGCGTTTGTTGTACCATTTGTGTTATTTGTTCTAATCCCATTCCATCACTATTTAATCCTGCATAAACTACTACAACCATTATAATTGGTATTAAAACTGCTGGTATTAAACATTGCATTAGAAATACTGGATTCCTTGCCATATTTTTAAATTCTTTCCCAACATAGCTTTTATATAGCTTACTATTTCTATATTCTTTTTGGTTTATTTCTTTATTTGTGTTAGATGCTCCTCCTCCAAATAAATTTCCCACTAAACCTTTAAAATATATTTTTTGAGCAATTAGCATATAAAGAATGAATCCTACTATTGTAATTCCTAATGTTTTTAATACTTCCACTATTGCTGTAAATAAAGAATTTGTTGTTAATGCTTCCATTAAATAATCTACTGTTGGAACATATCCTTTTACTAATTCTATCATTCCATTTGCCTGTACCACCATTTGTGCCATTTCTTCATTTGTTAAATCTTGTTTCATTCCACTTGTTGAAATTGATAAAGCTATAATAATTGCTAAAACTAATAATGTAGCAAATAATTGAAATCTGTTTCTGTTTTTTGTAAGTTTTGCAAAGCTCATTATAAACATAACAAGCATACTAATCAATAATACTGGTAATATTGGTACTAAAATAACTGCTAAAATCATTGTTAAGTAATATACAATTCCTGCTCCAGTTAATATTCCATACATGACAAGTGGAATAAATCCTATTAAAAATATAATTACATATTCAGCAATTAACATTACATTTGTTCTTGCAAGTATAATCTGATATGGTTTTAATGGTAGTGGTAATAAATATTCACTATCTTTTGTAAAGTATAAGATATTGATACTTGAAAATATTGTTTGAATAATTCCTAAACCAAATATCATAAATAAAATCATACCAACAAATATTGTTTCTTGGTGTATCGCAATTAGTCCATCTAATAGGTTATATCCTAAAAATATAATCAATCCTGCAAAATATAAAAATAACAATCCATAAACTATAATTTTGCTTTTTGACTTTGTTGAAATTCCCATTCTAGCATCCATATTAGAAAAGGAATTTTTTAAAAATATTTTTGTTAATTTGATTACTTTATCCATATTTTTTCTTCCTTTCCCATATTATTTTTCTGTTATTTCCAAGAATAAGTCCTCTAATGATGCGTTTTCTTTGAATTTTTGCTTCATTTCTTCAAATGTTCCTACAAATACTAATTTTCCTTTATTGATAATTCCAACTCTATCACATAATTTTTCTGCTACTTCTAATATGTGTGTTGAGAAAAATACTGTTTTTCCTGACTTTGCGTGTTCCCTCATCATTTCTTTTAAATCATAAGATGATTTAGGATCTAACCCAGTCATTGGCTCATCTAATATCCAGTTTTTAGGTTCTGAAAGTAAGGCTCCACAGATTACTATTTTTTGCCTCATACCGTGTGAATAGCTTTGTATTTGATTATTTAATTGATTATATATTTCAAATTTTTTTGTAAGTTCTTCTATCTTTTCTTTTCTCTTATTTTGTGGTACATCATAAACATCTGCCATAAACATTAAATATTCTATTCCTTTTAATTTTAAAAACATATCTGGACTATCTGGTACAAAACCAAAATTTTTCTTTGCTGCTAATGGTTCTTTTTTAATGCTTTTTCCGTCTATTAAAATATCTCCTTCATCCATATTTAATATGCCTGTTATCATTCTTATTGTTGTTGTTTTTCCAGCACCATTTGGTCCTAAAAAGCCAAATATTTCTCCATTTTTAATTTCAAGATTTAAGTCATCTACTGACTTCTTTCCTTTTACATAAGATTTTGAAACATTTTTTATTTCAATCATTTTTTGTTCCTCCTATTTTCTATTTTTATAAAATAAATATAATGAATATATTGTAGTTAAAACAGCACAAATTATAAGTATTATCATTAATATAAAAGACACTATTGAATTTAGAAATGCTGAAATTATAAATGCTAAACCTATTATTACGAAGAAATATCCTGCTGGTCTTTTTACTTTTTCCCAAAAGTCATTTCTCACATAGTACATTTGTAGTTTGTTAATTTCTGTTTTAGGCATATAATTTCCTATAATCATAAAAATTATTCCCAATGTTATACATACAATTATTCTCATATCTAATTCAATTCCTGCACCATAAGCTAACATTGTTAAATAACATACCATTCCAATTATCGGTATTATCCATTTATAAATAGTTATATATTTCTTATTCTGCTTTTTTTGTTCCATACAATCACTTGATATACAACAAATTATTTGTAATGCTGTCATAAGTAGTGGAATACCAAACAAAGCAAATTCTTTAGGTGCAAAACTGTTAGGTTCATTGTTTAGTCCAAAGTGTACTGCCATTTGTTCTGGTAGTTGATTATACAAAATTACTCCAAATATTGTTGGTACTATGCACATTAAAGTTGTTATAATTAAAATTTTCCAATCAATTCTTTTCTTCATTGTTATTATCTCCCTTCTTATCATCTTTTCCAAATTGATAAATCCACACAAGTATTTCTTCAAATACGGATGTATTTAATTTATAGTAAATATACTTTTTATATTTTTCTTCCTTTATCAAATCTGCCTTTTTTAGATAGGATAAATGATAAGAAACTGTTGAGTTTGTTAAATTAAATTTATTTGCTATATCTCCTGCTGTCATTTTTTCTTTTCTTAACATTTCTATTATTTTTCTTCTAACAGGGTCTGATATAGCTTTTAATGTTTCCGACATTCCCATTATATTCACCCTCATCATTTCGATATTTATCAAAATGATTTTACTATTTAATTTTTATAATGTCAATAGTTATTTCGATATTTATCGAAATGTTTTTAAAAAATAAAACAGTTATATTTCAAACTGTTTTGTAAGTATTTCTCTTATCAGTCTTTCCAAAATTCTGTTAGTGTTTTTGCTAATTCTTTTGAAACACTCGGTTTCTCCGCTATTATCAATTTTTTCATTCTTTTTCTCCTTCAACTTTCTTATAAATAATAATTGCTGCATTTCTTCTTCATCTTTTTCTTCAGTTGTCTTACATAAATCAGCTCCTCTAATTATTAGATAATCCATTACAGCTATTATTAATGCTATAATTATTAAAATCTTCCAAATCATCTGTTTATCTCCTTTACTGATTATTTCTCAAAGCATATTTTTTTATATCTTCTCTTACTTTTACAATATACTTCTGATAATTTTCAGGAGTATCTTTCACATAAAATTTGCAATTTTGACATTCTTTAGTTTTTAATATTGAGCAATGTGATTTTTTTACAAATAAACAGTCTTGATTTTCATTTTCATTAATATTTAAATTTTTCATTCTTTTTCCTTTCAAAGTTCATTAAGTGTACTTTATGAATTTTGAATTGTATTTAAATTCATTTAATGAACTTAATTTATATTTTCCAAGTTCATTTAGTGAATTCTTTTGCAGTTTTATAGTTCATTTAGTGAATTTTGGTACTCTCAAAGGCTTTTTTCTCCATTCATTTAGTGAATTTTTGCATCACTTTTGCTTAAAATTTTTGTTCTGTTATTAACCCTAGATGGCTTGTCCATCTATGTGTATGGGCGATGTGCGAACACTCGCTTTCCTGCCCTCATTTTAATGAGGGATTTTTTTATAAGCTATGGTTTCATAGCTCTTTTTCGTTAAATTTTATGCCATACATTCCTAGTATTTTAGGGGCAAGCTCATCTATTAATTCGTCTCGGTCCTTATAAAAGGTTTTAGGGCTAGAATACCCAACCTTTACTTCGGAAGGCTTTGTACCTTCCATATACATTTCTTTAAGTAATTGTGCTTTTCTTATGTCAGAAATTACTCTTGAATCAGTTTTTTCATCTATATACTCATTAAATACTGTCGTCAGGAAAGAAACAAATATTTCTGTATTTATTTTACTTTTATAGATTCTTTCTAAAAATGATTCATTATCAGTAAAATTGTTTTTCATTATTGTTTTTATTTGTTGTCTTTCCATTTCCTTAAATTCTTTATCCGTAAAATTAATATTTTTGATAAAATCATTTAATGGTTTATAACTATTCAAAATTGCCTCCGTTTTTTTCAGTCTTTCATCATTCCATTTATTTTTAATTTCTTGTAATGTATTTTCTGTAATGTCATACTTTTTTATTTCTAGTATTTTTACTACTATTTTTTCTACTGTCTCAATAAATTCTTTACTAAGGTCCATTTTTAGCCTCCTTAAATGAATTTATTCCATAATTATTTTTAGTAGTCTCCTATTATATTCTCTCCTGGTTTCTTGTCTTACCATTTCCATATATTCATCTAATAATTGAAACGATAATTTATTTAGTGAATTTTTGTCATTCTTTTTAGTTTTTTCAAGTATTTTTTTTGCAACCTCTTCGTATCTTTTTCTGTCATTAATATACTTATCTTCAATCATCTTTTGATCAATAATGATAGTTTTACATACTTCTTTACTCTTTGCTCTAAAGTCATGTTCTGACATGTTTTCTAAATATGATAATCTATCTGTAGCTTTTATATTATTTTTATTCATTTTCTGTCCTCTCCTTATTTATTAACCTTTTTTATCTCGCTGTCTTATGTTTAAAATTTCCAAAATTTTTTCTTTTTTTGCGGTACTGGTAATAACATGCTTTTTTCCTTTTGCAATATTATTTCATCTCGTTGCATATACATCTCTTTCCACAATTTGTTATCTTTTTCTACCTCTTCACATTTTGATTTAAAATAGTCTACTTGTTCTTTCAAATATTTGTTATTTTCTCTTAAAAATTTGTTTTCAATCTCAGCTTCAGGAATAGTAAGTTTTTCTTCAATATTGTTTTCATCTGGATCATTATTTTTATAATTTGCTGTTCTTTTAATTCTTAGATATTCAAGTCCTTCTTCAGTAATTACCTTCTTTCCAAATTCATTAGTCCTTAAATATCCTAAACTTTCTAATTCTTTGCTTTGATTATATATTGCTTGTACACTATTATAATTTAATGCTTTGGCAGTTTCTGAAACTGAATATTCTGCCATAATAATTCTCCCTTTCCATTTTATTTTTTTCTGTAATCTTGAAAATTTGTGTCTATTTCCAAACATATTTCATTTAATCTACTTACTAAAGATTCTGCTGTTTTTCCATCATTTCCAAAACTTAATCTCTTGACTAATTCTTGTTCTGTGTAATTAGTTGTTATGATAATTGGCAACATATTTTCATACCTGCTATTAATTATTTGAAATAATTTTTCTAATACCCATTCACTTAGTCTTTCTTTTCCTAAATCGTCAATTATTAAAAGATCACATTCACAATAGAGTTTTATTATTTCATAATAGTCTAATCCATTTTTACTATATGATTCTTTTAATTTTTCCATTAAGTTTATAAAAGTTTCGTAAATAACAGGTACACCTTGAATAAGTAATGAATTCGCTATTGCAAAAGCTAGATGTGTTTTTCCGAGTACCATATTTGCCTATAAATATGAGACCTGTTCCATTTTCTTTGTATTTATCCCAATTATCAGTATATTTTTTAGCCATATTAAAAACTCTTATATTCTCATCATTTGTCTCGTAATTTTCAAAGGTTCTTTTCATACCTCTTTTGCTAATGTTACTTTGTTTAAATAGATATTCTATTTTTCGTTGATATGCCATCTTTCGTTCATGTTCTTCTTTGGCTCTTTTTTCTTCAGCTTCTAGTATTCTTTTTTGTTCTTTATTTTTCTTGTATTCTTCGCAATCGCAATCTATTATTGAAAACCAGCTAAAAATTCTATTTTTATCAAAAGGATTTATAAGACCTTTCCAAGATAATTTTTTATTACAATATGGACAATGTTCTGCTTCTGGTATAGGTGGATATTGATAATTTTTTAATCTGTCTAAATCTTCACTATCTATAAAGAACTCGTTTTTACTGTCCTTATTTTCATTAATCATTTAACAGCTCTTCTCCTTTCCTTTTAAAACCACTAGGATCATTTGAATTTGATTCAATTTCATTAGCATTATTGTTCTTTTTAAATTCTTTATCATCCTGTCTTACTTTTTGTAATGTGTCTATTCCTTTTGCTAGCCAACTGTTTAAGATTTTTTTTGTATATTGCCAAGTAGGATTTTTTATCATAGCAGTTCTAATTAGAGCATATTCAACCAACTCTGTTGGAAAGTAATTTAAGTAATTTATACATTCAGTTATATTTTCTTCTGTTGCATCTTCTAAAGATGTCTCGAAGATTGTTTTTATTTTTATAGAATCTTTATCAATATTTTGTATTTCATTTATATTGTCTTGACTTATATTGTTTTCTCCTATATTTTCTTTTTTTAGTTTTTCTTTTTCTAAATTATCTTTACTTAAATTATCTTTACTTATCTTATGCTGTCCATTGTCTGACATTTGACTGCCATTTGTCTGTCCATTGTCAGCTATTTGTCCGTCATCTGTCTGTCCATTGTCTGACTTTTGGCTGTCATTTGTCTGTCCATCACTTGAAGATTTTTTCTTTTTTCCACTTGCTCTTTTTCTTGGTTCAACTAGTTTTATTCCTGGTATTGCTTTTAATAATAAATCTTTATAAATACTATCTACCTTTCTATCTGCTCTAATAACATTGTGTTCTCTCCAGTCAGTCATATATGAAACTAGATCCTCGTTTAGAACTTTTACATATCCTTTTTCCACTAGCAAATTAAAATATTCCTCATTTACTCCAGCTGCTTGCATTACACTATATGCTTCTACAACTCCATCATCATCCGTGTCTAATCCTAAGTGAAAATATAATCTTTGTGCTTCTCCTGGCATTTTTAAGAATTTAGCTGATCTACATATTTTTTTGCTAAACATTCTCCTATTAGCCATATTTCTATCTCCATTCCTAATTATTAAAAGATTTTGTTAAACAGTTTAAGCCTTTTTTTCAATTTTTAATTTACAATTTAATATTTATTTGTTATAATTAAAATATGATATTTAACTAGGTATCATATTATTGAATTATCCTAACCAACTCAAAAGGATAATTCTTTTTTTATGAGTTCATCTATTTGATCAATAACTAATTCATAATAAATATTATTTTTTTGATTTAAACAATTTAACATCTCTTTAAACATTATTAATTCTGATTTTTCTTTTGATTTTCTGATGATTTGCCTTATAAAAGATTTGGCTATTTCAATTTTTCCGTTTAATATAAATTTTTTAGAATATTTTAATAATTCAATTTTTGTAAAATTACTCAACTCACTTTTTTCCCTCCTATCTTTTTAAAATTTCATTTATATTGAATTTGTTTCTTTCGTTATATTTTTTTCTAAGTTCAACTATATCGTCTGTCTTTGTATCAGGAACTATATCTTCTACAGTATTTTGCATACTTTTTTCTTCTTGTTTTTCTAAATATTTATCTAATGTAGATCTTTTGAATTTAATTTTTCCTCTTGGTGTTCTTTGTATATGCGGAATTTCTGGAAGCAATCTGTTCATTAAAGTCCAATAACTTACATCCAGGTATTCGCATGCTTCCTTTGTAGTCAAAATATCACTTGCCATTTCCTTCACTCCTTCTACATAAATTATTTTTTAACTTTAATATTCATTTCTGGAAAAACTTCATTTAAGTCACTACCCAAAAATTTGCATATACTTATCATCTTTTGTGGTGAAACATTTGTCTCTCCTTTTTCAATATTTGATACCGCTTGTTGTGAAATCTTTAAATGTTTCGCAAGTTGTTTTTGGCTGATATTAAGCCTTTTTCGGATAATTCTGATATTATTTTCCATGAAATTAATTAACCTCCTTTCTTGTTCTATACAAATAATATTTGTATGCTTATTATATACAAGCATTACGAGTATGTCAATAAATTTTTTTAAATTTTTTTCAAAAAACTATTGACTTGTACAAGCATTACTTGTATAATAATACCGAAAGGAGTGATACTAGTGAATCGATTAAAACAACTAAGAATTGAAAAAAATTTGAAACAATCTGATGTAGCAAAAATATTTAATTGTAGTCAACAAATGATCAGTAAATATGAAACTACTGATACTCGTATTCCTTGTATTTTAGAAGAACGATTTGCATTATTCTATTCATGCTCGATTGATTATTTGAGAGGTTTAACTAATATTAGAAATTCTCATAAACTTTCTGAAATACTATCCTACTTTTATGAATTTGGCATAATAAAAGAAGAACAAGATGTTACTGATGAACATCTTATCCTTCTTCGAGAGTTAATCGGCATAAATAAAGGCTTTCTCTCATATATCTCTAATCATCGTAGTCTTTCAACAGAAGTGATATAAATGTAATGAATGTCTTTACATCAATGTCGTTCTCTCTCAATAACTTACATAATTCGTCAATATTCGACATTGGCATAGCCCTTTTTTTGTAATTTATAATACTATTATAGCACAATTTACATAAAATGTAAATTGCTTTTACGACTAAAACTTAAAATTAATAAAAAAAGTATTTGTATACATTTAATAATATTATGAAAGGAGATTTCATATGGCAGGAACAGTCATTGATAAAGGTAATGGTAAATACAAATTATCTTATATGTATCATTCGCAAAGATACTATAAAACTGTTAAAGCAAAGAATATTACTGAAGCAAGATCTATGCTTAAAATATTTGTGCAAAATGTTAAGCAGATTTCTTTAATAGATGCTAATGTTTGTACATTAGAATCATTTGTTTCTATATATATTTCTAGTTATGCTAAAGATTATTTAGCAGTTGAATGTGTTTATAATTATTATCATGCACTTGAATTTTGGGTACTCCCTAAAATAGGTAAAGCGACTTTATCACAATGTACTACTAAGTTATTTATTAAATTCTTTAAATGGCTTAGTTCACAGAAAAGTCCGAAGACTAATCAACAACTTGCAGTTAGTAGTGTTGAAAAAATTTTTGGTATAGTCTCCTCTGTTTTTGCTTGTGCTGAGCAATGGCATATTATAGGTACTAATCCTGTTTTAGCAGCTAGACCAGAAGAATTTAAGCAAAAAAATAAGAAAAAAAATATTGATGTTAAAGAACGATGTCTAACTCCTGAAGAAAGTAAGAGATTAGTTCGAGAGTTAGAAAATGTTGATCTTAAATACAAAATTATTATACATTTAGCAATTATGCTTGGTTTAAGAAGAAGTGAAATTTTAGGAATAAAATGGGCTGATTTAGATTTAGAAAGATGTACTTTAAGACTTTTCCAGTCAAGTATCTATGTATGCGGTTCTGGATATTATGAAGAAGATCTAAAAACCCCTACTTCCTATCGTACTATTTCTCTTCCTTATATAACTGTAAAATTATTAAAGGAATATAGAAAAACAGTTCCAAATATTGATAACGATATTGTCTTCGTTAATGATAAAGGAAGAAGAAAAGGTTTAAGATTAAATCCAAGTAGTGTAACAAATTGGTTCTGTGCTTTTAGAAAAAAAATAAATTTACCTAGTGAAGTTCCTTTACAAGGATTAAGACATACTAATGCAACATTACTTTTAATTAGAGGTGTAGATGTAAAAAATGTTAGCAATAGACTAGGACATTCTAATACTGCTACTACCTTAGATATTTATTCAGAAGCATTACCTGAAGTAGATAAAACCACTAGTGAAATTATTGATAAAGTATTATTCCAAAGACCAAAAAATAAAAATACATCAAATAAACGAAAAATTACATTAAAAAAGAAAGATCAAGCCTTTCCATTAGCTCATTCTTTCTAAAGCATTTTAAAAATCATTAGAAGAACTGGTACTTCTTCTATATTAAGAATTACTCTTAATATTAAAATAACTTTTAAAACTGTATTTATTATATATTAAAATTCAAATTAATTAAATACTTTTTGAAAAAATTATTGTTGTACTTGTAATACTTGTTTTGTTTTTTATAATTGTTATTTTTCAATATATTTGTTGACAAAATACAACTGTTACTTGTATAATGATGTTAGGAGTGATTCAAATGAACAGATTATCTGAATTAAGAAAAGAAAAAAATTTAAAGCAGTCTGAACTTGCAAAATTAATGGGTACTTCACAACAAACAATAAGTGCCTATGAAAGAGACATGTATTCTCAAAAAGACTCTGTCTTAGAGAAAAAACTTGCCGAATTTTTTTCTTGTTCTATAGATTATTTAAGAGGTTTAAGTGATATTAGAAATTCAGAAAAATATGTAAAAGATTCTATACTTTTGCGAGATGAATTTAGAAAATTAGGTATTATAGGTGAAGATGAAGATATTTCTGATGAATTATTATCTTATTTTAGAAATCTTATCCAACTTAATAAACCTTTCCTATCTAATTTTTCAAAGAACAATCGTGATTTAGATTCTGATACAAAAAATCCTGATGATAAATAATATTGTGCCTCTTAATTAAGGAGGCATTTTTTATGGCTGGAACAGTCATTGATAAAGGTAATGGTAAATATAAGTTAGCCTATATGTTTAAATCTAATAGATATTATAAAACTGTTGAAGCTGCTACTATGACAGAAGCTCGTTTAATGCTTGCTCAATTTGTTTTAGAAATACGAAATGGCGAGTATATTAAACCTTCTAAACTTACTTTGGAAGATTTTTGTGCTATTTATATAAGGGATTATGCTTATAACAATTTATGTTATGAAAGCCAAGTAAAATTAAGATCTACTCTACTCCATTGGGTTCTACCTAAATTAGGATTGTACAGATTAGATGATTTGAAACCACAGGTATGGTCAAATTATTTTGTATGGCTATCTGAACAAATTAGTCCTTATACAAAGAAAAAACTAGCAAAAACCACAATAGAAAGATATTATGCTGTTCTTTGCTCTATCTTTAAGTTTGCCTATAAAAATGGATATACAAAAACAAATCCTGTTTCTGATTCAAGATCTAAAGACAAAAGAACTAAAGATATTCTAAGAAAGCAAAAAGTTGCACATGTAAAAGAAAGATGTTTAACATTTGATGAAGCATATCGTTTAATAGATGCTTTGGAAGAAGTAAGTTTAAAATATCAATTAATTGTACACTTTGGTATAGCTGGAGGTTTAAGAAGAAGTGAAATTTTAGGAATAAAATGGGCTGATGTTGATTTTGATAATTTATGTGTATCAATTTGTCAGTCTAGTCTTCAAGTTAGAATGGTTGGTTATGTTGAAGGAGATTTAAAAAATACATATTCGCATAGAAAAATATATATGCCAAAAACAACTATGGATTTATTGGCTAAATACAAAGAAATATCTTCTAAATATTCAAAAGAAAAAGAGTTAGTTTTTGTTAATGATAAAGGTGCTAGAAAAGGATTAAGATTATGCCCTTCTACTGTAACAAGATGGTTTAGAGAATTTAAGGAATCAATTAATTTACCAAAAGAAGTACCTTTACATGGGCTTAGACATACTAGTGCTACTATACTTATTTCTGAAGGTGTTAATATAAAAAGTGTTAGTAGCAGATTAGGACATTCTAATACTAATACTACTTTAGATATATACTCTCATGCACTTCCTGTAGTTGATAGAAGTGCTACTGATAGTATTGAAGCATTTCTTTTTGAAGGAATGGAAGATCTTTATGAGAATAAAAAGAAAAGATACACTAGTCGAATAAAATTATCCAAAATTTTAAAAAATTATAAAAAGGTATCTAATTTTTAAGAAGTGGCCATATATTTAGTCACTTCTTAATTTTTTTCTATAATTCTTCTATTATTTATATTCTGTAATCTGCTCTACAACTTGTAATTTGTCTTATTATATGGCATTCCAAAAAAATAAAAATATAAATATGCAACCCCAAGCATTATTTGTTTTTTCTTTAACTATTAACATACCATAAATTATTATAAAAGTAGTCAATGCTTCAAAAATTGTATATAAATCAAAACCCACCATACCATGAATTAGTACACAAACTATACCACAAACAATAGCACCATAATTTAACCACTTATTTTTGCTTATATATCTCTCGTTTATTTTTTTAGATATTACAACATAATTAAAACCTTCTACAATTCCCCAGACAAATGCTATTAAGATATATCCTAATATATTAGTCGGATAATTTGAATTTAAAAATAAACTTGTAAAAAAGCAACCTTTTAATGGTAAGTATGAATTTATTTCATTATTCACTAACAGAAAAATCATAGATGGAATACATACAACTAATGATAATATTATTGTTTTAAAAAAGTTATTTTTTACTAATCCATATTCTTTTAATTCTTCTTTTCTATAACAAATAACAATTAAACTTCCTAACCCAGCTAAACTAAATTGAATCAACATAACAGGTATAAATCTTAGCCATATATTCATTTCACTTGTTTTAGCAAAATTCATTATATCATTACCAAAAATCAAATAAATAATTAGCGGTATTAAGGTAGCATATATAATAATATTTAAGTCTTTATCTGCTTTTTTTGTTCTATACTAAGTTCTTTTTTTCTCATATTCACTTACTCCTTTTTTAACCATACAAATCACTATCTTGCGTTTAGATTATATCTCAATGGGCAGATAATTTTCAACTGAATTACTTTCCCTACTTATTGCAATTTCTCGCTAACTATTTAATTTCAAATTCATTTGAATAAATATCAGTATTTTTACCATTTTCAGAAAACATAGTCTTTATAATTCTATAAGTTCCTTTGCCTAATTCTCCATAAGTATTTTCAAAATTCAATTTTTTTGTTGTTTCACTATTTCCCTTCATTATATAAGCTATATCATTCCAACTTGTATTTGGTAAATTGTCTAAATATTTCCATTCTCCATTTATGTTTTTTTGAATTTTATATTCTTCTCCATATCCTATGTCATTGTCATTGTTATTTGTAATTATTATTGAAATACTGGTTGGTTTTATTGTAGTACTATCAACTTTCATTATAACATTTTCTAAATTGCTATTATTTTCCTCATTTGCTGATAAATTTTCTTTATATTTCTTTTCGTACGCTTCCATTTCTTCTTTAAAGTCATTGTAATCCATAAACCAACTACCTATCTTTACGTCATCAAATCCTGCTAATGTATGGAAATCTATTACTTTATAACCTAAACCAAAATATTCTATTGTACCTCCATCAGCTAACATTCCAGCTGGATTTTGTATGCAAAAAATAGGTTTTTCCTGATTTCTTGCTCTATTATAATCTACTATAAAAAATACAATTCCTAAAACAACTATTATTCCTAAAATACCACCAATTACTTTTAAAATTTTTTTCATAAATATCACCTTTCTTTTTACAATTTAATCTCAGCTACAAATTACTATCTTGCGTTTAGATTATATCTCAATGGGCAGATAATTTTCAACTGAATTACTTGCCATACTTATTGTAATTTCTAAATATAATATGTATCATCTTCATAAAATTGTACTTTTTTACCTTTTGGTACTTGTTTTATTACTTGATACACATTATACGCATCAGGATATGGACTTGCCATTCCTAAAAATGCCATTCCCCATAATATTGCATTCAAAATCAAATTATTTGAAGGTGATATTATAAAACATATAAAAGGAATTATTCCTAAAATATATGGAAGTAGACACATTAGTATAAATCTTTTCTTAGATAATGGATATGAAGCTAATGCAACAGCAGTAAAAGGCTTAACAATCCCTATATATTTAGTTACTTTTTTAGGATACACAATTGCATGTAAAAATTCATGTACAAACAATAAAACAAATCCTATGAATAATCCTATAAAAATTGCCCATCCTTTTATTACAATATCTTTAGCTATGTATGTTTTAATAAACATAGCTAAAAACATTACTATTATTACTGGAATTAAAAAAGGTAAAGCCTTTATCATTTGTTCTTTAGATGATTTAGGCATTTTCATTTTTTCTGCTTTACTATCTAATTTTCCTTTTTGATATTTTTGTATATCTTCATCTTTTATTATTCCTATCCATTTTATATTAAACATAAGTATCTCCTCTAAAAATTACTATTTTTCTAACTAATTACTAAATTGTAATTTATAGTTATCAACTATACTTATTTTTCAATTTTCTTATATACTCTATCTTCAACATATATCATCATTTGATTATATCTTACTACATAGAAAAAAACTGCTAATATTCCAGATATAGTTCCTATTAAATAACCTTCTGCATTTTGTAATTTTAATGCAACGATAACTACTAGCCAAGCAATTATACATAGAACAATATCGAATATATGCTCTTTTAACCATTTCTTTTTATGAAATTCTATTTTTTCCTTTAGAGTAAATGTACTATTCTCCAATGCAACAATTAAATTTTCTTCTGCTTTTTCTTTATAATCTAAATCTTTTATCTTTTCTCCTGAAATTAGTTCATTTATACTAATACTAAATTCTTTACTTAATAATTGCATCATTTCAATATCTGGTAGATAATGCCCATTTTCCCATCTTGAAGTTGTTTTATTAGTTACACCTAATTTTTCTCCTAGTTCTTCTTGTGTTATATTTTTTTCATTTCTACATTGTGCAATAAATTTTCCTATTTTTACTTGATCCATAATAATTACCTCCTACAATAAGGATAGTAATTTTGTCTTTACCATAGATGTAGAATACAATATAGGATGTTTGTTAATCATCTTAATTTTATAACTGCAATCTCTGGTCTATTAAATAGCCTTATACTGATTGGATAATTCCCAAGTCCACTTGATACATATAAATAAGAATTATTTATACTATATAATCCTTTAATATAATTTGTTTCTACATTTAATCCTTTTTGTACTATTTCTGGAAACCATATTCCTCTATTTATTATTGCACCTAAAAATGGAAGTCTAACTTGTCCTCCATGTGTATCTCCACATAATGATAAATCAATTCCAAATTGTTCAAATTTTTCAAAGTTTGAAATATGTGCTAATAAAATGTTGTACTCTTCTTTATTAATTTCAAAAGCATTTTTCAAATCAAAAGTTGCTGAATAGTACTGATTTGTTATACCATATAAATTTATTTTTGTATTTTTTATGGCTATTGCTTCTTTTTTATAATCTAGAACATTTACTTCGTTATCTTTTAAATTTTGTATGAATTTTTCATCACAATCATGTTCTCCATTTACAAAATATACTTTATATGATTTTGCTAGTTCTTGGAGTAGCTTTAAAGCTATTTGTTTGCCTTTTTCATCTTTTGCTGTATACATATCTCCTGTTACACAAATAATATCAGGTTTTTCTTTTTCTATTTTTTTAATAAGTTCTTTGTTATTTCTTCCAAATAAACTTCCATGCAAATCTGATATTTGAATTATGGTTATTTCATCTACTATTTTTTCACTTTCTATTATTTCATAATTAGTTTTAATTGTAAATGTATTAAAATACCATATTATCAAACCTGCACATATTATTATTATTAAAATAATAAATTTTTTCTTTTTCATTTTTACCTCATTTACTTAATTCTATATAAAACTCAATAAATTCATTGTCATTTTTAGCATAAATTTTTCCATTATGTAGTTCAATAATTTGCTTTGTAATTGCAAGTCCTAATCCTGCTCCCCCTGTGCTAGATGTTCTTGATTCATCTGCTCTATAGAATTTATCAAATATTTTTTCCAATTTGTATTCTGGAATTTTATCTCCTTTATTTTTAAATACAATTTCTATTTTATCTTCATATTCTTTTATATCTATTTTTATAGTTGTATTTAGATAACTATAATTAATAGCATTCTTTAATAAATTTCCAAATGCTCTTGCTAACTTATCTCCATCTCCCATAAATTGAATAGCTTTCGGCTTATTTAAAATACATTCTAACTTTTTTTCTTGTAACATTGGATAAGATTCTTCTACAAGCTGTTCTAACAAAAATACCAAATCTATATTTTGTTTAGTAATAGGCATTGATTGTAAATTATATCTTGTAATATCAAAAAATTGATTTGTAAGTTCTTCTAATCTTAAAGATTTTTTTAATGCTATATCCATATATTTCTTTTGCAAATTTTCAGGTATTTCTTTTTCATCAGTAAGCAAAGTTAAATATCCTATAATTGATGTGAGTGGTGTTTTTAAATCATGTGCCATATACATTATTAAGTCATTCTTTTTTTGCAATGCTTCTTTTGCCTTATTTTGATTTGACACCAAATCAACTCTTATATTGTTCAATTTGCTTTCTAATAGTATTAAATCATTTGATAACTTTACTTCCTTCTCTGGTTCTTTTATTATCTGATCCATAGCTTTTATTATTTCTACCATATTATTACTTGTATTTCTGATAACAAAAAAAGATATAATTGCAAATATTACTAAATATGTAATTCCAAGTAAGATTATCTTATTTGCTACGCACCAATAGTATATATCTCTATTTACACTTGCTAAACTGTCTGCTAGTTCATCATTATACACTCCATCTATTAATACTGAAAATAATATAATCGCACCTAAACTATATAATAATATTTTTATGACAGATTTTCTTGCTATACTATTTTTTAATTTTATAAATTCCTCATTTTTCAATTTTATATCCAACTCCCCATACTGTTTTTATAAATTTAGGATTTTTTGTATTTTCTTTTAACTTTTCTCTTATTCTTCTAATATGCACCATTACCGTATTATTATTTTCTAAATATTTTTCTTTCCATACTTTTTCAAATAGTTCTTCAGAACTTACTACATTTCCTCTTTTTTGTGCTAAATATAATAATATATCAAATTCCATAGGTGTTAATTCAATTTGCGTTTCATATAACCTGCAAATATGCTTATCTTGATCTATTTCTAATCCATTTATATAAATAATATTTTCTTCGCTTTTTTCATTGTATTTTGTATATCTTCTATATGCAGATTTTACTCTTGCAATTAATTCCAATGGGTTAAATGGTTTTGTAATATAGTCATCTGCTCCCAAAGTTAAGCCTTGTATTTTATCTTTATCTTCAATTTTGGCAGTTAGCATTATTACTGGAAAGTTGAGTCCTTTATCTCTTATCATTTTACATATTTTAAATCCATCAACATCTTTTATCATTACATCTAAAATAGCAAAGTCTAATTTTTGACTTTCTATACAATTTATTGCTTCTTTTGCATCGTAAAATTTAAAAACATTGTAATTCTCATTTTTTAAATAAACTTCCACTAAATCTGCAATTTCTCTTTCATCATCTAATACTAAAATATTCATTTTTTCCTCTTTTCTATTTCTTGTATTTTACCATATTTTTTTAATATTTTCTATAACTCTCTTCAAATGTAAGGAAATGTTAAGATTTATTTAATCATTTCTTAAAACTTATTTCTTCGTTCGGTTTTATAATATAAACAGGTTACAAGAAAGAGGAGGAAATCAAATGAAGAAAAAAAGAATAATAATACTTTTAATAATAATTTTAGGAATATATCTATTTTTTAGGAACACTCCATTTAACGATATATCTTATAATTTGAATAGATTTATTTCTAAAGTAACTAACACTTCAGAATATAAAACAATCAAACAAGATGTAAATAAAAATTATTCTGGCATAGGACAAGAAAAAGTAAAAAATAAAAATGGTTATTTTACTACATTTACAACTATTGAAAATCATAAAAAGACATATATTGAGTATAAACAAAATAGTGATGCTTCTTGGAGTAATAATCAATATTGGGGTGGAACTATGGCTGAAAATGGTTGTGGTATTACTGCACTTGCAATTATTTTGAGTGGATATGACCAAAAATATACTCCTGAAGATCTTAGGCAAAAATATTATCCTGTGTTAGATTATGACACACTTTCAAAAGAGTTATCTAATACATTTAATATTAAAAATACGGATTTTTATTATGATAATGTTCATTTATCTAAAGAAAAGTTACAAGAGCATTTAAAAACTAATAGACCTATTTTAATTTGTTTATGGAATCAGCCACACGATAATCGTTGGACTACTGCATCACATTATATGGTTTTACTGGCAACTGATGATAATGACATGGTATATATTTCTAATCCAAATGGTGGAAAAAATGATAGCAAAAGTTCAGGTTGGTATAAATTTAAAGAAATAACTCCTTATATCGCAAAAGCTTTATATATAGAAAGCTATAATTAAAAGACAGCATTAAGCTGCCTTTATTCTTATCTCTTATTATCACGACAAATTACTATTTGTGGATTCATTATACAATAAAAAGATTAAATTATCAAACAATTATTTTTTGCATTTTAGTATTATACTTTTTTATTTTATGTTAATTGTATTTGTTCCTAATTTTTCTTTTTATCTATACAAATATTTATTGTATAAATTTTTATAATGTCTCCCTATTGCAAAAATTAAGACCATATCTTAGGGAAAGGGGATACCTAAAATATGGTTTACAGTTTTTTTATTATTTGTTATTCTTTATGGTTTTTTATTGTTCTTTATTGATTTAATTGTGCCAAAATTGTGCCAAAAACATCATTTCAAAAAATGAAGTCGTTGATGCTGTAAGGATAGGAGACTTATTATTATGCCATTT
>CANPZF010000028.1 GCA_947589015.1 uncultured Clostridia bacterium
AAGAACGTCCCTTTTGGCAACCCCTTGGCAACCTCTTAGCAACCCCTTAGCAACCCTTATTGGCTACCTAGAATTTTATTAACTTCAACTTTTTTTAAATATCTCCATTTTCCCAACGGAATATTTTTTACTCCTATTCCTGCAATTTCACTTCTATGAAGAGCTAACACTTTATGAGAAATTGCTTCACACATTTTACGTACTTGTCTATTCTTTCCTTCATGTATTTTAATTTCTAACCTAGAAAAGTTCTTCTCCTTATCAGTTTTTAGTATCTTCACTTTAGCAGGTTTAGTAATATATCCATTTATATCTATGCCATCGCATAATTTCTGTACTTCCTCTTTTGTCACTATTCCTTTTATTGTAACCGTATAAGTTTTTTCAATTTCATGCTTTGGATGTGTAACCTTATATACAAAATTACCATCATTTGTAAGAATTAATGCACCAGATGTATACATGTCTAATCTTCCAACAGGTACAAGTCTTTTATCAGTTTTAACTAAATCCAGCACAGTATCACGTGAAAACTGATCATTTGTAGTTGTTACATACCCAATTGGTTTATTCAATAAAATATATACATAATCATTTGCTATTTTTACTATTTTTCCATCATATTCTATTACATCTTCATTAGGACTTATTTTAGTTCCAAGTTCTGTAATAATTTTTCCATTTACTTTTATTTTTCCTTGTGTAATTAACTCTTCAGATTTTCTTCTTGATGCAATTCCTGCTTCTGCTAAATATTTTTGCAAACGTATTGTTTCTTCTTCCATATTATTACGCTATCTCCCTATTTTTTAATTCTTCTAAAATATTTACGAAATACTCTGGTAATTTTGCTTGTAATTCCATTTGCTTTTCTGTTATTGGATGCTTAAATTTTAAAGATTTTGCATGTAAACATTGTCCTTCAATATTCCATTCATTTTTTCCTTTGGAATATACTGTATCCCCTACTATTGGATATCCTATTTTTGACAAATGTACTCTTATTTGATGTGTTCTACCTGTTTCTATTTTCACTTCTAATAATGTATATTTATCATATCTCTTTAAAACTCTAAAATGAGTAATAGCTTCTTTACCTTTTTCAGTTACTGCCATTTTTTTTCTATCTGATGTACTTCTACCAATAGGCATATTTATGGTGGCTTCATTTTCTTTAACTATTCCTTTTACTAAAGCTATATATACTTTTTGTACTTGATGATTTTTTATTTGTTCACTAAGATTTATATGTGCCTTATCATTTTTTGCTACTACTATAATACCTGATGTATCCTTATCTAAACGATGTACTATACCTGGTCTTTTTTCACCACCTATTCCAGATAAAGAATCACCACATATAGCCATTAGGCAATTTACCAAGGTTCCATCTGGATTTCCATTTGCTGGATGAACTACCATTCCTTTTGGTTTATTTACTACAATAATATCTTTATCCTCATAAATAATCTCAATTGGAATATTTTGTGCTTTTAGTTCAATTTCTTTTGGTTCTTCCTTCTCTATTTGTATTTTATCATTATCTACTACTTTATATGAGGATTTTACTTTTTTACCATTAACAATTATCTTTTCATCTTTAATCCATCTTTGAATAGCAACTCTTGATATATCTTGTAATTTTTCAGATAAATATGCATCTATTCTCTGTCCTGTTTCTTCTTTGCTTACTATAATATCTATCAACTTTTTTTCTCCTCTTTTCTTTTATTCAACTCTTTAAATGAAAAAGCTGCAAAAATAGCTGCAAAGCTTATCCATCCAACAAATATAAATATATCTGCAATGTTAAAAATAGGTATATTAGCTATTGCTGTAAAATCCACAAATTCTATTACATAATTCCTAAAAATTCTATCTATTAAATTACTGCATCCTCCAGCAAAAATAAAACTTAAAATAATTCTTAATTTCATATCTATAAATTCATTTTCTGCTTTTATAAATTTCAAAACTACTACTAATATTACGATATTAGTAAAAATATACATAGCTTTTGAATTAGATTGATTTCCTGACATATCACCATTGTTTTGAAAAACATCAAATTTTAGAACTCCATCTATTATAGAAAAACCATTTGTTTTTACTACAAACCATTTTAAAGTTTGGTCTACAAATATAATAGATGCTATAATTATTGCTATAATTATATATTTTTTTCTTAAATCTTTTTTATTTTTTTTCAAAATCTCTCTCCCTTCCTGAATTCACTATATAATTATATTGGTAATCTTTCATATATAACAAAATAATCATCTTTATACAATTCTTTATATCCTGGAAAATTTGTCTTTTCAATAATCATTTTCATTTTAGAATTTGCATAAGTAATTATATGTGTAATATTGTATTTTTCAAACACATCCTCATAGAATTGACTAATTGAAGAAGTCTCTATGAAATCCATAAATATATCTTCTTCTTTTCCACTAAATTCAGGTGCATATAAATCTGCTCTAGAATCTATAAAAACAGGAATATCTCTAAATAACATATAACTTCCATAATTATATTCATTGTAAAATTTTGCTTTTGATAAATCTATATTTTCTATAATATAGTCACATGCTTGTACAGGATAAGATGTTGCATCTACCAATTCATCATCCTTTCTTCTTTTTGCTATTTTTCCAGCATTAAATAGCGTATATATTATTACTAATAAAATAATTACACTACCAAATTTAGAGCTTAAATCTCTTTTTAGAAGTTTAAAATCATATATTTCTATTAATTGTACAGCAGTTTTGTTAAAAACATATCCCCCTATCAATAAAAACATTGTAACTTGTCTTCTAGTTATTAACATTAAATAACAAAGCCCTCCTATCATAAATAAATCTGCTAATTTGATTTTTGACTTTGAAAATGTTAAAAAAGCTAAAAACAATGCTAATACACTAAGTACTTCTTTTTCTTCCCCTAATGTCATAGGTAAGTGTTCATTTATATTTTTAGTTGTATTTCCCTGCATAGTTTTTAATAAATATGTATATGGTGTTGAACCTAATGGAGTTAAAAGTCCTGTAAATATACAAATTATCATGATTAAAATAAGCCATTTTACATTCTTATTTTTCTTTATTCTAATTTTATATGGATTTTGTAACTCCTTATCTCTCTTAATTTTAATTCTATCTACTTTATTTTGTAAATCTTTTAATTTTGTTTTTGTTTCTTCTAATTGCTTTGATTTTTCACTTTCTTTACTTAAAATTTTTATTTTACACTTTAATATTAAAATTTTTATTTTTTTATAAATTATTATATCTGCTAAAACAGCTATAATATATTCGGCAATATATGGTAAATACAAAACAAAATAAAATGGGAAAACTGCACAATGTAAATTAGCTATTAATATAGGTATAATTATTAAAGCTATTGCATATCTCTTCTTCTTTGTTTCTAAAAATTTTTCTATAAAAAAAACTGTAAAAATAAATAATATAAAAGTAACTAATTGTGCTCTTGCTGTTATATAACCTCGTATTAAATATATAATTCCTAAGGTAGTTAAAAAAGCTACTATACTATTTTTTCCTATACTTCTATTTGTAAAAAATAAACTAATTCCTAATATACATGTTAATATTATTGTAGCTACATAAATTCCTTGCAGACCAAAAATATTATATATTAAATATGTAATTACATCATATGCCCAATGTGGATATGTATATGGTAAATTTTCATGCCAAGAAAATGGGTCTTTCATATCAATTCCATTTTGTAATATATGTTCTCCTATTTTTATAGTATAAAAAGTGTCATTTTGAAAACTAACTGGAGTTAACGCAATACAAAATGTAATAATTACTACTATACTAGTAATTACAAATATAATTTCTTTCAAGTTAAGTGCTTTTGGCTTTTTTATTTCTATTTTTTCTTTCACTATTATTTCGCCCTTTCTCATAAATTAAATTCTTTAGAATTATATCAAAAAAAACATAAAAATAAAAGAGCATAAGACAAAAATCCTATGCTTAACATAAATTTATAAATTGGTTGGCTTTGGCTCTTAAAATATTGATATATTACATTTAAACGGCTTCTTGATTTTCCACTTGTTCAGCTTTTTCACCATCATTTTCTTCAATTACCTCTAAGCTTCCTATTGAAACTTCATAAGCTATTCTATTTTCTATAGTTCCATCTTCATGTTTCTTTTCATAACTTCTAGATTGTACTCTTCCTACTAATTTTACTTGCACACCAATGTCTAAATTTTGACAAAATCTAGCATTTCTTCCCCATGCAATACAAGGAATATAATCTGATTTATTATATGCTCTATTAACAGCTAATAAAAGATCTGATATTTCTCTTCCAAATGGAGTTTGTCTATATATAGGTCTTTTACATATATAACCTATTAAAACAACTTCATTTGTAATGATATCTTTTTTTACCATTTCATTTTCTTCTTCGAATTCTTCTATTTCTTTAAGGTCTTTTGCAAAAACTGTTAGTATTAATCTATTTTTTTCATTTTCATAACTATTATAAGATCTAAATTGTCCTTTTACTAATAAGCATTTTCCTTCTTGTAATGTATCTTCATTTATTAATCTTTCAGATACTGTGATTGGTATAATGTCTGCATTTCCACTTAAACGTGCGATTGATAAGTTAAATACAAAAAATCTCTCTCCATAAATTTCATGACTAAATCTTTTTTCTCCTGTAACTTTTCCAACTAATGTTAAATAGTTGTTTTCTAAATAATTGGTATTCAAATTAATTTCCTCCCTTATTTTTATCTATATACAAAATTTTTAAATAACTTTGTATAGTTTTTGGTACCTTTTTCCTTACGCTTACTTAACCTACAGTTATTATTATACAACATTTTTTTGGTTTTGTCTACATAAAAAGTTAATTTTGTTCAAAAAAAGCAAATTTTCCCTTCATTTACGTGTTTTTCCTCATTGTATAAAACAAATATTACATATAAAATTAATATATGATATACTTTCATTTTATTTTCTTCTTCTAATGCTATATTAGTTTCGCCCATTTCTATAGTTTTTCCATATAAGTCTTTTAAATTATTTTGCTGTGCTACTAAAATTTTGTCTTCTTGTATACTAGATACTGTTATCATGGCATTTCTGTTTAAGCCATACGTAATAATCTTAAAATTATTACTATTAATATTGCTTAAGTCTATTGAAATGTCCGAATTTACTATTAAATATTTTATATTTTTGCATATTAAATTTATACTCCTTGTATTGTTGTTTATAACTTCCGAATTCTCACAAATAATGAGGGTCTCAAACTTTATGTTTTTCACATTTGCTACACTTCTATTATTAATATTTATTATATTTATGTTACTACTAATATTTACATTCTCTAATATCTTTGATTTCAATAGCGTAAAGTCTTTTTGATTTGCAATGACTCCAATAAAAGGCATCTCTTAACTCCTTTATCTTTTATATCTTTAGTATTAACAATTTTGGAATTTTTATACATTTATTTTCTTTTGAGTTCCATTAGCATCTATTTCATAATTCTCCTTATATATTAGATCAGATACTCTTACTATATTCAAACCTTTTTCTTTAATATTTTTTATTAACATATCCAAGCTATCTGCTGTGTGATTTGTTCCATTATGACTTAATATTATATCTCCTGCTTTTACTTTATCTTTTAATCTTTCCCACATCTGTTGTGCTGTTAGTCCAGTATAATCTAATGTATCTAAATTCCACTGTATTGCATAATATCCTTTGTCCTGAGCTGCTTTTATTACTGTATCATTATATTCTCCATATGGTGCTCTATATAATTTTGTTTTATTTCCTGTAATTTTTTGGATTTTTTCATTGCTTTTCTCTATCTCTTCTATGTTTTGTTCATAGCTTAAGTTATTTACATGTGGATGTGTATTGCTATGTGATGCTATCTCATGTCCTTTGTCTGCTATTTTCTTTGCTGCCTCTGGAAATTTATCTATCCAATTCCCTACCATAAAAAATGTTATTTTTACGTTATTTTCTTCTAATACCTTTAAGATTTTATCTATATCATCAGCATTCCATGCACAATTCATAGTAAAAGCTACTTGTTTTTTATCAGTTTGTACATTATATATAGGTAACTTTTTTGACGTATTGGAAGAAGTTTGTACTGCACTATTTGAATTATTAAGTGTACTTGCTACACAAAATAAAAATACTACAGTTACTATAGACACTAAATATGTATATATTTTTTGTTTATTAAATACATAAAACATTACAAAACCTCCTTTAAGCTATTTAATTTATATGATTAAAATAGAGTTTTATTCTTATTCTGATTGAAAATATTCATTTATTCCATTATAAATTCCCCATGCTAATCTATTTTGATAACTATCTTCTAATAATAATTTTTCTTCATCTGGATTTGATAAAAAACCACATTCTACAATAGATATAGGAATTTGTACATTTTTTACAATATAAACATTATCAATTTTCATTGCTACTCTAGAATTTTCTTTTTGATTTGCCTCATTTAAATTTTTTTGTAGCTTTTTTGCAAGATCAATGCTTTTTTCATCTGTTGCTTTATAAAAGCATTGCCAACCATAATATTGCTGTTGTGGTATTTTATTTAAATGAATTGAAACAAATATATCTGCAGAACTTTCATTTCCAATCTTTACTCTATTATGAATGTCTGATACTTTTTTTTGCCTTAATGTCTTACTATCTAAATTATAAATTGCATTTTCATCTGAACGTGTTAATATAACTGTGCTCCCTGTTTGTTCTAATAGATTTTGTAATTTTAATGCTATTTTCAAATTAATTTCTGCTTCTGTTACTCCTCTACTGCTCTCAGCTCCCTCATCGCCCTAGTGTTTTTTATTGAAGTCTTTTTATTAAAAATAAATTTAACATGTAATGTGTTAAATATTAAAACTTATATCTATTGTTTTATCTTCATAAACTTCTATTTTATTTATTAAAATTTTCATTGTTTCATTATCAAATTCTTTTCCATTTTTAAAATTGATTATAATATCTTTTAATTTATCATCGAGTATTTCTGGATTACATATTTTTTCTAATTCCTCAATTTTAATCTTAGTATCTTTAAGCTCTGATTTTAATTTTGAATATTCTTCTGTAAAATCATCTATGGAAATTAAGCCTTCTAACTTTTTATTATATATTCTTGTAATATCTGTATCTAGTTTTATCTTCTTTCTATTATATTTTTCTAATATTTTATAATTAACATTACTCTTTTTATATTCATCAATAACTTTTCCTGTATGTTCATCAATTGAAATCTTACTTAATCTCTTTTTTAGAGATTCAATAACTATTTCATTTAGCTGTTTTTCCATTATAGTATAACCTTTATCACATATACTAGGAAATCTATAAATCATTCTACATTTAAAATACCAACTCTTTTGAGGATTATCCAATACTTTATCTCTTATTTTAGTTCTAGTTCTATATTTATATTGCATTTTTGATTTGCAATGCCCACAAAATACTAAATCTCTTAATAAATATTCATATTTTTGTTTTGGTTTTGTATAGTTATTTTTTAATTTTTCTTGCACAATATCATAATCATTTTTTGAAATTATAGCCTTATGTTTTCCATCAATCATAATCCATTTATCTCTAGGTGTCTTTTTTGTTTTTTTGGTTCTATAATCACTAACATATTTATTTATAATCATTTTTCCTGTATAGAATGGATCTTTTAATATCCTGCTTATAGTATCAGTTCTCCACTCATTTATTTTTACTTCTTGCACTTTATATTTTTTTGGAGTGTCAATACCTAACTTTGTTAAATGCTTTGCTATTTGACCTTGTGAATAATTATGTATATACATATCAAATATTAGTTTTACATTATCTGCAACTTTTTCATCAACTAAAACTTTGGTTTTATCATTTATATCTTTCTTATATCCATAAGGTACAAAAAATTCAACATACTCTCCATTTTTCTTCCTGTTAGTTTTTACTGCTTTAATTTTTCTTGATATATCTGCAACATAATATTGATTTACCATTCCTCTTAACATTATAGTATCATCAATTTCATATCTGTCGCCACTATCAATCATTTCTGTAACCGAAATAAATCTTACATCATTGTCTGGAAAAAATATCTCTGTGTAATAACCAGTTTTATTCTTATCTCTAGTTAATCTACTAATATCTTTTACTATCACCATATTTATTTTATTAGTTAAAATATCTACAATCATTTTATTTAAACCAGGTCTTGAATCTAACATTCCAGAATATCCATTATCAACATATTCCTCAACAATATTATATTTATTATTCATAGCATATTCAGTTGTTATACTTCTTTGAGCCTCTATACTATTATTTTCTTGAATATCCTCATGTGAAAGTCTTAAATAAATTCCCGCTCTATAATCTTTCATGTTACTTATACCATCTCAAAAATATCATATCTATAATTAATATATATGCTATTATTTATATCAACTTCCACATTATATATAATATCTTCTATATTTTCTTTATTCCAACTATCTATATTAGATATGTCATTTATTAAACATTGTAATTGTTCAAGACTTAATTTTGGTTTACTTTCCTTTTCTTCTTTTAATCTGGCAATATTATTTTTGATATTATTTTTTCTTTCACTTTCTGCTTTATAAAATCTCTTGTAATCATCCTCCTCTAAAATTTCATTTCTGTAATCTTCATATAACGATGTAATGTTTTTTTCTATTTTCAATAACTGTTTTTCATAATTATTAATTGTATCATCAAATATTTTTGTATTGTCTTCCTTGTACTGTGCTAGAATAAGATTTTCAATTTGTTTTGTATTCATTAATTTTATTATCTTACTTTCAACATTTTTTAATACAATTTTTGTTAATGATTCTTCGTTTATTCCTTTACTTTTTCTATTACAAAATACCTTACTATCTTTTCTTATTCCCTCCACACAATGAAGTCTTTTTGATTTTATTCTTCCATCATTAGTATATTCAACTTTTAATATCATTTGAGAGCCACATTCCTTACAATATACTAATCCGTTTAAAAGCCAATCAAATTTCTTCTTTTTAGTTTTTTTTCTAATATTTAATTTTCTCTGTACTCTTTCAAATAGCTTTTCATCAATAATAGGTTCATGTGTATTTTTTACAATTTTCCATTCTTCTCTTGGTACATACTTAACTTTTTCAGACTTATAACTAAGATTTATCCTTTTTCCATATTCAGTATGCCCTAAATATATTTTATTTTTTAATATTTTACTAATTGCCGAATCCCATTTATACACATTTTTTCTCAATGTCCCATTATCATCATAACTACTTGGTGCTAAAATTTTCTTTTCCTTTAAAAATTTTGCAATGCTTGTTTGACTTTCTCCTTTATCATATTTTTCAAAAATTAGTTTTACAATCTTGGATTGTTCTTCATTTATAACTAATTTATTTTTATTTTGTGGACTTTTATTATATCCATAGGGTGCTCTTGAACTTAGATATAAACCTTTTTCTTTTCTAGCCCATACACTTGATTTTACTTTTCGAGATATATCTTTGCTATACCAATCATTAATTAATGTTTTAAATTGAATCATATCATTATTTGAATTTTTTAAGTAAGTATCTACATTATCTAAAATTGAAATATATCTTACATTTCTCTCTAAAAAGTATAATTCTATATAATAATTAGCCTCAAAACTATTTCTTGAAAGTCTTGATAAGTCTTTTGTTATTATTGTATTTACCTTTTTGTTTTCAATGTCCTTTATCATTCTATTGAAGTCTGGTCTATTAGTATTAAGACCAGTATAACCATCATCAATATAGAAATCTATTAATTCAAAGTCATTTCCCAACTCTTTAAGTTTATTTTCAATAATACTTTTTTGACTACCAATACTATCACTTTCTTCTTTATCACCATCTTCCTTTGAAAGTCTTAAATAAGCTGCAACTTTAAATTTGGCAGAATTGATATTTTGCTTTGTAAAAAGTAAATTAACATTATTTACTTGATTACAGCTAACATAACTCATGCAATCGCCCTCCTTTTCTTCAAAGGAAAACAATTCACACTTTTGACAATACAATTATAGCGTCATAATTATAATAAGTCAGCCCTTTTTTTTAATTTTACATTTAATTTTTTTATTGCATAGGTACTAAATGCCTTGTATAGGTTATCCAAACTTTCTGCATTTTCTATTGTTCTTGTTATTACAGTATATTTTTGATTATCTATTTCATATATTTCTTTTTCTTCTTTATCTTTCATCAAACATTACCTCCTTGTCATTTCTAATATAAAGGTATTAATGTTATTAAAATTTTATGAATAAAAAATTCAATCCCATTTCATTTTTTAGGAACTGCATAAGAAACTTTATTTAGCATTTCTTCTTTAACTCTATATTCATTTGTTTTTTTGTGAAATCTATAAATACTTGAATTCCAATTTCTAAATGCACGATTACTTATTGTCTTTCTTCCAGATAATTCTATACTTGCCTGATAATGTTGAATTTTCAAAATTCTTTTCCCTGAAGTTCTGATAGTTTTGAAGTATGCTTTGCTTTTTCTAATTCTTTTAATTTTTTTCTAATTTATGTATTGCAGAGTTCAAACTGTCTTTTACTGACATAATTGCACAACCTTCTATTTCTGAAATTTCTCTTAATGTTTTGTTTTCAAAATAATACATTTGTATTATTCTCTTTTGTAATTCAGATAAAGAATTGATAGCATCTTTTAGTTCTTTATTAATTTGTTTATTTGCAAATTCATCTTCTAAACTAATTGGCTTGTCCATAACTCTTAAAGGAAGTTTATCTTCATAAATTTCTGAATGTTCTATATGCCTATCAAATTCGTTTTGCTGATTTTTTTTCTTTTCGTTTCTCATTAATAAGAACCTCTTTAATGAGGCTACTTATTTCAACTTTATGAATATTATTTTCGTAGTCTGTAAGTACAGCAATATGTTTGTTTTCACTATTGGTGTAAACTATATAATCACAAATTTTTTTTCCTTTAAATTTAAACTTTTTCATTGTTTTCCTCCTAAATTTGAATTTTTTTTAATTCAAATTTGGAGGCCCTCTACAATGAGTAAAATAGCTTATTACATACAAAAAAGAGGCAGACTTGCATCTATGTACAAATCTACCTCTAAAAAATAATAAAGATATATTAAATTGTTCTAATATTACCAAATTCTATTCTCAACATTAAAATAATGCTAAGAACAAAATAACATCAAGATATTTATATATCTTAATGTTATTTAACTACAAATATTTGCATAATTATAAAAAAAGTAAAAAAGGTAAAAATGGTAAACAGAAATATATTACTGAATAACGCAAATAGGAATATTTTGACTTTCTCTGGTATTATCTTTATATAGATTGAAAAATTTTCCAACACCTTTTGCATTTATCATTTCGATTCTTGCATATTTATCACTTATTATTTTTTTGTGTTCATCTTTTACATCCAGTTCATAATAAGTATATTGATTATCTTTATACAGGATATCGTTTATCGTTATTTTTCCATCAAAATCTATATCATATATTCTGATAAAACTTTCTTTTCCATTTTGAGTATCTTTTACAAAATTTTCAAGCTGTTCCTTATCTTTAGATATGATTTTATTTTCTTTTATTACAAAACAATTATCATTTAAAGCTTGTTCTATTGAATAATTTACAGGAATATCTGTAATTTTTACATAATTTTCAAATTCTATTGTATCAATTTTTTGTTTAAATTCTATATTTTGTCTGTCTAAATCTTTGGAAATTTTTGTACCAATTACACCACTTTTTTTATTTTCCGAGTTTTCAACGTTATCAAATTCTATATATAATGTTGAATCTGTTGCATATACATTTATTATTGATGTTCCCAACATATTACCATATGTTATTGCTGTAACTATCATAAAATTATCTTCAAAATCTTTTTCCTGCATTGATAGTAAATTAGGCCAAAGGTTTTTATATTTTTGATAATCAGAAAAATTATATATTTTTTTATAATAAACAGTATCTTTTAAATCCATATCTTCATAGAAATGATATTCTGGTACATCAGAGTTATAATCAAGATATCCATAAAAGTTATAAGGAATAGATTGTTGAGTTACATATTTATAAATTTTTACTCCTGCATATACAATTCCTGTTGTAACTATAAGACATACAAGAAGTACTGCGGCTATTTGAGAGATGTGATACAAATTTGATTTGTTCTTTAGATATATTGGAGTATTAAAAAAAGCATCATCATTTACATTTTTATATTTTTCATATTTCTTATATATATTTTCTTTAAATAATTCCTTATTCATGATAAGAATTCGCCTCCTTTAATATTATTTCTTTTAATTTTTTCCTTCCTCTATGTAGTAAACTTTTTACCTGTGGCATGGACATATCCAAAATTTGACAAATATCTTTATATGGCAATTCCTCTATATCTGCCAAAAAAACAACTCTACTTTGAGAAGGTTTTAATTTATTAATTGTTTTCCTTAGCTTTGTATGTCTTTCATTTTGAAAGACAATATCTTCAATATTATCATAATCATCTGTGCAAATATTTTCTTCCAATACTGTTAATTTTTTTTCTTTTTTTATATAATTAAATGCTCTACATTTACCTATTGTAAAAAGATAAGTTTTTAAGGAATATTTAAAATCATATTGTTTTTTATTGATAAGAATATAAACAAAAACATCTTGAGCTAAATCTTCAGCTGTATCGATATTATTTACAAAGCTGTTAATAAAATATACTAATTTTTCCATATATTTATCAATTATCATCTCAAATGATTTTTGATTTCCACTTATAAATTCCATATATAATTTTTGATCATTGTTCATGTTATCCCCCCTAATAAGTACATCTATTGAATTATTTATTGATATATTTATATATCATATTTTATTTAGAATTCCTATAATTAAATCTTTTATTTTAGTTTTTTTAATCCAATATAGAGATTTAAATATTGCTCTAAATATTTTTCTGGACAATTATAGAACATTCTAATATAAGCTTGAGTAATGTTACATTTTATATTGTTTATGCTTTTTTGATGTTTTATTTTATCAACAACCATTCCTTTATTTTTTATATATTCTTTTTCATTTAATAAATTTTTTATGTCTTTAATAAGCATATCAAAACCATTACTTTTCATAGTGTATGAAAAAATATATGGATTATTTGTTATTTTATTTAATAAGTCTGGTTCCCCTGAAAATACAATTATAGAATGTTCATATTTGGTTAAACTATTATCACTTATGAATTTTATAATATCCAACCCATTAATGTTATCGGCTAATTTTAAATCTAGCAAAATAATATCCACCAATTGATTTTTTATCATATGTAATGTTTCTTTTCCTGTAGAGGCTATATTACATAGCCTAATATCTTGTATTTCTTCAAAAATACAATTAATTAATAGATGTGATTCAATCGTATTACCTTCAGCTATAAGTACATTATACATGATTTGTATCCTCCCCCATTTTTTATATTAATGTTAAAACATAAAAATAAGCTCACTACTAAATAATACAATTCAAGGATAAGGAAAGTTGCGAAAAAATTTCTTTTACAAAAAACTGTTAATAATATAGTCATTTGCAAAACTCTGAAAGTATTGCAAATACTCGTTTTTTAAAACTATAAATCTATTGAATCACTCCACTTTTTGGTATATAATTGACATTTGCTATGGCAGAAAATTCGGCATTATTACTAATGGTTTAGGCATTCCTAGACATATTGATTTCTTCGACGATAATTTCAAAAACAAACACAAAGATTTTGTCTTTGAAGATATTGATTCTCCTGATTTCGACAAAACTTTAGCTGATAACAAAAGTCTTAAACCTATGCTTTCTGACTTTTACTCTTTACATCCTACATTTAAACATAATGATTTTTTAGGTGATGCTGCTTTTGACTCTGTTGATACTTATGAATTTTTGCTACATAAAAATGAAAATGGCAATAGTTTATTTAATCGTGCTTTTATTCCTCTTAATTCTCGTGCTACTACTAATAAGCCAAATTGTCCTTTTAATGAAAATGGTATACCTGTATGCCCTAATGACCATTCTTTGCCTTTTCGTCCTGATGGTATATCTAATGAAAAAGGTCGTGCTCTAAGACAAAAGTGGCGTTGCCCAAAATCAAAGTTTTCCAACAAGCAACATATTTGTACTTGTGAAAATCCTTGTTGCTCTTCAAAGACTGACAGAGTTGTTTATACTTATCCTGATAAAAATTTTCGTTTATATCCTGGTACTTTGCGCGGCACTGATAAATGGAACAAATTATACAAAATACGTAATTTCGTTCTCTATTCCTATAGAATAACAACTAAAAATTTCACCAATATAGTTTTGGCTTGGCGTGTCAATTTTTATCAAGTGTAAATTGTTTTCCATAACTTCAATAAGAAACCCCCTTAGTTGTTTTTGTTAGTTTATTGCTATTTGTAGCTTTCTGACTACAAACTTCAATAAGCAATCTCCCTCATCTGGAGTTCCATGACCTGCATCTACTATAATAACTTTACTAGAAGATGGTACACTTGATGTTTGTATTGTATCTGCATTTTTGTCTTGTGCTATTTGAAATGAAAAAGTAAAAATAGCAATTAATATGCCTGTAATAATAATTCTAAATCTTTTTAAATTGAACATAAAAAAAACTCCTCATAAAATATTATTATATTTATATGAAAAGTTTATTTTATTATTACTATTTTCTTCTATCAATAGCATAACTGCTACCCATTACTGATTTTGCTGCATGCTTAACTTGTGCACCAACTTCACCAATTTCCAGCATATTATGAAATCTCTCTTCATCAACTACTACAACACCTATAGATAAAGATATTAATGGAAATTGTTCTATTATACCTTTTCTATTTGCAACTTCTATATAACCTCTTTCTATATCATCATCTGTTAAAAATTTATTAACATTTTTATCAAAAGTTGCAATAATATTTTGACATATTTTTTCACTATTAATTGTAGGAACAATTGCTACAAAATCATCTCCTCCTATATGTCCTACAAAAACGCCTTCTTCTAAATTATTATGCACACACTGTACTATTGTTTCTGCAGTAAATTCTATTATCATATCACCTTTTAAGAATCCGTACACATCATTATATGCCTTAAAATTATCTAGGTCAAAATACAACACTGAAAAGGTTTCTTTATTAGATAATCTTTTCTTTAATTCAGCATGTATTTGTACATTACCTGGTAATCCAGTTAATGGGCTTATTCTTCTATTAATAGATAATAATCTATTTAAATTTTTAACTGTATAATATAAATATTCTTCATCTACTGGCTTTTTTATATAATATTCTATAGATTCTTGCAATATCCTCATTCTGTGTGCTTTATCACTATTAGATGACACTACAATAACAGGTGTTATAGTATTATCTTCATCTCTTCTAATTTGCTTACACAATCCAATTACATCTCTATCAATAGCATCTTCGTTTATTATAATCAATGATGGAATATTCTTTAGTGCTACATCTATTTGATGTGATTTTACACTAATAAATTTATATTCTTTATCTTCTTTAAATAGTTCTCTAAATATAACTATTGAGGAATCATCATCATCTATAATATAAATCTCTTGTATCATATTTATTTCTCCTTTTTCTTCTTGTGAAATTCAATTTTTTTATTTAATACCTCTGTAAATTCACTTGTATTAATAGCTGGGAAAGCTCTCTTTAGTCTATATACATGTCTATATAGTCTTCTTAAAATTCTATCTCTTTTTAATTTCATTTTATCTACTACAGTTGATAAGTTACTTTCTGATCTTCTATTTCTTTCAATATGCTTTATTTCTTGTAGTTTTTCCTTGATTTGCTCATTTAGTGCTTCTATTTTCTTTAATGTAGATTTAATATTCAATACCTTAATGCTACTAACAATAGAGTCTATAATGCATAAAGATATAATTATATATATTGCTATTTTGAGACTCATTCCATCTATATATACTAATTTACTCACTATAAATGGATGTATATATTTGGTAAATAATACACCTAAAATTCCCCAACATATTGAATTTGTTAAACAAACTCTTCCTTGTATATTAAACTTTTGGTCAGAATAATCCCAATATTTTGTTTTAAATATTTTTTCCAAAAAGAACCCTACTATATATTCCCATATAGTAAGTATCAAAATTGACATCATAAATAAAATAAATACATTATTAAAATTGTTTAAAAACAATATCATAATAATTGCCCCACAACCATAAATAGGACAAAAGGGGCCTTGTAAAAATCCTGTATTTATTATTTTTTTCTCACATATTGATCTTACAGCACTTTCCATTATCCAGCCAAGAAAAGAATAAATAACAAAATATGTTAATAATTCAAATAAATTGTTCTCCACCATTTTTACCTTCTACTTTTTATACCCTATATAAAAATATATAGGGTATTTATTTTTTACAATACTATTTTTTACATTTTACTTTAACAGTTTTAGAAGCTACTCCTTCACTATTATAAGCCGTTACCTCTAGTTTGTTTTCTCCTTCTCTTAGCTCAAATGGAAATTCTATTTGAGTATCTGTTACTTTTACTCTATATTTATCTTCTCCATTTAAAATTAATTCTACTCTATCTAATGGTATTTCGTCTGTAACTTTTATTATATAATTTTCTATCGCTGAATCTAAACTTACTTCTACATTTGGAATTGTAATTCCCTTTATATCTTGCTTTTTTATTATTGATTTGTTATTTTCATCTACTAATACAACAGTCAATGTGTGGTCCCCTAAAGGAATATCTATTTCTTGGTCCACGTTTTGACTATTTATATCTATTTTTGTTTCTAGTTCTTCACCCCATCTATATGTCATATACGAAATTTTTTGTTCTGTTTCTGCCGTTATTTTTAATTTTCCTCCTGAAATTACATCTAATTTAATAATATCTTCTGTCTTATATTCTTTAGGGAAAAATATTTCTTGTCCATTTACATCTACAGCTCTTACATTTAAAATATTTACTCCTCCTGGTATAGTTATAACTTGTTCAATGTATTTTCTACCATTTCCTTCAATTGTTTGTACTTCATCATTATTCCAATAGTATTCTACTTTATCTATTGATTTATCATGCATTATTTTTAACAAAATAGTACTTTCATCTTTATATTCCTCTTGTATTTGTGGTTTTGTTACAGATATATTACTATTAGTATTATTTACTTTATATAAAGCATAAGATGCCGTTCCTATTAAAAATATACTAAAAATTATAATAGTAATAGCAAAAAATTTCACTATTTTTGAAATTTCAACTGTTTTGCTTTTAGATTTACTCTCATTACTAATTGCTAATATTTGATTCATTAAACTCTCCATTTACTAATTATACTATGGAAATTATAACATACACTAGTTTAAAAGTAAATATGAAAAATAAAAAACTTTCTGTAATTATACAGAAAGTTTTCTATTTTTATAACACAAATTTCTTAATTAATGTTATTCCTCCTGCTGTTGTTAATAATATAGTTAATATCAATGTATAATATATTCTCATTTGTCC
>CANPZF010000029.1 GCA_947589015.1 uncultured Clostridia bacterium
AATTTTGTATATTAGAATTTCTTTTTGAATGTAATGAACAAATTGATTTATCAACTAAATATATACTATATGCTGCGGTGTTGTAGAATAAAAAGTAAGAAATGCCAAAGTTACAAAAAATACTGAAACTCAAATAATACACTTAATTTTACGCTAAATACATAAAAAAAAGCATGTACTAAAAAATTAGTACATACTCTTTATTATAATACTATATCATTATCAATTCTGTTCCATTTCTTATTTCAGTTTCTATTACTTTTTTATTTATGTCAAAAACTTTTGCTGTTGTTCTATCATATAAATATGGCATTTTACTTGGCGTATAATAACCTTTTGTAAATTCATTTACGGATTTTACTAATAAATTAATTATTGTATAAATTTTTTTATTCAAAGGAATCCATATATCATATTGTTGGTCAACTTTTGGAATATATAATTTAACTAATACCTCATTCATCTTCTCTCCTCTTTTCTTTCATTTCTAAAAGTTTTAACATTATAGTTTGGTTCTTCCTGTTAATGTATCCAAAACTACATCCACAATTATTAGCTATATATTTTCTTGGTGCGTTTACGTCTAAAAGATATTGGTCTTCTATTCCATCTCCAACCCAAATAATATTATCTTCTAAAACGTTTTCAGTATACCATTCATCGTAGTTATGCTCTTTCAATTTTGCCGCTGAATCTATAATTACAAAACTATAGTTGCTTCCTTCTGCTGAATGCTGTTTTATAATAGATTCAAATATTTGTATTCCTTCTACATCATCATCATCGTCGTCATCTTCATCGTCATTATGTTGTTTTTTTAATTCATTTGTAATCTTTTCTATAGAGTTCATAAACTTATCTAATCCAAAGACAAAACAAATATTATGGCTTGATGTTTTTTTATTTTCTTTTTTATCTAATAATTTATTATAATTTTCTTTTAATGCTTCTCTTGCACTTAGTATTTTTCTGTCTGGATCTAATGTTATAATATTTACTTCTTTTACTTTATTTATCTCCTCCCAAATGTTTAAACCAAATTGCATTGCATCTTCTATATCTTTAGAAGTTATAACTTTAATAAAATTATTTTTAAAGTCCCATATTTCTGTTTTTAAATCTTTTTTCCTTAGTCCTATTGGTATTTTAGATAAACTATCAATTTTCATATCAAAATCTTCTATTTTAACGATATCTGGTAGAACTGGAATTTTTTCTGCTTTTGTTTGATTCTTGTTTTTTACTCTTTCAATTTCTTCTTTTATAAATATATTGTAATCCTCTGGTTTACAAGGCTTAGCCATTTGAAAATCATAGACATTTTCTTCTAAATTAATCAATCCTCTTCCAAATTTATGCGCTGGTGTTTTTATACCTATTCCATCAAAAATATTACTATAGTCACTTGAATCATTTAATGATAGTGCTATTTTTTGTTTAAAATTTTGACCAATACGATATCTTAAATCATTGCTTGAAGTTGTTGCTACTACAAATATAACCCCTGTTCTTGAGCCTTCTCTTGTTAACGTTAATAACATGTCATCATATACATCTCCATAATTTTCAGTAAAACTATCATATCCATTTACAAAAATTGTTATTAATGGCATTTTTTCTTTACTAGATTTTAAGAAGAAATTATAATCTCCATTATATTCTGATAATATTTTCTTTCTTTCTTTTATAATTTCTTGAATCCTAGAAAAAAATCTTCCTAATTTTTCATTATCATTTGCCAATATAACTTCTCCTACATGTGGACATTCTTTGAATATTTTTAGTGATTCTGTTCCAAAATCTAATATATACATCCACACCTCATCTGTTGTATATGTTGTCATTAAATCATATACCATCGTGGTCAATAGCGTTTCTTTTCCACTAGTTGCATTTCCATATATTATGGCGTTTCCATTTTTTGTAAGATTAAAATTTGCTATTCCTTGTTTTTGATTTGCTGGATCGTCATATTCACCAATAGTAAATATTACATTATTATTCTTTTTAGTAAATTTATATTTATTTTTTATATCTTTAACATAAATATTTTCTGAAATGTCATCAAGCCATAAATTCTCTGCAGTGATATTTTCTTTTTTAGCTATACTATACATCTCTTTTACTATATTTGTTAACTGGTCACCTTTACTTTCTACTGTCTTCTTTGTGTATTCATTTATTTCTTTTATAATAGCTCCTGTATTAGAAATAAATTTTACTGAATCATCTTCTTGTTTCTTAGTTATACTTGATGGATAATATTGTGCTCCTGACCATCCTGACTGCCCTAAGTCAAAATAATCATCATTTCCTACTTTAATATAAAATCTTCCTGATTGTTTAAGATATGCTGCATCTGGTCTTTCTATCACATCGGAGCTGTCTGACCTATCTTGTACTTTTAAACATATAGCAAATTTACTATTACTTCTAATTTGATCATCTACTATCCCACTTGGTTTCTGAGTTGCTAATATTAAATGCACTCCTAAACTACGTCCAATTCTAGACACACTTACTAATTCGTCCATAAAATCTGGCTGTTGTTGTTTTAACTCAGCAAATTCATCACAAATGATTAATAAATGTGGTATTGGTTTTTTTACAACCCCATTATGATATAATTTTTGATATTTATAAATGTCGATTGTTCCACCATCAGTCATTTCTCTTGCTTCATTAAATTGAATTTGTCTTCTTTTCATTTCACTTCGTATTGATATTAAGGATCTTTCAAGTCCTTCTTTATCTATATTAGTAATTGTTCCTACTAAATGTGGTAATTTTATATCTTGTTTTTTAAATGCTCCAGCTAGTCCTCCTCCTTTATAATCTATTAATATAAATACAACATCATCTGGATGATAATTTAATGCTAATGATAATATATATGTAATAATAAATTCACTTTTACCTGAACCAGTACTTCCTGCAATTAATCCATGTGGTCCATGAAATTTCTCATGAATATCTAAGTTAATCAACTTTCCTGTTGGTGCAATTCCAATTGGTGCTGCTAAAGAAATTGTTGCATCATTATTTTTCCATCTATCTAAAATATTTAATTGTTCTATTGAGCCTACATTATACATCTCTAGAAATGTATAAAAATTTGGTAATGAATTTTTTTCTGATAGTTTTACCTTTATTGGTATATTAGATATCATTTTTTCTATTTTCTCAAAGAAAAATGTATTTAAATTATTAAAAGTAAAGTTAATTTCATCTTTTGCTGATATTTCATTGCTAAAGATTTTTCCTTGGTTGCCATTAATACTTATAAATTTTTTACATTCATTCGGTAATTGTCTTATATCATTGGCTATACAAAAAATACTAAATCCTATATTGTGTTCCGCATTTAGTATTTTATTAATAATATTCAAGTTTTCTATTTTTCTATAATCATCTGTAATGATTAAATAATATGGTGTATTTTTTTTATTATTTTTTTCTTCTTTTTCACTTATTCTTTTAGAGAATACTTCTTCTAAATATTTAGAAATTTCTTCCATTCCTTTTATATCATCTTCAAAAAATCTAAAATCTTTTTCGTCATTCCAAACATAAGGAACTCTTTTTATATAATCCCATTTTTTTACATTATCTTTTTTTAATAAAAATACAAATTTTAAATCATTATAGCTCTGAAATGCCATAAGTTGTATAAATATGTTTTGCATAAATTTACTTATATTTTCTTCATTTCTATCTATATAAGCTATTATTTTTTCACTTGTCAAAGAAATAGTTACAACTGCATTTGTTAAAGTTTCAATTCCTTGTGTAAAGTTTTCCAACATATCTCTTAAACTATCTTCTTCATCCATTGAAAAATCTTCCTTCTTTGGATATTCAAATTTAATATCGATAGGTACATTTCCCATACCTAGATTAATAGACAAAAAATCTGGATCTTCAATTGTTCTTTCCCATAGTCTTTTGTCTTTATTCAAAATTATTTTTGTACATTCTTCTGTAGTAGCATAATCCTCAAAAAATAACTCTCTTTTTTTTATTCTTATATTTTCTATCTTGTCTTTCATCTTAGAAATATATTCACTATATTTTTTTTGTCTTTTTTCTTCGTATTTCTTTTCTCTTTTCTTTTCCCATTTTGTCGTCATTAATGGTATTAATAACATACATATTAGCATTGCCAAACCCGAAATAAGAGACATTATGTTATCTCCCAAGCTCTGTGTTCCTGAAGCAATTCCAGAAATTGTTGAAGCTAAACTTACGACGGACATAATACCCATACACACTGTTGAACCTAAAGTTAAAATCATCGGCATCTGATCATTTGTATTTTTTGGGGGTGGTGGTAATATTCTTATAATATCTTCATCAAACTTGTTAATTATTCTTGGTGATCTATAAAAATAATCTTCTGGCATATATAATTCACTATCTTTTTCTTCTTTATTATCTATAATTTTTTGTTCTTGCATTTCATCTAATATTAGTATTCGTTCATTGTAATGCATTTTTCCTAACGGATTATTTATATATATGCTATTCCCCATTAGTATAATTTTTAATCCCATTATAAAAATAATATCTCCATTAAATAAAAATTCGGGTTTATTATATACTATATTATCATTTAAAAATATTCCATACTTTTGGTCATAGTTTTCTATCATCCATCTGCCGTTATTTAAAAATATTCTTGCATGATTATTTGCTATTAAATTACTTTCATAACATATTTGATTTGATTCATCTTTTCCTATTAATATTTCTTGGGTGTATCTTATATTTAAATGTATCCAATTGTCCTCATATACGGGTAGTAGCATCAACGTATATAGTACATTTGCATCTCCAATCATTAATTCATATACATCCCACTCTTTTAATACAGCATTTTTTACAAATGGTTGTGTATTATTATTATTATTTTTTATATATTTAGGGTTTAGTATTTTTGTCATTGAATCACTTGTTATTACCCAATTATTATTTTTAGATTGTATTTCTAATAAATTTGTATCTATGCCATTATATTTATCGCTTATTATATAGTTTCCTGATATTACTTTTGGTAATATCATCTTATTCATTTTTCCTTCACCTAATAATACTACTAACAATTGTAATCATCCTTTCTAGTTTTCCTCACAATTATTATAACATTTTACTAATTTTTTTCAACACACTACTCTTTATATTACTTTGTTATTTGTTAGGGAACTTTATGTTTAGAAGCAATTTTACATTTATATGACATTATATAGAATTTTTATAATACTAAAAAAAAACTAATGATATAATCTAATTTATTTTGAAAAAAATATAATTATATTCAAAAAAAATGGAATAAAAATAGAAACATTATTAAAAATTAATTGAAAGTAAAAAAACTTTATTTATAATAAAAAATTTTACCCACCACGTTATACGTGATGGGTTTCCTTTATTAATCAAATTTAAGACCTTGTAATTTAGCAATTCCACCTTTGACTACTTTTGAACTACTAGACAGAGCTGTTACTGTACTGGTTTTAAAAGTTTCTAGGTTATCATTCATTTTTGTTTTCAACTTTGTAACACCATCGAAAACAGTATTAACATTATCAATTCCCCACCATTTGTTTTTGTCTTGTCCACTTTTTGCATTGTTAGCAACTTCTGTTATTAATTTACAATATTCATCAACTCTTCCTCTCAATGCATCTAGGTCTGTTGATATAGTAGATCCTAATTCATCTACTACCTTTTCATTTGTATTTGATTTTACATCTTGTGGGGTTATTGGTAGACTTACGCGTTCCCAGTCATCTCTCCACATCCATTCAGCCATAAAATTTGACCAAACACGTCCACTAATATTTGGATTCGCCAACTCGCTTCTATATTCATGCATATTTGCAGCTGTCCTTGCTTTGTCTAAATTCCAACAATTGTCAATCATCTTTTTATTAGTTAAATAAAGAGCATCCATTGGAATACAAACAGAAATATAAAATAACTTTCCTGCTAATTGAACTATCTGTTTTATTTTATCTTCTCCGTCGTTTTTGTTACCTCCTTTTATTATTAATACTCCATCTTTATCAGTTACAAGAGTTCCTCCTGTACCACCGTTTTCATAGTTTGCACTTTGATTCCACCATTTTGCAAATGTAGCTGCATTTGCATCATACCATCTTCCATCTACACCTACATCTTTTTTTAAGTTCTTTCCTATTTTATTTGCAGCTCCAACTACTTCATCGTATTTTTTCATAATGCCATTCATTTTCGCATTTGCAGTATCTCTATGTAGCCATAAATTACTTGCCATATTTCTTTCCTCCTCTAAAATAAAATATAATCTATTTATAATATAACATCTTTATTTTACTTTTGTCAATAGTTCATAAGAAAAAAAAGTAAGTTGTGCTATTTTTTGACCTTTTTCATTCCATTTATATCTTTTTGACTTGTACTGATTTCCACATTTTTTTTCTCTATTTGGCTATAATATTGTGCTATTAATTCATCCAGTTCTATGCTAAGTTGATATATTATACTGTAATCATCACCATTTTCTATGCTTTTATTCAATTTGTCTCTTAATTTGCAAATTTCTTCATCTAACATACAAATCTCTCCTTTTATTTACTTTTTATCTTCCGTATATATATAAATTAACACACAACATATGTGAAGTCAAGTATTTTCAATGGTTTTTGTCAATTTTCGTAAGACCTTTTATTACTTTTTTCGACAATTTATTTTAATAAAAAACGGTATTATTTCTCTAATAAAATAATATCCGTTTTTACAACAAAAATTGATTTTAAAAAATTTGACTATTTATCTTAATTTCTAACAATAGAAATCACCATTTTTTCTTCTTTAAATACATCTTTTAGCACTTGTTCTATATATTCTACATTTATTCCTTCTATTTCTTCTAAATAGTCAAAACTACAAATTCCTTTAAAATAATCTGCTAAAAACATTCTCGAAATATCTGCAACATCATTATATTCTTTTATATATCCACCATAAATCTTCTTTTTTATTCTACTTAAAGCATCTTCTGATACTCCATTTTGTTTAAGATTTTTTATTTCCTCTTTAAATTTTTCTAATACTAATTCTGGATTATTAGATTGTCCACTTACTAATACATGAGCATAATCTTTTGCAAATTCATAGTCTAAACTTGGTGTACTATATATAATCCCATCGTTATATAATTGCTTATATAAGTTTGAACTCTTTCCTATTATCATGTCTAGTAATATTTCTATACAAATATGTTTTTTTACAATTTCGCTTTTTTGTACATCAATTTCTCTTTTATCTTTTATACCTATGGTATATAATGGTTGACTAACTTCTAATTTTTGTTCTATTTTTGGTTGTACTATATTTTCCGGTTCTTGTGGATAAATCCTTTTTATTTCTCCACTTGCTTTTGTATCTATTAGCCTTTTTTTAACTTCTTCTAATATTTTTTCTGGTTCAAAATCGCCACAAATAACTAATGTCATATTTGATGGATTATAAAAAGTTTTATAACAACGATATAAGACATCTTTATCTATATGGCTAATTGTTTCTATCGTTCCTGTAATGTCTAATTTTACTGGATGATTATGATACATTGCTGACATTGCATTTAAATATACTCTCCACTCAGGATAATCATCATACATCATTATTTCTTGTCCGATAATTCCTTTTTCCTTTTCAACATTTTCATCTGTAAAATATGGATGTTGAACATAATCCATAAGTTCATCCATCGCTTCATAAAAATTATCTGTACACTCAAATAAATATGCTGTATGATCATTTGTAGTATATGCATTTGCTTCTACTCCAAGTGATGTTAATACATCTAAACTATTTGTTCCATTTTCTTGTTCAAATAATTTATGCTCTAAAAAATGTGCAACTCCCATTGGCACAACTGTATTTTCCTTCTCTCCTGGAACAACAAATTCACTATCATTTGAACCATAATTAGTTCCCCAAATCATGTATTTTTTTTGAATACCTGGCTTTGGTATTATCATAACTGCTAAACCATTTTCTAGTTTTTCTAAATATAATTTTTCTTTTACTTTCAAATTTTCTATTATTTGCATAATTTCACCTTTCCTTTTAATCACGTAAAAAATAAATTGTATTAATTTGTGTATTATTTGCAATATTTACAATTTCTTCTTTCTTTACGTCTTTTATTTTTTGTTCATATTCTTCTACAGTTATAGTATCTTGCGATAATTCTTGTGCAAAATAATACGTTATTTGTGTATCTTGCTCATCATCTATAGTTTTTATTGTTGCTACAATACCTTTTTTAGCTTCTTCTATGTCTTGTTCTGAAAAATCACCATTTTTCATTTGCTCTAATTGTTCTCTTATCAATCCTAAAGCTTTCTCATAATTTGTTATTTCAATTCCACAACTAATAAATATATTATTTTTGAATCTCATATAACTAGAATTTGCAGCATATGCTAAATGTGCCTTTTCTCTAACATTTTGAAATATTTTTGAGTTTGCTGATCCTCCCAATATATTGTTATAAACTAATGTTGCATATTTTTGTTTCTCATCATTTAGGTTAACATCTAATCCTAAAATTAACTTTCCCTGTGTTACTTCCATTGATTCTGTTATGTTTTTCTCTTCTTGTAAATCTTTCTTTGTTATCTCAGGTACTATATAATCAGCTTCTCTCTGTCCTATTTTTTTTATATTTTCATTTTCAAATATTGTATTTTTTGTTGTATCTTCTATACTACCTGATACAAATATATCTATTTTACATTTTGAAATCAATTGTTTATATTTTTCATATAATTCTACATTGTCTATTTTTTCTAAATCTTCTACATAACCATATTTATACAGTCCAAAAGGTTCTTCTTTATACATTTCCTCAATTGTTCTATCTAAAGCATATCTTGCCTTATTATCAATCTTACCTTCTATTCTATGTTTCATATTGACTTTTTCTTGCTCTACATATTCTTTTTTAAAAACTCCGTTTTCTAGAAATGGGTCAAAAACAATTTCTAGAATTTTATTTAATGAATTTTCTAATATTCCTTCGTTTTTATTTGGTATAAATTTGTCATTTATTGTTTCAATATAAAATTTTAATACTTGATTGTCCCCAGTTTTATCTAACCCACAGTCAAAACTTGCTCCATACATTTCTTCCATTTCTACACTAATTCGTTCTTGCGTAGGCATATTTTTGCTTCCTCTTCTTAATATTGCAGAAATTAGGGCATTTTCTGTAACAGTGTTTCTATCTAATTTTGTCGTTAAAAATACTGCTATTATGTTGGTCTTAAATTTATCTGTTTTTAAAAGGTGTAATTTTATTCCTTTTTTAATTTCTTCTTGTTTATATTGCATTCTTTTTCCTCCTTTATTTTAGTATACTTCATTTTAAACTTATTATACTTTTAAATTGTATCATTATTTTTAATTTTTGTGTATATATTTTCATAATTAAAACAAAAATTGGATTACGCGATAATGGTTTCTAACATAGAATAAGTGAAAATGCTTATATATTAATATTTGCAGTCAAGACCCAGATTGTTACGCCCCAGATATGTTTTGACAGAATATATTAATATATAAGCATTTTCACTAGCTATATTGTTAATCATTATTTTGTAACAAAATTGGAAGTTTTATGTACTTGATAACACATTAACTTCCAATTACAAATTTTTAAAATTTTCTTTTTCTAGCTGCCTCTGACTTTTTCTTTCTCCTTACACTAGGTTTTTCATAATGCTCTCTTTTTCTAACTTCTTGTAATACTCCATTTCTAGCACATTGTCTTTTAAACCTTTTTAAGGCATCTTCTATATTTCCATTATTAACTTTTATTTCTGACATTTAATTCCCCTCCTTCCGGTGCATACGAAAAATGTATGTGGGATAACCCTTATAACGATATAATTATACATTAAACGCTAAAGCTTGTCAATAGCTAAAGTCATATTTATCTAGTAACTTACATATCATAAAATAATTTTTCGTATTCTTTCATTTCTATATTTAATTTCACTTCTGAAGAAGGAATAAGTATATATTTCCATGGTTTTTTATTGTTCTGTAGATTATATTCAGAAGCACATCTACAATATTCAATTCCAGCCTTTTTTTTCTCTTGAACTTCATATGTATTGATATCTATATCTTTTTTTATTTCAATCATATATATTGTATCATTTGTTTCAACAATAAAATCAGGTTCATATTGATTTCCTTGTCTATTCCATGTAATATTAAATTGATTAGGAGCTGGTCTTAACCATTTTAATACATTTTTATCTGTTTCCTCTAAACAAGTAACAAAACTTTTTTCAGAGCCAGAATCAAATTTATACGCAGAATGACAAGCTTTTTTGAATCCTGTAAATACTTTTGTTTTTATTTCTTTAGGTTCAATATTCTGATGATAATCATATAAATTATCTTTATATATTTTAGAATAATTATGTTGTTCTATTTTTACAAATGGAAAAACTTTTTTTCCAATTAATTCCCCTTCTTTTATAATTATATGATTCTTCATTTGAGAATAAATATAATCTGCAATTTGTGCTTTATAATTCTTTACAACTGTTGTTGCTTCTTCTTCATTAAGATATGTTTTTAATTTTTCTACTGCTTGATTGCATAATTTAAAAAGTAAATCACTACACTTATCATATTCAATTTCAGGTTTATTCCATAATTGAGTAACAATCGTGTGTTCCATGTCTTCTGGTAAATAATCTTTTCCCTTTTTCTTAATCTGACTTGTTTGATTATTTACTAAATTGGTAACCAATATGCTTTGATCAGCAGGTTTTAAATTAAGTTCATCTGTGTTTAAATCAAAATCTTCAAAATATACATTTGTATCCGCACTTTTTATAATTGTGATTCTAGGAATTTCAATTATATTATTCCTTACATCTTCTATAATATTTTCAAAATTGCTTTCTATACTTTTTATAATACTATCATTAAATCCTTCTATAATAGTTTGTCCATTTTCTTCTGATTTTTCCTTAAATTTTTCTATTACAATATTTTTTACAATTTCTTTTTTTAAGTCTTCTACATTATTTACGGGAACATCATAACTAGCAATATCTTCAAAAACAGTATCGTAAATAATTTTTTTTGCCTGCAATTCTGTATAATCTTTTACTTTTTGTTCATCTTTTTCCCAATCTAAAATTGAAGATATCTCTTGCTCTTTCCTCTGTATTTCTTCATTGATATTATTTTGTATTACTATTACTTCTTTTTTAGTTTCTAAATCCTCATCTTCTATGACTATTATATTTTGTTTTTTTATAAGCGAATTTTCACTATTTGCTATTTTTATAATTTCTTCATATTTGTCATGTGAAACTATAGTTAGTCTATCTACTTTTTCGTCTTTTGTAATTTTTCCATATGGTAGTCTTAGTCCTCTTCCAATAGTTTGCTCTGTTAATGTGCTTGAAGCTGAGCTTCTTAATGGAATTATTGTATATAAATTATTAACGTCCCACCCCTCTTTTAGCATATTAACATGAATAACTATTTCAATTTTATTATCGTAATTTTCTAGTGAAACAAGCTGTTGTATATTTTCATCTTTTTCACTTCCCGTTTGATTTGAATGTACTATTATAACTTTGTCAGAGTAATATCCTTCAAAAAAGTTCTTAGACTTTATTACCTTTAATAATTGTTCTGCATGATTTGTATCTTTAGCTACAACTAAAACAAATGGTTTAATTATTTGTTTATTATTATTTTTTGCATAAATCTCTAATGCAACCTTTGTATCTTCATGAATTCTAATACCATCTTCTAGTTTAATAATGTCTTTATCTAAATCATTTTTTGCATTATTTATATTAAAATTTTTCTTTGTTGCAACATGTGGTATTTTTACATAACCATCTTGCATAGCTTTTGCTAACGAATATTCATATACGACATTTTTAAATTTTATAGTTTTACTTCCTTTTTCAGTTTGTGGCGTAGCAGTTAATTCTAATCCTAATACAGGGTTTAATTCATTTAAAACTTGCATTCCCCTATTAGCACGATAATGATGAGATTCATCCATTAAAATTACTAAGTCCTCTTGTCTTGATAAGTAGTTAAAATATGAATCTCCAATATATTCAGATAACCTCTTAATCTGTGGCTCTTTTCCGCCTTTGGTTTCAGCATTTATTTTCGAAATGTTAAATATATTTATTGTTATATCAGAAAATGATATTTGCGATTTTATACTTCTTCTATAATTATCTCCTGTTACAATATTAGCTGTATAGAATTCTTTTATTCCTTTAAAAACATATTTTTCATAAGATGTATCTCCGAAGTCTTTAATTAATTTATTATAAATAGTTAAATTGGGTGCTATTATCATGAAATTTTTAATGTTTTTTTCCTTATATAGGTACACCATAAATGCTCCCATCAATCTTGTTTTTCCAACACCTGTTGCTAATGAAAAACAAATAGATGGAAAGTTTCTTTCAAAGTCAGTACAAGTAGGAAACATAGAATTTATTAAATGTAATAATTCATCATTATTAAAATTTTTGGTTAGCTCCATTTTATCTAATATTTTTGATAAAATCTCTAATGATTCAGTTTGTGGTGTTCTAAGACTCATCCTATTGTTTATTAAGTTTAAATTTTCTTTACTCATCTTCGTCGTCCACCTCCAAAACTTCTTTAACATTTAAAGAATAATCATCTCTACCATATTCACAATTATTCAATATTGCTTGTGGTATTTTCTTTATCGTTATATTATTAAATTTGTTGTCACATCCCTCTTGATGTGATTTACAACAAATTAACAAACTTTCATCTTCTTTCATTTCTTTTTCTATGGTTTGTAAATATTCTATTGAAACATAATTAGTTGTTATATATATATAATCATTTTCTGATGATTTTCCCTGTTTCCAATAATACTCTTTATCAGGACAATATGTAAATCTCTCCTGTTTGCAAATAGCTTGTGATAATAATTCTCCATTATATTTTTCAGATATTACCCAATTATTAAATTTATCCTTTACTAATAAAGATGGTGCAAGCTCATAAAATTTATATCCTCCTCCTCCATTCCATGAAACATTTTTTGAAATTCCTGATTGTTCTCCTTCAATCACACCATCAAGTCTTTTTTTACAATGTGTATAACATTGTTCCCCTAATTCAACTCCTATCCATTTTCTTTGCATTTTATGTGCTACAGCACATGTGGTTCCACTACCTAAGAAAGAATCTAGAACCCAATCACCTTTCTCTGTAGTTATATTTAAAAGTAGTTGTAATAATTTTTCAGGTTTTTTTCCGTTGTTCATTGTAACTCCACCTTCAGCTGCTATTCCTTGCCACCAGTCATTTGAAATCATATTAGTTACGCCTTCTGTTTTCATAATGGTTTTGTTACTTTCGTCAATCTCAATGTAATTGTTTAAGTATGTTATTCTAGCACCTTTATATAATAAATGTTGTACTTGTTTTCCTTCATCTCTTCCTCTTGTGGGTACATATTCATATATAAACAAGTCTTCTTTATTCATAAAGTCACTTGTACTTTCTTTTAATTTTTTTCCTAATCCTCCACTTAATGCTGTTAGACGAAATATTTTATCTCTATTTTCATAAAAATCAATTGGTTTCATTTTACTCAAATTTAATTTTTCAATTTTAAAGTTACCTTTAGGAATTCTATAATATTTTATTCCTTTAATTTCACCAATAAATTGTTTTTTATCAAACTGAATGTCTGTAATTGTTTGATTATAATTTGCAACTGTTTTTGAATTTTTGTCAATTAGTTCTATTGGAATATAATAGTTCTTATATGTTACTTTTGAAGCACATTTTGCATACACTAATATATATTCACTGACATCAAAAAACATTGCTTCATTAGAGGTTAATCCTCCATAACTTTTTACTTTACAATTTATTGTAGTCAAAAAATTCTGCCTACCAAATATCTCATCACAAAGTACTTTTAAGTAGGCATATTCTGTATTATCTATTTGAATAAAAATTGTTCCTTTTTCATTTAATAAATTTCTTAAAATTTCTAGACGGGCTTTCATTAAATTTATCCATATACTATGTTCTATATTATCATCATATTGTTCAAATGCTGCCCCTGTATTATATGGTGGATCTATATATATACACTTTATTCTATTAGTAAATTTATCTTCCAATGCTTTTAACGCTAACAAATTATCACCATGAATAAGCATATTATCTGTATTAGAATCTCCATAAGATTTTTCTTTATCCTCAATAAGTATTCTAGGTTCTATATTTTCTTTTTTACTTTTTCCTATCCAAGTCAATTCCAGTTTTTGTTTAGCCATTTTTAATTGAATTCCTTTCTAAAGCACAAATCTGGTTGAAAAAGAATTACAATTTTTTTCAACCTTTTCTCCCACTTCTTATCTGTATTAACCTATAATAATATTATTTTATTTAAAAAATACTAGTAAAATATTATTTTGAGACATTGATTTTCCTATAGATGATTGATTTACACTTTTATATAGTGTATTATTAATATTTAATTGTCCTGCAAAATTTACCAATAATAATATTGCATACACAATAATAATTCCTCTAAAAACTCCATATACTATTCCGCCTGCTTTATTTATTTGATTTAATATTGGTAGTTTTGCTATTATGTTTGCCAATGCTGTTACAAAATTTAAAGCTATTCTAATAGCTATAATTAACACTATTAAAACAATTCCTCTTACTATATTGATTGCTAAATTTCTAGCTGTTTCAGGTAATATATTATTTTTAGCATCATCTATTAATTGATTAGCTATTTCTGGCTTTTCTTCTGATTGTTCTATCATAATCTCACTTGTTTTTTCTAATATGGCATTTTCTATCGCCTCATCAATTCCTGTTGTATTTATTACAAAATTAGTTATTGGTTGGTATAAAATTGATGTTACAACTATTGCTATTATAAATGCAAATAATTTAACAGCAAGTGATATTAGTCCTTTTCTATAAGCTAAAAATGTAGACAAAGCGATAATTGCTATAATAATTACATCTATCATAATTCCCATGTAAAGTCCTCCCTATAAATTTACTATTTCTATTTTATCTCTATATATGACACCTGCTATGCTATCTGATAATACAATATTAGTTATTTCTTGTTTTGCTATATATCTCTTTTTTAGCAGTCCATTTGTGTCAATAAATTCTATTTCTGTTCCTAGATTTAATGCTATAATATTCCCATATGTATATAATTCTTTAGTTACTAAATTTACTGTATATTCTTTTACATTTTTGTTATCTGTATTTATTATATTAACTACTGAATCTGCTGTAAATAAACCTGATGATTTCTCTATTACAGTCGCAGCATAATTAGTTAATTCTACTGTTTGAAAAATAACTTTTTCATTCTGATTTTGATACAAATTTTTATCTTGATTTTCTTCTATAATTCTTATTTCATCTGTATACATACATAGCAATCTATTTCTATCTTGATATTTTACATTTACTATTAATTTGTTGTTTTCTCCGATAATATGTATTTTCTACTGAGTTTGATGGATCTGCAATTGATTTTTCTACGGATACTATTGTTACATTTGATTTTATCATCGTTCCTGACGTATCTATTCCTGCTATTGCTAAATATTTATTGTCATTTGATATACTAACATTTGCTACTCTTGTAGATGATAGATATTTCTTAAACATTTCTGTTCCTGTTGGGTCAAACATTTCTATTACTGTTTTGTAACTTGTATCTACAATTGTTACTGCCACATATCCATTTTTATTTACTTGAACTTGTGAAATATTCCCATCTATTTCATTTTCCCATACAATTTCTTTGTTTTCTACTAAATAAATTTTTTGTCCTTTCGTTTCTCCTACTACTAAAAATCTATTTGCTGAATTGAATAATGGATTTGTTATTTGTATATCTAGAGTTTGCTCTTCAATACCCATAGAATTATAAATGTAAAATTTGTTTTTACTTAATAATCCTATATATTTGTTAAATGCATATATATTTACAGCATTTTCTTCTTTTAATTCTATTGTTGTCACATTATCTTGCATTACTTCTTTTTTTAATAGATTTTTATCAATCCATTCTCTTGCTTTATTATTATAAAAATATACAAAGATTATAGTTATTACTATTACAATTATTAGTATAATAATGATTGCCATAGTGATTTTTTTCTTATTGAATGTGTGAATTACAGGTTCTGCTTTTTCCCAATAATCTTTCATCATTTTCTCCTTATCATTAGTTATTAAAGTTATATCAGTTTTTGCTATTTTTTTCAAGTATTTGATAAAATTTTATAAAATTCTTAATTATTAGATAGTTACAATTCACAGTCATATCAGTTTTTATATTATTGACGTTTCGATAGTGGTAGTATATGTACTTATTTATAAATCAACGCTTGATTGAAACAAGAAATAGAAATTCTTATATACAAAATTGAGGGATGTTCACGGAAAAAAGATTACTAATATATTCTTTTTCTTTTCA
>CANPZF010000030.1 GCA_947589015.1 uncultured Clostridia bacterium
CAAGATGAAATTGTTCAATTAATTAGTTCACAAAATTTCAATTCAACTCCCATAACTTAATATGTTATTTTTGGGGGGTAAGGGGGAACTATGCTTTTTTTATCTATTTTTGTTTTATTTTTTTACTTTTATTTTCAAATTAATGGTTACAAACTTAGAATATGCGAAAATGCTTATATATTAATATTTGCAGTCAAGACCCGGATTGTTACACCCCAGATATGTTTTGACAAAATATATTAATATATAAGCATTTTCATAGCTAATTTTTAAACCATTATTCTGTAACAAAATATAGTCTGAACAAAATTTATTTATTTATTGTTCAGACTATAATACTTCTTCTATAAGTGTAACACTCTTTGTTTAATTTCTTTTGTTTTTCCTACATTCCAAAAGTTTTCTCCTAAGTATCCACAGGTTCTTCTCGTTACGTTCATTTTATTTTTATCTTTATTTCCACAGTTTGGGCATTCCCACTCTAATTTATCATTTATGATAATCTCTCCATCAAATCCACACACATGGCAATAATCTGACTTTGTGTTAAACTCTGCATATTGAATATTATCATAAATAAATTTAACTACTGCCTCCATTGCATCTAAATTATTTTGCATATTAGGCACTTCAATATATGAGATAGCTCCTCCTGAAGAAATAGATTGGAATTCGCTTTCAAATGCTAATTTAGAAAATGCATCAATTTTTTCTCTAACATCTACATGGTAAGAATTTGTATAATATCCTTTATCTGTAATATCTTTAATTTCTCCAAACTTTTCTTTATCAATACGTGCAAAACGATAGCATAAACTTTCTGCTGGAGTACCATATAAAGCAAATCCAATGTTAGTTTCTTTTTTCCATTTATCTGTTGTTTCTCTCAATTTTTTCATTACCCTAACGGCAAATTCGTGTCCTTCTGGTGTAGTATGTGATACACCTTTCATTAGTTTAGTTACCTCATAAAGTCCTATATATCCCAACGAAATAGTTGAATATCCACCTACTAGTAATTTATCTATCTTTTCACCTTGTTTCAAACGTGCAATTGCTCCATATCTCCAATGAATTGGGCTTATATCTGCTGATGTTCCTAATAATGCATAATGTCTACACATTAGAGCTTCAAAGCATAATTCTAATCTTTCATCCAATAACTTCCAAAATTTATTCTCATCACCATCTGCAATAATTCCAATTTGAGGTAAATTGATACTTACTACACCTTGATTAAATCTTCCCTCAAATTTATAGTTTCCATTTTCATCTTTCCATGGAGATAAGAAACTTCTACATCCCATAGGACTAAATACATTACCTTGATAGTTTTCACGCATTTTTTTAGCTGAAATATAATCAGGATATAATCTTTTAGAAGAACATTTTACTGCTAATTTTGTTAAATAATCGTATTCTCCTCCTTTTAAGCAGTTGTGTTCATCTAATACATAAATCAATTTTGGAAATGCTGGTGTTATATATACACCTGCTTCATTTTTTATACCTTGATATCTTTGTTTCAATATTTCTTCTATTATCATTGCATTTTCTTTTATATATGGATCATCTTTTTCCAAATTTAAGAATATTGTGACAAATGGTGATTGTCCATTTGTAGTCATTAAAGTGTTTATTTGATATTGAATTGTTTGAACACCTTGTCTTAGTTCTGTTCTTAATCTAGTTTGAGTAATTTCTTCTATCATATCATCTGATAGTCTACCTTTGTATTCTTCTGATAATTCTTTCTTAAATTTTTCATAACTTTTTCTTAAATATTTTCCTAAATGCTTGATGTCTACTGATTGACCTCCATATTGGCTACTTGCAACTGATGCTATTATTTGAGTTGTTATTGTACAAGCAACTTGGAAACTTTTTGGACTTTCCATTAATTTTCCATTCATAACAGTGCCATTGTCTAGCATGTTTCCAATATCAATTAAACAACAATTAAATATTGGTTGTAGGAAATAATCCATATCGTGAAAATGTAAAATTCCTTCTTCATGAGCTTTTGATATCTTTTCAGGAAGTAAAATCCTTTTCGTTAAATCTTTTGAAACTTCCCCTGCAATTAAATCTCTTTGTGTTGAAGCTATAATTGCATTTTTATTTGAATTTTCTTCCATTAGTTCTTTATTAGTTGTTTTTATTAATCCTAATATTGATTCATCTGTTGTATTTTGCTTTCTTACTAATGCTCTTGTATATCTATATACAATATATCTCTTGGCTAATTCATATTTTTGTATTTCCATTAATTTTTCTTCAATAATATCTTGAATATCTTCTACTAACATTCTTTTTTTGCCTAACTCTTCAATATAAGTAATTATTTCTTTTATTTGATCCTTATTTGCTCTTTCTTTAGGTTTTACCTCTTTATTTGCCTTTTCAATTGCTATAGCTATTTTTTCCCTATTATAATCTACAGCTCTTCCATCCCTTTTGATAATTTTCATTTTACATTTCCTCCTTCGATTTGTATGTCTTTATTATATATTACAAAATTTGTTTTTCTGTTGCAAAAACAACAAATTATCTTGAAACCATTTTAATCTGGCTGACCTCTAAGGAAGAAATTAAATATTACATTTATGTTACAAAAATGTTACATTTAAGTTTCAATATTCTTTGTAATTTTAGAATAAAAGGTATAAATTGCTAAAATCACAGAAAGTATTCAAACTAAAAAATATTATAATGTTGCAATTACAACAAATTAATTATATAATATTTTCATAAAAGGGGGCAATATAATGAATACTAATTTTGATATAGAAGACTTTATACAATCATTTTCAACTCAATGTACTAAAGCTCAAATTAAACATTTTACCAAAAATGAAACTATAACAACCTATATTCAAAAAAGAAACCAACTTTGTATTTTACTAAAAGGTCATGCTGATTTAGTAAGATATGACTTTGACGGAAACAGAACAATAGTTGAACATCTTTCTAAAAATGATATATTTGGTGAAATATTTTATAACATTACCACCAATAATGAGTTACTAGTAGAAGCAAAATCAAATTGTGAAGTTTTATTTTATAATTATAATGATATACACAAAAAATGTACCTTAAATTGCGAATTTCATACATATCTTTCTGAAAACTTACCTGAATTTATTTTAAGTAAAATAACAAATTTAAATATGAGAATAGAACTATTAACGAAACGTTCTATAAGAGATAAATTATTAGGATATTTCAATTTACTATCAATGAGAACTATGAGTAAGAAGCTAGTTTTACCATTTTCCCTTACAGATTTAGCCGATTATTTAAGCATAGACAGAAGTGCTATGATGAGAGAATTAAAACTCCTAAAAGATGATGGTTTTATAATAAAAACTGGAAATACAATTACTTTAAATAAACAATAAAAATGTTGATACAATTAAATATCAACATTTTTACTTTTTATAAATTAGAATCATGACACATTTCATCTAATGACTTTTCAGCCTTCCAACCTAATTCAATTTCGGCTTTTTTAGGATTTGCATAGCATGTAGCTATATCACCTGCTCTTCTAGGTGCTATTTTATATGGTACTTTTTTACCTGTAACCCTTTCAAATGTTTTTACCATATCTAGAACACTATATCCTTTTCCTGTTCCCAAATTATAAATATATAAACCTTGCTGTTCTCTTTCTAATTTTTCTAATGCTTTAATATGTCCTTTTGCTAAATCAACTACATGTATATAGTCTCTCACTCCTGTTCCATCTGGTGTATTATAATCATTTCCAAATACAGATAATTCTTTTAATTCGCCATTAGCTACTTTTACAATATATGGCATCAAATTATTTGGAATTCCTTGAGGGTCTTCTTTTATTAAACCACTTTCATGTGCTCCAACAGGATTAAAATATCTTAAAATGCAGATATCCCACGAATCATCTGATTTATAAATATCTTTTAAAATTTGTTCTATAAATAGTTTTGTTGTTCCATAAGGATTTGTTGTTTGTCCTGTTTTGCAATCCTCTGTAATTGGTATTTTTTCTGGTTCTCCATATACAGTTGCAGATGAACTAAATATAAATTTTTTTACACCATATTTTTTCATCATCTTTAATAAAACCAATGCTCCTGAAACATTATTTTCATAATATTCTATTGGTTTTTGTACAGACTCTCCTACAGCTTTATATCCTGCAAAATTCATAACTGCTTCTATATTGTTTTCTTTAAATACTTTTTCTAGTTGTTCTTTATTAGAATAATCTATTTCATAAAACTTAAAATCCTTTTTTGTTATCTTTTTTATAGAATCTAATACTTGTGGTTTACTATTGGAAAAATTGTCTATAATGATAATTTCTCTTCCTAAATTTAATAATTCTATTGCAGTATGACTTCCTATAAATCCTGCTCCTCCTGGTAATAATATGGCCATTTAAATTTCTCCTTTATTTTGTTATTTCCATTCCATTTTTAGTGTCTTTTACTATATATCCTTTATTTAAAATTTCGTCTCTTAGTCTATCTGATTCTGCCCAATCTTTATTTAACCTTGCTTGTTTTCTTTTTTCTACTAATTCTAAAATTTCTTTTGGAATTTGTATTTCTACTTCTTTATTTATATCTAATCCCAACACTTTATCAAATTTTAATAACAATTCTGCTAACTCTTTTGATTTTTTTGGATTTTTTACTACATCCCAAACTACACTCATAGCTACTGGCATATTTAAATCATCATTTATTGCCTTTAAAAATTCATTTTCATATTGATTTAATTCCTCTTTACTTATATGTTCTGTTCCTTCAGTGTGTTTTTTATATCCTTCTCTTAATCTAATTAATGCTGTTTTAGCTGAATCCATAGCTTCCCATGTAAAATTAATTTTATTTCTATAAATAGAGCCAAAATTAAACATTCTATATACTAATGGATCATATCCTCTTTCTTCTAAATCTTGTAATGTATATAGATTATTTAAACTTTTAGACATTTTTCCTCCATCTACTGTTAAGAAATCAACATGCATCCAAAAGTTTGCTGGTATTTTGCCACTAAATCCTTTACTTTGGGCTATTTCATTTTCATGATGTATAGGAATATGATCTATTCCTCCTGTGTGAATATCAAAATGATCCCCTAAATATTTATAGCCCATTGCAGAACATTCTAAATGCCATCCAGGATAGCATTTTCCAAAAAATGTATCCCATTTCATAAGATGATTTTCTGGAGCTTTTATCCATAATGCAAAATCTGTAACATTTTTCTTATTTGGATCAAAGTCAACCCTAGCTCCCGCTTTTTGTTCTTCTATATTAATGTTTGATAATACTCCATATTTATCTAATTTTGATGTATCAAAATAGATAGTATCTTCTGTTTGATATGTATATCCATTTTCTATAATTTTTTGCACATATTGTTCCATTTCTTTTATATGTTCAGTTGCTCTTGCTATTATTTCTGGTTTTTCTATATTCATTGCTTCTATATCTTTAAAAAATGCATTCATGTAAAATTCAGCTATTTCAAATGGATTTTTATTTTCTCTTTTAGCTGCTTTCATCATTTTGTCTTCGCCTTCGTCTGCATCAGAAACTAAATGACCAACATCTGTTATATTCATAACATGCTTTAATTTATATCCATTATATTGTAAAACCCTTCTTAGCGTATCCATAAAAAGATACGCTCTTAGATTTCCAATATGTGCATAATAGTACACAGTAGGGCCACATGTATACATTCTTATTTCTTTTTCATCTATAGGTTTAAATAATTCTTTTGTTCTTGATAAAGTATTATAAAAATATATATTCATTTAATTGCATTCCTTTCTTATTAAATTTATGTACTTGTATTACCCCCTGTCGTATTCTGACTTGTATTTGTATTAGTTGTATTATTATTTGTTGTGTTTCCTCCACTCGGTGTAGTATTTGTGTTAGTTGTATTGTTTCCTGATGTATTTGTATTTGTTGGTGGAGTTGTATTTGTTGTATTGGTTGATGGGGTCGTATTTGTTGTATTTGTTGATGGAGTTGTGTTAGTTGTATTTGTTTGCTCTTCTGGTTTTGTGTGAATTGTACAAATTTCTTCTACTTTATTTCCTGATACACTTCTAACTAGTGGATTCCATAACTTCAATTGTTCTTTTGGAATTACTGCTCCATATACATTTGTTTTTCTATTAGCTGGACAATATTCATTTGCAATTTTTCCGCTTTCAGGACACAATTGCTGTGAACCATGTCCTTGACATCTAGCAGGCATATTATCACTTGTAAATATTTCTGTATATGTAGTATCACATCCAGTTGTTGGTGTACATCCTGTTACTTTACACACAACTGCTTCTACTATTCCATCTGGTCTTGTAAACGTTGCATTTGGTAAATTAGCATGTATATCTGTCATAACTGCATCCCATATTAAACCTGCTGGGTTAGAGTCCCATCTTACTTTTTCATTATTATCATATCCATACCAACATGCTGCTGAATAATAAGGTGTAAATCCACATAGCCATCTATCAAAATCATCATCTGTAGTTCCTGTCTTGGCAGCCACATCAATTCCCTTAATTGCACAATATGTTGCTGTACCAGAAGGTGATTTTACAGGCTCTTGTACAATTGTTTTAGTTATATATGCATTTTGAACAGATATTACTCTAGTTTGTTGTTGATTTGGTGTTAAAACTGTATTTCCACTTGAGTCTTCTACTTTGGTATAGAATGTTGGAGTAACATATACACCATCATTTGCTATTGTTCCATAAGCTGCTGCCATTTCTAATGGGCTTACTCCTTTTGTTAAACCTCCTAATGCTATTGGCAACCCATTATCATTATGTTCAGCATCTTGAGTTTCATCAACCAAAGAAGTTATTCCCATTTTTCTTAAATATTCTATAGATTTAGTTGGTGTTAATTCTCTAACTATTTTTAAAGCTGGAATATTTTGTGAAGTTGCTATAAAACTTCTTATATTAGTTAATCCTGTAAATCTATTGTAGTTTTTAGGCTCATATGTTCCACCAAAGTTTGTTTTGTTATCATCATAAACTGTTGCTGCATTAATTACTTTTTCTTCTAATCCTGGTGCTATTGCTGCTAATGGTTTCATTGAAGAACCTGTCGGTTTTACCATTTGTGTTGCTCTATTCCATCCTGCTCCTTCTTTCGCACCAAGTCCACCTGCAACACCTACAACATATCCTGTTTTATAATCAATTACTGCCATTGCTGATTGTGAATGGTCATTTAATGGATTTCCGTTAGCATCTTTTGCTTTACTACTGCTTATATATTTTGCTTGAGCATATTCTTGCTCTAATCTACTTTGTATACTATTATCTACAGTTGAATAAATTATAAGTCCACTACTATATACATAGTTTTCTGCTAATGTTCTAGAAATTTCTTTTTCTTCCATTACCTGTTCAATTACTTGATTTAATACAGCATCAGTGTGATATGAATAAGTAGTTCCTGAAGCTGCTACACCTTTTTGGAATGTTAAACCTGCTTCTGCTTTTGCTACTGCTGTATCATAGTCTTCTTGTTTTTCTATATATCCTAGTTCTTTCATTTTTTCTAATACTGTTAAAACTTTACTTTTTATAGATTGTTTTAATTCGTCTTGATTTTTTGTTGTATCATATGGATTATATTTGCTAGGAGATGTATTAATTCCTGCTAAAAATGCACATTCTGCCAAGTCTAGGTCTTTAGCACTTTTATTAAAGTAATATTCTGCTCCTAATTCTACACCATGTAGGTTTCCTTCTCCTCCAACAAATAATATGTTTAAATATAATTCTAGTATTTCATCTTTAGAAATCATTCTTTCAACTTGATATGCTTTTGCCCATTCTTTTACTTTTCTCATAATTCCTGCCATTCCAGCAGTTTCTTTTTCCTTTGTTATATTTTTTACTAATTGTTGTGTAATTGTACTTCCACCATAACTACTGTTTCCTGTTATAGTATGTAAAATAGCTCCTGCCGTTCTTTTTATGTCTACTCCACTATGTTGATAAAACCTTTCATCTTCAATTGCTACATAAGCTTTTGGTAAATACGCTGCCATGTCCTCTAATGTGATAATTTTTCTTTTTTCATCTCCACTTAAATTAGCTATTATTTCTCCGTTTTTGTCTACTATTACTGAATTTGAAGCTCCAATTTTTAATTCATCTTTTGTTATTTCAAATTCCTCTCCAAATAGACCAAAAAACATTCCTGCAATAATTCCTGCTCCTATAACACATAAAAGCAAAAATAATACTATACATATTTTTATAAACATCATTAATTTAGGATGTTTGCCTTGTTTTTTACCTTTTTTTTCTTTTTTAGTTTTCTTATCATTTGTTACTTTTTTTGCTACTGGTTTTTTTCTCTTTTCATTCCTATTTACTTTATAGGGTTTTGTTTTTTCTAAATTTTTTCTTTGATTTTCTCTATCATTTGGCATTGTATTGCTACCTCCTTAGTCCTAAAATAAGACAGGTTTATTATATTATATTTCTCCATTAATTGCAATTAATTTAACTATTTTTATTTTATCTTTTTTTATTTTACTTTTTATATCTTCATATGGCTGTTTTTTATATATTTCTGCTTCATAAATGTCTTTATTACTATATATATTTTGTGTATTATAATCTGATAAATTATTAGCTCCTTTTTCTATTTCATAGTCATTTATTATATATCCATTAAATCTTTTTTTCTTTATTTTTATGTTTTCTAATATGCTTATAATTATAGCATTATCATATATTTGATAATTGTTTATGAATTCATTTGGAAAATCTATATTTATTATTATATTAGATTTTGATAAGCTTTTTTTCTTGTTGTTTGTAACACATATTGGTATACCATATTCGTCTAAATATTCTTTCTCAATTTTTTTTAATTTTTCTGAATGATTAGTTACTATATTAACTCTTTTATATTTTTTTAAGCTTTCTTTTATGTTTTCTAAAATTATTTCATTTATCTGATTTACCAAAAATGATATTTGTATTTCATCTATTTTTAATTTTTCTTTCTGAATTATATATTCTAATATTTCATTAATTAAAACTTCAAATAACCATTTTCCATCTACTATTTCAAAATTATATGTATATAAATAATTTATAAATATTTCTTGTTTTTTTATTTCTTTACTTACTATTAATTTATTACTATTAGCATTTTTTAAGATTTTATTTACTTTATATACAAGCTTTCTTGCTGTTTCATCTGATATTATTTTTTGCTTTTCTATTGGCAATATTATTTTATCTTCTTTTAACTTTACTTTATTAAATATCTTTGAAATTTTACTAGGCTTGTCAGTTTCTTGAATATAATACATAAAATCACTCCTTATATTTATATTTCAAATATATGAGTGTTTTTTTTATTTATACATGGAAATTTAACTTTAATACTAAATTTAAAGTAAATAAAAAGCAAGAGTTATAAGATAAGACATATTTAAAAATCTCAAGCTATGTCTTATATAACATAGATTAACTTGCGATTTTCAAATATGCCTTTTCTTTTAACTCTTATACATACATGCTGGCTGTTGGTTAGACTTTGCCAGATAGGACTTTCATCTACTATATGGTATTAGCTTGGTTTATTTTCTTTGTTGCCTTGTCTACCTTTGCTTGTGTCCAATGATTTTTTTTAGCTTGTTTTTGCTCTCCCATATTTTTACTTCCTGATATTATTTTAAATCTTTTTCAAACCGAGAACTTCTTACGAAGTTTTTCTCGGTTTGAATTTAAGCGTTATTTACATAACGCTTAGTCTGCTTTCCTAATTTTTTACAAAATTAGAAAGTCGCGCTCAAGCGCACACGGTTGGTACCATCCACATCGTAGGCTCGCATATAGCCAGCGACGAAGACCGTGTACCAGGCTTGGCTCCTACCGGCGATAGAATTGCCCTGCGAAGACGACCAGTAGTAGATTTTTAGTCCTAACCCTGTATAATCTTTATCAAATTTTGTCCACACCATATCACCAAATGCTGACCATTCTGCTTTTGATGGTACAAACCACTCTTTTCCATATTTTTTTGTTAGTTTTCCGTTATCTTGTACTATTTTCCATATGTCATTACTATTTTTGCCTTCATCTTTATCCTCATTCCACTTACCTATCCAATATTCTGTATTTGTTTTTCCTTGTCCAAAATCATTCACTAAACTTCCTACTGCCATACTCCCCTCTCCTGTTGGTAATGAACCACTCTTGCTTTTATACCATGAATGAGCATTTCCAGAATCAAAATCTTCTAAAGCCATTACGTAAAATCTATCATTTCCACTTGTTCCTGACTTTGCTGTTATCATTTTTGCTGATTTATCTCCAAATTTGTTTGATGTTACTTCTCCCTCACTTACTGTATATTTTTTTAATTCGTCTTTTTTTTCATAGCTATATTTACTATCTTTGTCACTATTCCATTGACCATCACTTTTGTCTACTGCTAAATCTGCATAGATTATTCCATCTGGTTCTTTATTTCCATCTAAATCAGCATAACATCCTACATAAGATGCAGTTTCATCTGCTTCTTGTCCATCTTCTGAAGTTGAACCTCCTGTTGTTATTTTTCCTGTTTTTTCTATCGTATAAGTATCTCTTTCTCCTTTAAATGTCCATGGTCCATCTCCTATAAAAGTAGCATTTTCATCTTCATTTGTACCTAGTACTACTTTATCTTTTCCAAATTCATTTTCTAATGAACCTTTTAAAGTCTCTGTTGTTAGTCCTTCTCCTAAATTGTCTGACAATGCTGTTGCTACTGCTAATTTTACTCTTTCATCTTCCTCTGCATCTTTAGTATTGTCTGTTGCACTTGATGCTTTACTCAATATTCCATTTTCCCCTGTTAAAGTTGCTATACTTACTGCTGCTAGTATCAATAGCACTATAATAGTTATAACTAATGCTATCAGTGTTATCCCCTTATTTTCATTTCTTCCTTTCATTTTCAATTTAATTTTTTTCTTTTCTCTCATTTTTTTCTCCCTTCTTTTGTTTTTTCGTTATTTCTTACTATTTAAATTATTTCCATTTTTTATTTTTTTATTCCTTGAAAAGTTTCTTTTCTTATTCTTCTTTCTTTTTTTATAAGGATATTCACTTTTCAAAGTTCTTTTTCTTTCATAAAAAATAGCTTATAATTTATATTTAAATTATACTTTAAGCTTTTTCTTCTTGCAATAGTTTTGTCTTGCTTTTTTATTTTTTGCATTTCTCATGACGTATCATTTATATATTTATAAACACAAAAAAGACAACATTCAAACCTATTTTTTTTAGGTTTAATGCTATCTTTTTTATTATATACATTTATTATTTTTTCTTTTATTTTCCTAAAGTATAGCTCTCTCTCTCTCTCTCTCTCTCTCTTACAGCTTCAACTGTTTCATTTATTTTCATTCTTTTACTGTCCTTTCTTATCTTTTGTTTTTTACATTTTCATTTTCTAATTTATACTTTTTCTACTATTTCTGTTGCTGCATTTTCATCAACATCTGCAATTTTTATATCTCTGACATGATTAATTTTTTCCCATGTTGTTTCTCTTTTAAATAAGCATTTAAAATTTATTAGTAACCACGAACCCATAAACAGTGGATAACATAATAAGCCTTTAAACATTGGCTTTATTGGTCTTCCATCTAGCCACATTACAAGTGCAGCTGTTAGTATTGGTAATATGAACGTAGGTACTAAATATCTTAATATATTAATAATTAACTCTGTTTCTGTCATTCCCTGTCCCGCATACATTAAAAAGTTCGTTGCAAGTAATACTAGTGTAATTATAAACATTGGTATACTTCCTAATATATATAATAATCCATCAAAGTTCATCATTGTTTTATTTTCTTTAGCAGCAATTGCCAAAGGCTTTGTATATTCTTTTATACATTGCATATGTCCAACTGTCCATCTACTTCTTTGAGACCAACTTTGTTTAAATCCTGTTGGTTGTTCATCATATACTATTGCATCTGTAGCCCAACCTAATCTTTTGCCTGCTATAATTCTTTTTAAAGAAAATTCAATATCTTCTGTTAATGTTACTGTGTCCCAGCCTTGTGGTTTTACAACATCAAATCTTACCATAAATCCTGTTCCATTTAATAATGGTGACAATCCCAAATTATATCTTGCTAAATGATAAAATCTGTGCATTGTCCAATAAAATAGTGCATATCCTGCTGTAATCCAGTTGTCGGAAGGATTTTTTATATCTCTATATCCTTGTACTACGTCTTCGCCTTGACACAATTTTTTATTCATATTTTTTATAAAGTTCTTATCTACAATGTTATCTGCATCAAATATAAAGAAAGCATCATATGGCGCATTTTCTTCTATTTTTTGTTTTAAAAACCAGTCTAATGCATATCCTTTAGTTTTCTTTGTACTATCAAATCTTTCATATACAATTGCTCCTGCTTCTTTTGCTACTTTTGCTGTGTTGTCAGTACAATTATCTGCTATTACATATATATCATATAAATCTTTATTATAAGTTTGATTTTTTAAACTTTCTATTAAATTTACTATTACTGTTTCTTCATTATGTGCTGGTATTATGGCCATAAATTTGTGATCTTTTTTTACTTTTAAAGGTTTATCTTTCAATTTAACTAAAGAACATAAACTTACCATTATTTGGTATAACCAAAATATAGTTATAGTCCATACTAATGCTTCTCTTAGTATATATAAATAATCCATTTTTTTACCTCTCTTTTATTTATAATATTTATATAATAATATTATTCTACCTTTTTTATTATACTATTAATGGTAAATTTTTGCAACTAATTAATAAAAATTTAACAAATTATCTTTATCTACTTCTTCCTTGCATTACTTGTTCATTTAATTCATCATCAATTTGTTCAATAATTTGCTCACTTGTTTTATTAGGACTATCTTTTTTTGCTTCATCATATAATTTTTTTGCTTTTTCTGCTGAAAAATTGCCATTATCATCCCTAAGTCTCCATTTTTGAGCCAACTCTTCAAAGTTAACATTTTCTTCTTCATGTGTGTGACTTGCTGTATTTTCATCACCATCTATATCATCTATTTCATAATCTTCACAATCATATTCTTTATGTTTTTCAGCTTCTTGATATATATTTTCAACATTTCTATATCCATCATTAACATCAGATGCTAAATCTCTTACATCCTTTTTCATTCCCATTAAGTTCCCTGTTCGTGAATTTCCTAATTCACGATCTAAACTCATATTTCCAGATACACCTTGTCCCCCAAAACTCTTTCCAGATGAGTGATGTACCTTTATTTCTCCACCTTCATTTTCTATTCCTAAAGTTCCTTTTCCTACTTTTAATCTAGTTGAAACATCATCTTTTGTTATTTCTCCATCTTGTGCCACTTGATAATTTCTTTTTGTTGAATTAGACCCCTCTGAACTATCTTGTTCTAAGTCCATTGCCGCAACTTCTCCTCTATTGTTTATTCCTACTGTTGCATATCTTGAAGTATGTCCAGTTAATCTCTTTCCATTTTCATCTACTAAATTTTGTATTTGGTCTGACTCTACTATTCCCAATTTTTCCGCTTTTTTACCATTTATTGTTGGTCTTTTTCCTTCATCATCAAGTACTTTACCTAAAGTTCTCATATCTGTTATTTTTTCACTCATTTTTATTGTTTCTTTAATATTTATATCTTTTACAGTATTAACAAATTTTTTATCTTCTTCTAAATCTTCTGTTGGTTTATCTTTTTCTTTTTGAACTTGATCTTTTTCTGGTTGTTTATCATTTTCTTGTTCTGATTTTTCTTCTCTATCATCTAATACTTCATCATATTCAAATTCTTTTTGCTCTTGTTCCTTTTCATCTAAAATTTCATCTAATTGTTTTTCACCCAAGAATTGTGTTATTTGGTCTTTAATCTCTGCTGAAAGCTCATTTTCAATACTATTTTCTCTGAAAACAATTCTAGTGTCTATCATTTTTTTTGGATCAAAAACTCCTATAAATTGGTCATCTAAATAATATTTATATAATCCATTATCTTTTTGTATACTTAGATTTTTTCTTTGTCCTTCTATCTCTATGTTTCCTAAAATTCGCATAATTACTCCTCCTTTATACGATTTTGTATATATTATAATACAAAACTGCAAAATTTGCAATTATGTGTCTAATTATGTTATAATTAAAATATATATACAATAGATAAAGGGGAGTTTAAAATGAAGTCATTAATAATAAAATCAAGTAAAAATGATTCTGAATTTTTAGATATTATAAATGAATTAATTTCAAACCAAACTGTACAACAAATGAAAAATTTTAGGCAACATTATGAAACCACATGTTTTGACCATTGTTATACAGTTGCTTATTATTGTTATTTAATTTGTAAAAAATATCATTTAGATTATTATAGTGTAACAAGAGCTGCAATGCTACATGACTTGTTCTTATATGATTGGAGAATACGTCAACCAGGTAGAAAAGGTTTTCATGCTTTTACACATGGAAAATGTGCTTGTGAAAATGCTTGTAAATTATTTGATTTAACTAAAAAAGAAAAAGATATGATAATACGACATATGTGGCCTGTTACTCTTGCTTTTCCAAATTCTATAGAAGGTTTTATTTTAACTTGCGTAGATAAATATTCTGCTACATCAGAAACTTTTCAAGTTGTAAAATCAAGAATGTTTATGAAAAAATATTTCAGATATGCCTATTTATTTTTAAGTTTAATTATTATACATTTTTAAAATTCAAAAGTTGATGTATTAATACTTCAACTTTTTTTATCTACTTCTTTTTTTATTATATCCTAAATATAATTTACTATAAAATATCTTAATTGTTTTATAGGAGTTAATTTTTATGAAAAAAATTTTATTTAAAGGCTGTGGAACAGCTTTATGTACTCCATTTGATGAAAATGGAGTTAATATCAATGAGTTTAAAAAATTCATTAATTTTCAGATTGAAAATGGTGTAGATGCTCTTATTGTGTGTGGCACTACTGGAGAATCTAGTACTATGACTACTAAGGAAAAAATCGATGCAGTAACTTGTGCTATTCAAACATCTAATGGCAGAATACCTATTATTATTGGAACTGGCGGTAATAATACAAAAACTGTAATTGAAAATTCCAAATTGGCTGAGAATTTAGGTGCAGATGGTATTTTAGTTGTTACTCCTTATTATAATAAATGTACTCAAAATGGATTAATTGAACATTACACACAAATTGCTTTAAATGTTTCTATACCAATTATTTTATATAATGTACCTAGCAGAACTGGTGTAAATATTGAACCTAAAACTTGTTTTGAATTATCAAAAATAGAAAATATCGTTGCTATAAAAGAAGCTAGTGGCAATATTTCTCAAGTAGCTGAAATTGCTAATTTATGTGGTGATAATTTATTTATATATTCTGGCAATGATGACCAAATATTACCGATACTATCTTTGGGTGGAATTGGAGTTATTTCAGTTCTTTCTAATATATTGCCTAAATATACTCACAATATTGTTAATAGCTTTTTTGACTCCAATATTGATGCTTCTACAAAGCTACAATTAGATGCTTTGCCCCTTATTAAATCTTTATTTTCTGAGGTTAATCCTATTCCTGTAAAGTGTGCATTAAATACTTTAGGTTTTGATTTTGGAATTCCTAGATTGCCTTTAACCAAATTTACTTCAGATAAAGAAATTATTATGAAAAAAGAACTTAAAAATTTTATTTAAGTACTTTTTATTAATTAATTGTTACAATTCACAGTCATGTCAGTTTTTATATTTGTGTCGTTTCGATAGTGGTAGTATATGTACTTATTTATAAATCAACTTGTTCATTGCACTCGAAAAGAAATTCTAATATAC
>CANPZF010000031.1 GCA_947589015.1 uncultured Clostridia bacterium
TAGCCTGAGTGAAAGAGGCTCAATTTTGTATATTAGAATTTCTTTTCGAGTGCAATGAACAAGTTGATTTATAAATAAGTACATATACTACCACTATTGAAACGTCAATAATATAAAAACTGACATGACTGTGAATTGTAACATAAAATTTACTCTTTTTTACTGGGATTTTTATTTTAGGTATTTTTTGAGAAATGTATAAACAAGAAAAAAGTGGAAAAAATTATATTATATAAACAATAGGAGGAAGGATATGGAAGCAAGTAAATTGAAAAATATGGTAATTTTAAGAAATTTACCATCTAATATTGTAGAAGAAGCCATAGTAATACTAAAAAATGGAAAAAAAATAGAAAAAATACAACAAATAGAAAAAAATAGAGGAACTGAAGGAAAGAAAAAGCAGATAAAAAAGGAAAAAGATTATATACTAAAAGAAGCAGAAATGTTAATAAATAATTATATATCAGACATAGAGAAATCTAATGAACTTGAGAGAAAGAAACAAGAAATAAATAAAAAGAATAAGAAATTTAAAAGATATATGTATATTAGTATTGTAATAATGTTAATACAATCTATTTTATTAATAATACAATTATAGGTTATAAAAAACACTTCTTTCACATATAGTTAAAAAGAAACAAAGGAAGAGGTGTATTTTTATGGAGAAAATGTTATCAGTGGAAGAAAAAATAAGACGAGCTGAAGAAATATATGAAAGAAGAAAAAAAAATAGTACAAGACCAGTAGCAACAGTAAATGTAGGCGAAAAAAAAGACATAAAATTGCTGAAAAAACTAATAATGCAATTATTAGTTTGTGTGTGTATTTATTTAATTGTGTATTCTATACAAAATAATAATTATATATTTTCAGAGGATTTTAGAAAAAAAGCAAATGAGATACTTTCATATAATACTAATTTTGAAGAAATTTATCTAAAAATGACAAATGCTATAAATCATATTGTAAACAAAAATGAAAATGAAGAATCAGAAGAACAGAAAGATAATAATGAACAAACACAAAATAAAGAAATGGTTGGTGGAATAGGTGGACAAGAACAAACTAATGAAGGGGAAGAACAACCATCATCTGTACAAGATACACAAAATATGACACAAACAGAATTAGATGTGTTAATGGCCAAAAATACTACTACCTATATAAAGCCAATAGATGGTGTAATTAGTTCTAAATATGGATTAAGAGAACAAGCAACAGGTAGGGTACCTAAAAATCATACTGGCACAGATATAGCAGCTAATTTAGGAACAAAAATAAAATCAGCTACAGACGGAGAAGTAGTATTATCATCAGAAGAAGGAGACTATCGGAAAACATCTAAAAATACAAATTGGCGAAATAAGTATAATTTATGCACATTGTAATAATTTATATGTAAAACAAGGAGATATAATAAAACAAGGACAAGAAATTGCAGAGGTTGGTTCTACACGGTAATTCAACAGGACCACATTTACATTTTGAAGTAAGAGTTCAAGAGAGAACTGTAGATCCAGAAAATATATTAGAATTATAAAGGAGAACTGCCATGAAGTTTAGAATTGACTTAAAAATATTTGTTTTTATAATATTATTTTTTCTTACGAAACAAATAGAAATTTATGCAATAGTAATGTTTTTTGCATTTATACATGAATTAGGACATTTAATTGCAGGAATAATGTTAGGAATGAAACCAGAAAAGATAGAAATAAAACCAGTAGGTTTTTCTATCAGTTTTAGATTAAAACCAGAAGATTATAATAAAAGGGTAAAAAAAGCAAATCAATTGGAAGTAAAGAAAATAATAATAGCTTTAGCTGGACCAATGACAAATGCAATAGTAATACTTATAAGCATTAATTTAAAAATAAATATATTGAAAGAATTAACAATAATATATGCTAATATTCTAATTTTATTATTTAATATTTTACCTATATATCCATTGGATGGAGGAAGAATCTGCAAAGGAATTTTACATATGTATTTTGGAAAAGAAAAAACATATCAATATATAAATAATATTTCGTTAATAACAGTATCAATACTTACAATTATAAGCAGTTTTGCGATATTGTATATAAATAATATAGCAATTTTTATAATAATGATGTATTTGTGGTTTTTAGCCATAAATGAAAACAAAAAATATAGATTAAAAAAGAAAATTTATAGCACTATACAAGAAACTTACTAAAATATAAATATATCATAGTACTAGCAACTATATCAATCATTTGACTATTATCTGGTAACTTATTATTATAAATATTAAAAAAACTATTGAAAATAAATCAGATTAATAGTAAACTATAATTAAAACCAACGGAAGGAGATTACAAAGGATGAAAGAAGTATTAAAACAAGAAAAAGGTATATCTTTAATATCCCTAGTTATTACAGTAATAATAATAGTATCTATAACAGGGATGATAATTTATAATTCACACACTAGTATATATGTTAAGAACTTAACAAGTATGTATAATGATATAGAAACTTTAAGAGATAAAATATCAGAATATTATTCTAAATATGGTACTATTCCTGCAAATCAAAAATATACTAATACAGAAAATTTAAAAGAAGCTAAAGGAGCAAATGATGTAGGAGATTTTTATGTTATAGATTTAAGTGCTTTAGATGGATTAATATTGAACTATGGAAAAGATTATGAACGAGTAAAGTATATGGGTGAACAAGATGAAATTAATAAAGGAACGGATTTGTATATTATAAATTATAATAGCCATAATATATTTTACGTAAGAGGGGTAGAATATGAAATAGATGGGCGAAGCGAGATTTATTATACAGATGAAAATGAACCAGATACACAAAAAGTACAGTTGAGGTATGTATCAGGAATAAGAATACCGAATAATGCAGAATATATAGGAGGAGATAAATATTCAAAGTTAACTATAAAAGTAGATGGAATTAATTATATATGGAAAGTATTAGATGAAGAAATTAAATCAGCAGATGAATATACAATTGATGAGGCTGAAAAACAAAATTTTATAAAAAGTGCGAATGCTTATGAAGGATTTTATGTAGAAGATGTAACAAATAAGCCAAAAGTTATATATTTGCCATTGAATGAAGAAAATAATTGGATTTATTATTATAAAGAAGAAGGAATATATAAAGATGATAATAAAGAAGAAGCATATATACCAGCAAAATGTTATGTAAGTAGAACACCAAATATTAATAAAATCAATCAAGGACTAGTTATAAAAGATGAAGGCGGAAATGAATATGTTTGGATACCAGTTCCAAAAGATATAACTAAAGATGCAAAAACAGAAGATGAAATAGAACAAGCACTAATAGAATATACAGAAGATTATAATAAAGAAGGATATTCAGATACATGGTATGATGATACATGTGGATTAACAAAAGAAGAATACGAGAATAAGAAAAATACAATGTTACGTAGTATAAAACAAAATGGAGGATTTTATATAGGAAGATATGAAGCAGGTCTAGACAATCCTAAAATAAGTGGTTCATCTTCTCAAACAGTAAGTACATTGATTTCTGAGAATGGATTACCACTCAGTCAAAGAGATAAGTATCCATATAATTTTGTAACTTGTGCTCAAGCAGAACAATTAGCAGAAAAAGTAAATATAGAAGGAAAAACAAGTAGTTTAATGTTTGGAATTCAATGGAAGTTAGTATGCAAATTTATATCAACTATGGAAAATAAAACTGAAGAACAAATATTAAAAGATAGTGCAGAGTGGGGAAATTATAATAATTCACAATTTATTGTTTCGAGAGGAAAATATACAACAGATGCTTCTGTAGAAAGCTTGTGGAAACCAGCAAGTATAAGTAATACTTATTTAAAAACATCTTCACCAGTATTACTAACAACTGGGATAACAGATAGAAATATGGCATTGAATATATATGATTTAGCAGGAAATGTAGGAGAATGGTTGTTAGAATCAAATGGTACAGGAAAACAAACTATAGGTGGGAATACAGCATGGGAACAAGAAAACAGTACACTTGCTACGCGTGATAGTATTAGTAATTCTGAAATAGGAGCAGATGGTAGATATGGATTTCGAATAACTATATATTAATATAAATCTTTTTTATTAAGAATGTAAAAAAACAAAGGCACTTTTCGAGTGTCTTTTTTGTAAAAAAATTGTAATATTTTAGAAATATTTTTGTAATTTTAGTATAAATTTCATTGACTTTTTCAAGTTTTAGTTATATGATATAAACATTAAAAATATGTGTTTTACAATGATGTTTACATATTAGAAAGGAGGATATGTTAATCTATAGGATTAGCATAAGCTAACAATTATGGGAGAAGTAATAGTTATAACATCGGGAAAAGGTGGAGTAGGTAAAACAACAACAACAGCAAATTTAGGTTCTAGTTTAGCATTGGAAGGTAAAAAAGTAGTATTAATAGATACGGATATTGGATTGCGTAATCTAGATGTAGTAATGGGACTAGAAAATAGAATAGTATATGATATTGTAGACGTTGTAGAAGGAAAATGCAAATTAAGACAAGCTTTAATAAAAGATAAAAGGTTTAAAGAACTATATTTACTACCAGCCGCTCAAACAAGAGATAAAAGTGCAGTAAATGAAGAACAAATGAGAAGCCTAGTAGGAAAACTAAAAGAAGAATTTGATTATATATTAATTGATTGCCCAGCAGGAATTGAGCAAGGATTTAAAAATGCCATAGCAGGAGCAAATAGAGCAATAGTGGTAACAACAGCAGAAATATCAGCAATAAGAGACGCAGATAGAATTATAGGACTTTTAGAATCATCAGAAATAAAAAATCCGGAACTAGTTGTAAACAGAATAAGACCTAATATGGTTAAAAAAGGAGAAATGATGGATGTTGATGATATAGTGGACTTATTATCTATTGATTTAATAGGAGTAGTACCGGATGACGAGTATATTATAACCCAGACCAACAAAGGAGAGCCAGTTATTCAAAATAGAAAAGCACCATCAGGAAAAGCATACATAGAAATTGCAAAAAGAGTACTAGGAGAAAAAATAGAAGTAACTATACCTAGGGAAAAAGGACTTTTTGCAAAATTAAAAAATATTTTTAAAAAATAAACATATGATATAAATACAAAAAGTGGAGGTAAAATAAAGAATGTTTGAGAGCATAATGAAGTTCTTTAAGAAAACAAATAAGAAAGAAGAAAAAACATCAAATTCAAAGGAAGCAGCAAAAGAAAGACTACATTTAGTCTTAATGCAAGATAGAGCTAATGTATCAGCAGATTTTCTAGAACTTATGAAACAAGAAATAATAGAAGTAATAAAAAAATATATAGATGTAGATGAAAGTGCAATAGATGTAAGGTTAACAAATAAAGAAAATGAGGATGGAACAAATGGAGCACCAGCACTATATGCAAACATTCCAATAATAAATATAAAAAATGAGTCAAGAAAAATAGAAAAAAACGAAGAGAAAAAAGATGAAAATAAAGAAAACAAAGAAAATGAAGAACCAAAAAAAGAAGATATTAAACAAAATGAAAACAACAATGAAGTGAACAAAATTCAAAAAAAGGAAAAAACTCAAATAAAAGAAGCAAAGGAAGAAGAACCAAAAGAAAGTAAACAACAACATGAGAGCAATAATAAAGACAAAAGTAAAAAAACTAAAACAGAAAAAGAAAAAATAACTAAAGAAAAAGTTAAATCAGAGTAAAAGGAAAAAAGAGTGGATTAATGAGAAAAAGAGATTTAAAAAATGTTGAGTGGTGGATATTAGTTGTTGCAATTATCTTATGTGTAATAGGAATGATTGCATTATTTTCTTCCACACAAGAAACAGAATATGATGAATTCAAAAAACAGGCAATATGGTTTGGAATTAGCATAATAGTAATGATAGCTATTATGTTTGTAGACTATGAAACTTTAATAAAATTTTCACCTATAACATATGGTTTATTTATAATATTATTAATAGCTGTACTTTTCACAAAACCGATAAATGGTGCAAGAAGTTGGTTTGACATAGGATTTTTTTCATTCCAACCTGGAGAATTTGCTAAAATATTTGTTATATTATTTTTAACTTACACAATAAATAAAATACAATCTAATAATAAAGCAGAGATAAATAAGCCATTAAAATTGTTAATTGTTTTATCAGCAGTTTTATTACCAATATTACTAATAATAAAACAACCAGATTATGGAACAGCTATAGCTTTTTTAGTTGCAACAGCTTTAATGCTATTCTCAGCAGGATTAGATAAAAGATATATTATAGTAACAGTTGTTTTGGCAATAATTTCAGTTCCACTATTATATAATTTTGTATTACCACAACATGCTAAAAAAAGGATAGATATTTTCTTACACCCAGAATCAGATCCTCGAGGGGCAGGATATAATATTATTCAATCAAAATTAGCAATTGGTGCAGGCGGATTGACAGGAATGGGGTTATTAAAAGGAAATCAAACTCAATTAGGATTTTTATATCCTAAAACAACAGATTTTATATATGCAGTAATAGGAGAAGAAATGGGATTTGTTGTTGCAGGAGCTGTAATAATATTATATGTATTTTTAGTAACCAAGTGTATTTATATAGCTAAAACTGCTAAAGACTCGTCAGGAGCACTTATTGCAAGCCGGAATAACAGGAATATTTTTATTTCACATGATAGAAAATATAGGAATGGTAATGGGATTGCTTCCAATTACAGGTGTGCCTTTACCATTTATAAGTTATGGAGGAAGTTCATTAATTACAAATTTTATTTGTATAGGAATATTACTTAATATAAGTGGAAAAAGACAAAAAACAATATTTGTATCGAGAGGACATTTAGGATAAAATGCAATATTTAAAAAAGTTAAAAATAGGAAATGTAGAATTAGAAAATAATTTAATACTAGCTCCTATGGCAGGTGTAACAGACCTGCCTTTTAGAGTTATTTGTAAAAAGTTTGGAGCAGGTATGGTTTGTACAGAAATGGTTAGTTCTAAGGCAATATTTTATAATGATGAAAAAACGAAAAAATTATTAAATACTAAAGGAGAAAAAAGACCAATTAGTTTTCAAATATTTGGAAGTGATGAAGAAACTATGGCATATGCAGCTAGAAAGATAAGTAATATTGCAGATATAATAGATATAAACATGGGATGTCCAGCACCAAAAGTAGTAAAAAATGGTGATGGTAGCAAATTATTATTAGATTTGGAAAAAGCTAAAGGAATAATAAGAGCAGTAGTTAAAAATTCGAATGTACCAGTAACGTTGAAAATAAGAAAAGGTTGGGACAAGGAACATGTAGTAGCTATTGAATTAGCAAAAATAGCTGAAAATGAAGGAATATCAGCAATTACAATACATGGAAGAACAAGAACAGAATTTTTTACAGGAAATGTAGATTTAGATATAATAAAACAAGTAAAGGAAAAAGTAAAAATACCAGTAATAGGAAATGGAGACATAATAGATGAAGAAACAGCTTTAAGAATGTTTGAATATACTGGTGTAGATGGGATAATGATAGGAAGAGGAAGTTTTGGAAATCCATGGATTTTTGAAAGAATGTTGAGTTATTTAACAGAAAATAAAAAATTAGAAGAGATATCAACAAATGAAAGATTAAATATAATAAAGGAGCATATAAATCTTGCAGTAAAGGAAAAAGGAGAAAATGCTATTAAGGAAATGAGAAAACATATAGCATGGTATACAAAAAATTTAAAAAATTCAAGTGAATTTAGAAATAAAATAAATGCTATAGAAAATAAGGAAGAACTAATAAATTTGATAGAAGAATATTTTAAAACTTTATAGAATAAATATTTAGTGAGCAATAGGCTCACTATTTTTTTCTTATTATAAGGAGGAAACGATGTGAAAAATAAAAAGTTAATTTTTATAATTTTAACTATTATTATTTTAATAGTAATTTTTTTAATAATTTTTTATAAAAAACAGGCTAAAAAATCAGAAATTGGAAATAATAGTAGTAGTCAAGAAATAGTAGATTATATTTTAAATATTAGTTCATATGAAGCAGAAGTGGAAATAGAAGTTACTAGCAATAAAAACAGTAATAAATATATTATTAGACAACAATATGTAAAACCAAATAAGTCAATACAGGAAATATTACAACCAGAAAATTTGAATGGAATAAAAATAATAAAAAATGATAAAGAATTAAAAATAGAAAATTCTAAACTTGATTTAAACAAAATGTGGAATGGGTATGAATATGTAACAGATAATTGCTTAGATTTAAACAGTTTTATCGAAGAATATAAGGCCAATCCAAGTTCATCATATGAAGAAAAAGATGAACAAATAATAATGAGTTTAGAAAAAGAAAATAGCAAATATACAAAATATAGAAGTTTATATATAGATAGAAAAACAGGAAAACCCTTGAAAATGGAAATAAAAGATGATGGCAAAAAACTTAAAATTTACATATTATATAAAGAAGTAAGGTTAAACAATTTAGAGGAAAATATAATCGCATTTAATAGAAATTATAATAAACAAATTTAAATTATAACCTTATGTTAAACTAATATTTAAAATACAAAACACACTTGATAATATACTAATATTAGGAGTGAAGATAATGGTAATAAAAAGAGGAGATATGTTTTATGCCGATTTAAGCCCAGTAGTAGGCTCTGAACAAGGAGGAGTAAGACCAGTATTAATAATACAAAATGATTTAGGAAATAAATATAGCCCAACGGTAATTGCTGCTGCAATTACATCACAAACAGGGAAAACAAAATTACCCACACATATAGAAATAGATTCATCAACATGTGGTTTAAAAAATAATTCAGTAGTACTAGCAGAACAAATAAGAACAATAGATAAAAGTAGATTAAAAGAAAGAATAGGTCATATTGAAGATGAAAAAATTATAGATAAAATTAATAATGCACTTGGAGTAAGCTTTGGGCTAGAAGAATAAAAAAATAGAGGATTTCAAAAAAGAAATCTTCTATTTTTTAAACTTTTAATTTCTTAATAACTTTAATTTCATTATATAAAGTATCTATCATTGCTTTTCTAGTTTTATATGCATCTTGATATTCCTGATAAAGAGAATCGAGCTGTTCAACAGTTTCACCAGGTTTTAATAGCATTTTTATGCCTTCTAAATAGTAATTTCTATCTTTATCCTTTTTGGCTTTTTTCATTTTTTCATTATATTGAGTCATCAATTTAAATCTTTTTAATTCATCAGCTAGATCTTCAACATATTTTTGCGTACAAACAATTTCATAGCCTATATCATCTATAACAACCTTAAATAAAGTTCTTACTATAACTGCATTATCTTTTCCTAATTTAGCATTTTCAGCTATTTCATGAAGCGCAGCAGATTGATTGACTCTTTGATGAGGTTTAGTATTTTCAATTAAAATTTTTAATGTATCAGAAATACCAATATGAGATTTATATTGCCTTTTACTAACTATAGCATCAAATTCATCAGCTACACGAATAATTTGACCTTCATAAGGAATATCTTTTTTGGTTAATCCTCTAGGATATCCAGAACCATCTAAAGCTTCATGATGATAAATAGTGCCTGATGCATAAGGACGTAACTTTAAATCTTTCATACAAATATTATAACCAATTGTAGTGTGAGTCTTCATGATTTCATATTCTTCATCAGTTAGTTTACCAGGTTTTTGTAAGACACTTGGTGGAATAAATAGTTTTCCAATATCATGTAAATAGGCACAGATAGTACAATATTCTGTAAATCCTTTTTGACAATGTAAATATTCACATAATCTACAAGTCAAACTAGCAACATTTTCGCAATGTTTTCGTGTGAAAACGTCTAAACTATCTAACATATTTAATTGATATCGCATTCTTTCATCTAAATTATAAGATTTTAAACTAGTTTTATCATAAAAATCAAATGTTTGATTATGCATAATATTCAACTCCATTCTATTTTATAATAACATTAAATTTACAAAACTGCAACAAAATATCGAAACTTAAATTATAAAAAATTACAGGATAATGGTTACGAACTCAGAATATGCGAAAATGCTTATATATTAATATATTTTGTCAAAACATATCTGGGGTGTAACAATCCGGGTCTTGACTGCAAGTATTAATATATAAGCATTTTCATAGCTAATTTTAAATCATTATCTTGTAACTATAAAAATATTGAAAAATAATGTAATTTGTGGTAATATATGAAAAATAAATTATACGGGAGGAAAAATATGTACAGAAATAAAACATGTGGTGAATTAAATATAAAAAACGTAGGAGAAATAGTAGAATTAGCAGGATGGATTCAAAAAATAAGAAATTTAGGTGCAATGATATTTATAGATTTAAGAGACCAATTTGGTATTACACAAATTGTTATAAATGATGAAACCATGCAAGAAAATGCAAAACAATATAACACAGAAAGTTGTATCCACATAAAAGGAAAAGTTGTGGAAAGAGCAAGCAAAAATAATAAAATTCCGACAGGAGAAATTGAAGTAATAGCAGAAGAGATAGAAGTATTAGGAAAATGTAAAAATGTATTGCCATTTGAAATAAACACAAATCAAGAAGTAAGAGAAGATTTAAGGCTAGAATATAGATTTTTAGATTTAAGAAATGATAAACTACATCAAAATATACTATTACGTTCAAAAATTTTAAAAACATTAAGAGATAAGATGGATGAATTAGAATTTACAGAAATTCAAACACCTATACTTGCAAACTCATCGCCAGAAGGAGCTAGAGATTATTTAGTTCCAAGCAGAATAAATCCCGGTGAATTTTATGCATTGCCACAAGCACCTCAGCAATTTAAACAATTACTAATGGTAGCAGGATTTAACAAATATTATCAAATAGCACCATGTTTTAGAGATGAAGATCCTAGAGCTGATAGAGCACCAGGAGAGTTTTATCAATTAGATTTTGAAATGAGCTTTGCAACACAAGAAGATGTATTTAAAGTAATAGAAGAAGTAGTACCATATACATTTGAAAAATATACAAATTGGAAAGTAGATAAAGGACCATTTGTAAGAATTCCATACAAAGAAGCAATGGAGAAATATGGAATAGATAAACCAGATTTAAGAAATCCATTAATTATTCAAGATGTAACAAAGGTATTTAAAGGAACAGAATTTAATGCGTTTAAGGATAAAACAATAAAAGCAATAGTAGTACCTAATGGTGCAGAACAAGGTAGAAAATTCTTTGATAAAATGACAGAATTTGCAACAACAGAAGAAGTAGGAGCAAAAGGGCTTGCATGGACAAAATTCGAAGAAGATGGAACAGTTGCAGGAGGAATTGCTAAATTTATTACTGAAGATATAAAAGAAATACTAGAAAAAGAATACAAAGTAGAAAAGAAGTCTGCAATTTTCTTTATAGCAGATGAATTTGAAAAAGCACAAAAAATAGCTGGACTAGTTAGAATTGAGCTTGGAAAAAGATTAGATTTATTAGAAAAAAATGTATATAGATTTTGCTTTATAGTAGATTTTCCAATGTATGAATTATCTGACGAAGGAACAATTGACTTTAGTCATAATCCTTTTTCAATGCCACAAGGAGGATTAGAAGCATTAAATAAAGAAAATCCTTTAGACATATTAGCATATCAATATGATTTAGTATGTAATGGATATGAAATGGCATCAGGAGCAGTAAGAAATCACAATCCAGAAATTATGGTAAAGGCTTTTGAAATAGCAGGATATAAAGAAGAGGATGTTAAAGAAAGATTTGGAGCATTATATAATGCCTTTCAATATGGGACACCACCACATGCAGGAGCAGCACCAGGTATAGATAGAATGGTAATGTTAATAGCAGATTCACAAAACATAAGAGAAATAATAGCTTTTCCAAAAAACAAAAAAGCAAGAGATTTATTAATGAGGGCACCATCAGTTGTAACAGAAGAACAATTAAAAGATGTACATATAAAGTTAGACTTAGATAAATAAATGTTAGGAGAGTGAAATGAAAAAATATATTTTAGAAATAACTGTCTTTATATGTGGTGCAATTGGAATGGTATTAGAACTAGTAGCAGCAAGAGTATTATCACCTTATGTAGGTAGTTCAAATTTAATATGGACAACCATAATAGGTGTTATGCTAACTAGTATGAGTATAGGATATTGGTTAGGTGGAAAATTAGCAGACAAAAGACCTGAAAGAAAAGTAATGTCAATGTTAATATTGATAGGGGCAATGTTTAATAGTTTAATTCCATTACTAGAAACACTATTAATAAAGCCATTTTCAGAAGTAACACAAAATTTAGTAATAATAGCATTTATAACTGCAGCAATAGTATTTGGATTACCAAGTTTTATACTTGCTAGTATATCACCATATGCAGTAAAATTAAAAGATAAAGAACATGAAAATATAGGCAAAACATCAGGTAAATTATCATCTATTTCAACATTAGGAAGTATAGCAGGAACATTTTTAGCAGGTTTTATATTAATACCATCTTTTGGAGTTAGAAATATAATATTAGGAACAACAATTGTTTTAATAATATTATCAATATTTTTATATGATAATATAAATAAAAAATATATTATAAGTATGATTGGGATAACAGCATTAGCAATAATATTAGTATTTTTAGGAAAAGTAATATTTGAAAGAAAGAATGGAGCTATTATAAGAGATGTAGATTCGCAATATAGTAGAATATGGATAAAAGCACAATCAAGAGATAATATTGAATATAAAACAATGCTTGTAGATGCATCATTAGAATCATACATAAATAAAGAAACAAATGAAATGGGAGCAAAATATTTAAAATATTATGATTTATTTGAGTATTTTAAAAAAGATAGTAAATCTAGTTTAATAATTGGAGGAGCTGCATACACATATCCAATGCATTATTTAAATAAATATAGTGATAAAACTATAGATGTTTCAGAGATAGACGAAACTATGACAAAATTAGCCCAAGAAGAATTTGGATTAGATACAAGCAATAAAAGGCTAAATATCCATCATCAAGATGGTAGAACTTATTTAAATTATAGTAAAAATAAATATGATTGTATTTTTATAGATGCTTTTAAAGGAAAAAGTGTTCCATTTGAGCTAACAACTAAAGAAGCTATGCAAAATGCAAAAAGAATGTTAAAAGATGATGGGATAATTATTACAAATACAATATCAGCGATAGAAGGAAAAAATTCAGATTTTATAAAGTATGAGTATTCAACATATAAAGAAGTATTTGAAGACGTAAAACTTTTTCAAGTAACTAATGAAGATAAGGAAGAAACACAAAATATAATTTTAGTTGGAATAAAAGGAAAACCTCAAGTAGATGCAAGTAAATTTCAAGAATATGAAGAATTATTGAATACTGAAATAAAAGATTTTCAGTCAGATAAACAGGTTGTTACAGATAATTATGCACCTATAGGAAATTAAAAAATAAGGACACTATGTCCTTATTTTATTTGATTTTTTTCTTCGTTGGAAATATAACCGTATTCTAACATTTTATTTAAAACGTGGGATTGACGCTTTTTAGCTAAATCAGGATTAACAGTTGGAGCATATACAGAAGGGGCATTAGGAATTCCAGCTAACATAGATGCTTCATTTAAATCTAAATCTTGTGGGTCTTTATTATAATATCCGTGACTTGCGTCATAAATTCCATAATATCCTTCACCGAAATAAGAAGAATTTACATAGATAGCTAATATTTCGTTTTTGGTATAATTTTTTTCTAAATCATATGCTGCAAATATTTCTGCAATTTTCCTTATAATATTTTTATCTTGGTTAAATACAATGTTTTTGGCTACTTGTTGAGTAATAGTACTACCACCTTCATCGAATTCGCCATCACGCACATTTGTGTACATAGCCCTTGTTATAGCAATTAAATCAATAGGACCGTGGTCATAATAACGATGGTCTTCGACGGCAATAACAGCATTTAAATAGTTTCTGGATAATTTATCATAAGGAATAAAATGTTCTTTATTTGTAATTTCTTCAACTCTATTTATCAAGGGCTTTTCTTTTAAAGCAGAAGAATAACTACTAAAACCTAGTAAAAATAATATACTAGTGACAACAATGATTAAAATTAGTAGAATTATTAGTACTTTTTTTAATATTTTCATAAATACCTCGTTAAAATAAATTTATAGATATATTATATATGATATATTTTAAAAATCAAGGATTTTGAGATTTTTTTAAATGATGATTAATTTAAGTCTCGGTATTTTTTTGAATTTTGGCACTTCTCACCTTTTATTCTACAATACGGCAGCATATAGTATATATATTAGTCGATAAATCAACTTGTTCATTGCATTCAAAAAGAAATTCTAATATACAAAATTGAGCCTCTTTCACTCAGGCCAAAATGATTATTAATATATTCTTTTGAATGAAACGACGAAT
>CANPZF010000032.1 GCA_947589015.1 uncultured Clostridia bacterium
ATCAATTAGGGAATCTCGCCTCACGAGGGCGCTGATTGATTTTATCAAGAATTTCTAAGTCATGTAGCAAGCCGAGGCGTGTAAAGAAAAAGAATATATTAGTAATCTTTTTCCCGTGAACATCCCTCAATTTTGTATATAAGAATTTCTATTTCTCATTCCAATCAAGCGTTAATTTATAAATAAGTACATATACTACCACTATCGAAACGTCAATAATATAAAAACTCACATATCTGTGAACTGTAACAATTTTATTTTTTACATCTGTAAAAAGCCTCAAGTAGTTGACTTTTTATCGTTTTAATTATATTATATTGTCGAATTTAGTTGAAAGGATTGATTTACATGTTAAAAGAATTTAAAGAGTTTGCAACCAAAGGTAACATATTTGACATGGCAATAGGTGTTATTATAGGTGGTTCTTTTCAAAAAATTGTTACTTCATTAGTTAATGATATCATTATGCCTTTTGTTGCTGTTTTTACAGGAAAAGTTGACTTTAATGATTTAACTTTAACTATCGGTAATTCTTCTATCAGATTTGGTTCTTTTATAACTACTATAGTTGACTTTTTAATCATTGCATTTTCTATATTTATTGCAATTAGAACTTTTAACAGGTTAAATAATAAAGCTAAAGAAAATATTGAAAAATTATATAAAAAAAGTCATCCTGATGGTGATATTTTTGAGGAAGCTAAACAAGAACCTACTACCAAAATATGTCCATATTGTTTTTCTGAAATTAATATAAAAGCTTCAAGATGTGCATATTGTACTTCTTCATTAGAAGAAATTGATGAAGAATCTAATGTAGATTAATAAATAGATTGGAGAGAAAATGGATTTAAAAGAAATAAAAAATAAAATATTAGCAATATTAGAAACAAATGATATAACAAAAATAGAAAATTTCGGATTGGAAATTGGCAAAAGTTTAAAAGCTGATAGCTTTCAATCACAAATACAATTTTTTGATAATTTAGATTTACCATTAAAAGCAAAAATAAAATTATATCTAATCATTGCTAATTCCAAAGATCATTCAGGTTTTTCTAAAGAAATTATTCCATATTTAGTGGAAACATTAATAGAAGAACAAAATGAAGAATTTTTTTCAATAATAACAGAAGATGAAAATATTCAAGCCATTTATACAGATTATTATAAAATTGCTAGAGATATAAACACTATAAAAAACTCATCCTATCTATTGAGTCTACCAAAATTTAAAGAAAAAGTCCTTACTGACGAAGACTTTATTTGTAATCAAATGACACAATCAGAATATTTTTTTGAAAATCTTCCAAAAGAATTTGGTTATTTAATATCTTTTTATGATACAAAATCTAATGATTTATCTAACCTTGAGAATTTTTACGAGAAATATTTTGGTACTACTTTCAGTAAAGAGGAACAATTAGAACTTATTTATCTTCAAAATCAAATTAATACATCATCTAATATATTAAAATTATCACCAAAAGATAGAATGAGCGATTTAAAATTTATTCTTGAACACAGTTCATCAGATAAAGATTTTTATAGAAATATGAAAAACATACAAAACCGCACAGGTTTAGATATGAAATCACTTATTTCATTTGCGCATAAATATAGTAATACAAAACTTTATGAGATTTTAACTTATGAAGCTGAACCTTTAACTCAAGATGTTATAAGAAAAGTATTTTATTTATCACATGAAGATAAAATAATAAATATATCAAATTTTGAAGATATAGAGCAGATTTCTATACAAGAAATGGAGAATATGCCTAAAGAAAGAAAAACAGGAGTAACATCAAAGTTGCTTGGCGGTCCCCAATCTACAAGTTCTAAACATATATTTTCTGATAGTTATCATAGAGAAGTGCGACGAATTGATAAAAATGGTGAAATAAAAATTTTACCATTAACAAACTATAATGATCATAATTATGGAGTACAAAGAATTTACGAAGATAGTATTGAATTTTCCAAAAATTGCTCATTAGCATCTGAACGTGCTTTAGAAGTTGCAAAGCAATTGTCATCAGCTACTTATGTAATAGAAGGTGATCAGTGTTTTATATATGTACCTAGCAATATTTCTATAGAACAAAAAAATGTATCTAGAAATTGGTTAAATACTGCATGTGATTCTGGAGTTTTAGGTATTTTTATTTATGATCATGAGCTAGAAGATTTTTATGTGGCTAATAACGGAGATGAAATGGATAAAACTCAGGCTAAAACATTTATTTTAAATTTAAATGGGAGAATAACAGAAGAAGAATTAGATGAAGCTATATCAAATAATTCAAAAGTAACTATGCAACAACTAGCTAAAAAAGCAATTGTGGAGGGTTCAAGAACTTCAACTCTTTCTGCTGTACAAAAGCAATTAGATAAATTAAGTCAAAAGGACTTAGATGATGATATAAACAGAAATGATGATTAAACAAAGGAGATTAATTATGATAAGCAACTGCTATTCTAAAGCATATGTAGAAGTATTAGAATGCCTTAAACTTTTAGATGAAGAAGAATATAAAAAAATCCCAATCGAAATTATTGAATATTTTGATAATAATAAAGATCCAAATTATACTTTTAAAATACGAAATAATAAAAATATTATGGAACAAAAATTATCAATAGAAGCAAATTCTATAAATTTATATTTATATATGAAATATTTTTCAACAGAAAATATAAATAATAAAATAAATAAAAAATTAATTGAAAATGAAAAACAATATCAGGAAATGATAAAAAGTAAATATAACACGAACTTATTTAAAAATAAGAAAAACAATAAGCCCTAAATTGTGGGCTTATTTAAATTTTCTTTTTATCATATTCTTTTTTTGTCATTAAATAACTAAGGACTTCTCCTTCAATACCAGGAACTTTTATTTTTTTCTCTAAAGAAAATCCACTTTTAGCTAATACCCTTGCAGAAGCTACATTCTTCTCCATGACAAAACCTCTAACATTTCCTGTGCCTATTTTTTCAAAAGCATATGTTACCATATATGGCAAAATTTCTGTATAAATTCCCTGTCCCCAATATGGTTCATCTAAATAAATAGTAAATTCAAAGCAATCCTCATCATAATAATCTAATTTTAATAGGAATACTCCTATCCATTCGTTGGTATCCTTTTTTAAAATTTCAAAAGGGAACTTCGTTCCTTCTTTAAATCCCTTTTCATACTCTTCCAGTAATTGATATGTATCTTCCATAGTTTTATGAAGACTCATATTCAAATTTGCTATAATTTTTTCATTACTTAGTACATGAAATAAATTTTTTGCAGAATCTTTTTCTATTTTTTTCAATTTATATCTATTTGTTTCAATCACTTCATACTACTTCCTTATATAATTTTTAGAATTGCTTAGAATAAAATTCCTTTCTATATTAGCTAGTATATTATATTTTTGTACATATGTCTAGTGATAAAAACAATTTTTCATTATTTATGGCAAATCTTTTATGCACTCTTTAATTCTAGTCTTAACTTGTCTGCAATCATTGCAATAAACTCTGAATTAGTAGGTTTACCTTTACTTGCAGATATTGTATATCCAAAAATATTTTCAACTACTTCTTGCTGACCTCTTCCCCAAGCCACTTCTATTGCATGTCGAATTGCACGTTCTACGCGACTTGGTGTAGTATTATATTTATATGCTATTTTAGGATATAAACTTTTTGTTATTTGATTAATAACATCAATGTCATTTACTACCATCATAATAGCTTCTCTTAAGTATTGATATCCTTTTATATGAGCTGGTACACCTACCTCATGGATTATATTTGTAACTAGTGCTTCCAAATTTTCTTCATTTTTTTCACCATCTTCCGATAATTCAATATATTGTAGTCTATTATCTTTACCAATAAAGTTAGAATTTTTACTAGGTCTATAAAATTTTAACTCCCTTATTCTCTTTATTAATAATTCAATGTCAAATGGTTTGACTACATAATACTGTGCTCCTAATTCAATAGCCCTTTGTGTTATTTTGTCTTGTCCAACAGCTGACAGCATAATACATATTGGTTTTTTATTTATATTTAATTTTTCGATATTTTCTAAAACTCCTATTCCATCTAAATGTGGCATTATTACATCTAATATTGCAACATCTGGTTGAGTATTTTTTATCATGTTTATCGCCTCTGAACCATCTTTTGCAACACAGATTACCTCCATATCATCTTGATTATCAATGTAAGATGATAAAGTTCTACTAAAGTCTTGATTGTCATCTGCAATTAAAATGCTTATTTTTTCTTTCATACATTTCCTCCTAAAAATTTACTGTAATTTCTTACTTTTCAGATTATATTTATATTTACAAGAAAATGCAATAATAACTGGAAATATTTTCCAGTTATTTTATAAAAGTTACATTTTTATTTACTTTTCTTTATTTGTTTTTTATATAATTCCTTGTATTCTTTGATATTTATCTTTTTTGTTTCACAATCTTTCAAAAATTCACCTGTTTTTTCATTTGGTATTATTATATTACATGTTACAAGTTCTAAATATTCTAAATTTAATATATCTACATTTTTATTTCTACAATAATATTTAAACTGCTCTAAATAATTGTAGTCTAAAGTAATTTTTATTACTGTTCCTTGATATATTGTAGTTTTTTCACTATTTTCTATAGCTTTTTGAAGACTATCTGAATATGCTCTAACAAGACCTCCTGTTCCTAATAAAATGCCTCCAAAATATCTTGTAACAATAATTAATACATTTACAAAATTGTTCTTTTGTAAAATATTTAACATAGGTGCACCTGCGGTTCCAGATGGTTCCCCATCATCGCTTGATTTTTCAATTATTTTTTTATCTTGTAATATTCTATATGCAATACAATTATGTCTTGCATCAAAATATTTCTTTTTTGTCTCTTTTATTACGTTTTCTGCCTCTTCTATTGTTTCTACATAAATAAAATTCGCAATAAATTTAGATTTTTTCTCTACTATTTCTACTTGAACGTTACTTTTTATTGTTACATATTCTTCCATTATTTAATTTATATTAGTTTATTATAACTAAATATTTCTCCTTTTATTAATTACTTCCAGCTACATATCCTGTTGAATATGCTATTTGTAAATTAAATCCACCTGTATATGCATCTACATCTATTATTTCTCCTGCAAAATACAAGCCTTTTACAATTTTAGATTCCATTGTCTTTGGATTTATTTCTTTAATAGATATTCCTCCACTTGTAATTATAGCCTCATCAATTGTTCTAAATTTTTTTATTTCTATCTCAAAATTTTTTAATATTTTAACTAAATTTTTTCTTTCTAATTTTGTAATTTCATTTACCTTTTTTTCTGGATTTATAGCACTTTTTTGTATAATTGTATCTATTAGCTTTTGTGGCAACAATTTGTCTAAACTATTTTTAAACTGTTTATTTTTACATTGTTCAAAGTCTCTTAAAATTCTTGCCTCAAGCTTTTCTTCTGAAAGTGCTGGTTTAAAATCTATTATTAAGACAATATTTTTATTTCTAAATTTCTCTTCTATATTTTCGTATCTTACTAAATGTGCAGAACTACTAAGTATTATTGGTCCTGATACTCCAAAATGTGTAAATATCATCTCTCCAAAATTTTCATATATTTGCTTACTATTTTCCTTATCTATTAGTTTTATACTTATATTCTTTAAGGATATCCCTTGTAATTGTTCACATTGTTCTTTATTATATGTTTCTATAGGTACTAGTGATGGTTTTATTTTAGTTATTGTGTGTCCTACTTTTTTAGCTATTTCATATCCATCTCCTGTTGAACCCGTTAATGGATAGCTTTTTCCTCCTGTTGCTAATATAACTTTATCTGCATAGATTTTTTCATTTTTTTCTGTTTCTATGCCTTTTACATTTCCATTTTCTACTATAATTTCTTTTACTTTAGTTTTATATTTTATATTAACATTCAACTTTTGTAATTTATTTACAAAACATTGTAATACATCTACTGATTTATCAGTTACTGGAAATATCCTATTTCCCCTTTCTTCTTTTACCTTTAATCCTTGATTTCCTAAAAAATCAATTATATCTTTATTGGTATATTTTTGATAAGCACTAAATAAAAATCTTCCATTTCCTGGTGTATTTTTTATAAAGTCCCCAATTTCTAAAGAAGATGTAATATTACATCTTCCTTTTCCCGTTATTAATAGTTTTCTTCCGTAGAGTCTCCATTTTTTCTATAAGAATTACATTATTTCCATTTTGCGCTGATGTTATTGCTGACATCATTCCCGCTGGTCCTCCACCTATTACTATTACCTTCATATTTATTTAGTCTCCCATTTATTCTTCTTTTTTCTTTCTTGTTGTTTTTGTAGTTGATTTCTTAGTTGTTGTTCCTTTTTTTGTAGTTGTACTTTTCTTAGTTGCTGTTTTCTTTTTAGCTGTTGATGTTTTTTTAGTTGCTGTATTTTTCTTTGTAGTCTTCTTTTTTGATTTTTCTTCTTCATCTGCTTTCTTTTTTGTTGTTCTTTTTGTTGTTGTTTTTTTATCTGCCGCTTTTTTAGCTGCTGTTTTTTTAGTTGTTGTCTCCTCTACATCTATATTACTAAATATTTCTTGTGCTTCACTAAGTTCATCATCTTCTGTACTATCTTCTGATTGAATTATAATATTGTCTTCATCTTCTCTTTCATCTGAAGTATTTTGTTCATCTTCTTTTTCTTCTAAAATATCATATTCATCTTCTTGTTCATTTAAAATATCTTGTTCATCTTCCTTTTCTTCTAAAATATCCTGTTCATTTTCATCTTCATTTCGTTCTTCTATAACATTTACATTATTGCTACTTTCTTCATCATCAGTAGACTCAAGGATATTTTCGCTTTCTTGTTGTTCAACTACATTTTCTTCTTCTTGACTACTTTCAAAATTAAAATCATCTTCCCCCAAGTTATATTCTTCTTGAGTATATTCTTCCTGGGCATATCCTTCTTGACCATATTCTTCTTTACCATATTCTTCACTATATAATTCTTGATTATACTCCTCTTGACCATGTGTTTGTTGATTATAATCTTCTTGCAGATATCCTTCCTGAGTATATTGTTCATAAAGTTGATCTTGCATATCTTCCCCATCACTATACTCATTTAATATATCAACATATTCACCATCTTCTTCTTTTATTTTTTTCCTTTTTTGTTTCATTTCCTTTTTAGCTAATTTTTGTTTTTCTCTTCTTTCTTTTTCCATTCTCCTATTTTCTTTTCTTTGAGAACTACCACCTAAAATTAAAATAGCTATTGTCAATATAATTAAACCTATTAAAACAAAAAATATTACCATTATTTTAACCTCTTTCTTTTTATTATTTTTTCATATGTTCTATTGCCTTTAGTATACCTAATTTTCCATATTCATATGTAAGTCCTCCTTGCATATATGCAATATATGGACTTCTCAATGGTCCATCACAGCTCAATTCTATTGTAGAACCTTGTGTAAAGGTTCCTGCCGCCATTATTACTTTGTCATCATATCCTCCCATTTCACTTGGATATGGAATTACACTTGAATCTATTGGTGAACCCATTTGAATACCTTGACAAAATTTTATAAGTTCTTCTTCACTTCCCAAATTTATAGTTTGTACAATATCAGCTCTTGGTTCATCATATTTTGGATTTACATCATATCCCAAATTTTCTAATATTTTACTTGCAAAAATAGCTGTCTTTATACTACTTGCTACAACACTTGGTGCAAAGAATAATCCTTTTATTAGCAATGGATTTTGATTTAATGATGGTCCTATTTCTTTTCCTATTCCTGGTGCAGTTAGTCTTTCTGCACACAATTTTATCAAATCTTTTTTACCTACTATATATGCTCCACTAGTTGCAATTCCAGCTCCTAAATTTTTCATTAAAGAACCTACTGCAATGTCTGCTCCTATTTCTATTGGCTCTTTTTCTTGAACAAATTCTCCATAACAATTATCTACCATAATTATTACTTTTTTATCTACTTCCCTTACAGCTTTAATAACTTTTTCTATCTTTTCAATTGTTAAACTTTTTCTAGTAGAATAGCCTCGTGATCTTTGTATTTCTATTAATTTAATATTTGTTTTTCCTAAAGTTTGTTTTATTTTTTCTATATCAAAGTCATCATTTTTTAGTTCAATTTGTTCATAATTAATTCCATATGCTTTTAGTGAACTTTTATTTACTTCTTTTCCAATTCCAATTACCGTTTGTAATGTATCATAAGGCTCTCCAGTTATGCTAAGCATCGTATCATTTGGCCTTAATAACGCTGATAGGGTTACTGCTAATGCATGTGTTCCTGATATTAATTGTGTTCTTACTAATGCATCTTCTGCCTTAAATATATGAGCATAGATTTCTTCTATTTTGTTTCTGCCTGGCTCATCTATTCCATATCCTGTAGAAGAATTTAAATGGGCTTCTTGTAAATTACATTCTTGAAATGCATCTAATACTTTTTTACTATTTATTTCGCATATTTTTGTTGCATTGTTTAATTGTTCTTGTATTTGTTCTTCTACTTTTTTTGCTAAGTTTTTTAAATCTTCTTTCGCTGTTTCTTTATAATACATTTTTAGCTTAACCCCTTTTTGTAAAATTATTCCTTTTTATTTTACTACATAGTTTTTTTTTTTGCAATAAATTTGTTCAAGTTTCAGTATTTTTTGTTACTAATTAATCAAACAAATTAAAAAATAGTTGCAATTAAATTAGTAATCGCAACTATTTTATTATTAATTTTGTGAATATGGTAATATAGCAATATGTCTTGCTCTTTTTACTGCTGTTGTAATATCTCTTTGATGTTTAGCACATGCCCCTGTTGTTCTTCTTGGTAAAATTTTTCCTTTATCATTTACAAATTTCTTTAATTGTTCTAGATTTTTGTAATCTAATTCAAAATTTTTATCGCTACATAATAAACATACTTTTTTTCTTTGTTTTCTAAATTTTGGATTATAATCCTCATCATAGTTTTTATTATTTCTTTTATTTTGTTTTTTGTCTGCCATTTTAAATTTTTCCCCTCCTTGACATACTAGAATGGTAGGTCATCACTTGAAGACATTTCAAAATCTGCTCCCATGTTTCCTGGTGCAGTATTTCCAAATGTATTTTCAAAACTACTTGTTCCTGCTCCCATATCTCCTTCTCTTTTACTATCTGCAAAATATGCTTCTTCAGCTACAACTTCTGTTACATAGTGTTTTTGACCTTGATCATCATCCCAAGTTCTTGTTTGCATTCTTCCTATGACACCTACTTGTTGACCTTTCTTAAAGTATTTACTACAAAATTCGCCAAGCTTACTCCATGCAACTATATTGATAAAGTCTGCTTGTCTTTCTTCTCCTTGTCTTACAAATCTTCTATTTACAGCTAAGCTGAATGAAGATACTAATGTATTGCTTGTTTGTGTATATCTTGTTTCTGGATCTCTTGTTAATCTTCCCATTAATATTACTTTGTTCATTTTTATCACCTTTCTTTACTTTAAATAAAGGCCCCTTCTTTATTTAATTTTTTAAATAAATTTAATCTTCTTTTTTTACAACGATAAATTTTATTATATCATCTGTGATTCTGTAAACTCTCTCAAGTTCAGCTATAGAATCTGGTTTTGCTTCAAAATTGAATAATATATATGTAGCTTCACTGAATTTCTTAATTTCATAAGCTAATTTCTTTTTTCCCATGTTTTCAACAGATTCTACTTTTCCATGTTCATTAATTAATCCTGTAAATTTTTCTTCTAAAGCCTTCAATCCTGCTTCATCTAAATTTGGATTAACAATGATAACACTTTCGTATTTATTCATTATTTTCACCTCCCTATGGATTTATAACCTAACTTTTCGTTAAGTAGAGATTTAAAAATAGCTATGCTACTTCTAAAGCATAGCTATTTTATCATATAATTTCCTTTTTTGCAAGCTTTTGATAACTTTTTTCATGAACGCTGTATCTATCAAATCTTTTTTGTAATTCCATGATAGGTATTGGTAAAATAGAGATTACTAATGTTATTAACCATTGTTCTTGTTGTAATGGCACTAATTTAAATATTTCTGCTAAATTAGGAATCAATACTACTATTGTTTGAACAAATACACCAAGTATAAAACTCATTATTAGAAATTTGTTTTCTAATATTCCCTTTTTAAAAATTGATTCTTCACTTTTTATGTTGAAACTGTGTACAAGTTCTAACACTCCTATAGCTACAAATGCCATTGTTCTTCCTACTTCTACTCCATAGTACTTATTTCCTATACTAAATGCTATTAATGTTAACATTCCTATCATTATTCCTTCTAATATTATCTTATTCCATAATCCATCTGCAAAAATACTTTTTTTACTATCTATTGGTTTTCTTTCCATTATATTTTTTTCTGGTGGTTCTAATCCTATTGCTATTGCTGGTAATGAGTCAGTTACTAAATTAATCCATAATAATTGAATCGCTAAAAGTGGTGATTTCATTCCTAATATTAGTCCTATAAATATTGTTACAATTTCTCCTATATTTGTTGCTATTAAAAAATGAATTGCTTTTTTTATGTTATCATATATATTTCTTCCCTGTTTTACTGCTTCTACAATTGTTACAAAATTATCATCTGTTAAAATCATATCTGATGCATTTTTAGCTACATCTGTACCATTTTTCCCCATTGATATTCCTATATCTGCATTTTTTAATGCTGGGCTATCATTTACACCATCCCCTGTCATTGCTACTACTGCTCCTGTTTTTTGCCATGCCTTTACTATTCTTACTTTGTGTTCTGGTGTAACACGTGCAAATACAGAATATTGCTTAATTTGTTTTTCCAGTAATTCTTGTGGCATTTTATCTAATTCTTGTCCTGTAATAGCTTTATCACTTAGTTTTAATATTCCCAATTCTCTAGCAATAGCTTCTGCTGTTGCAATATGATCACCTGTAATCATTACTGTTTTTATTCCTGCTTTTGTACATGTATTTACAGCTTCTCTCACTCCTGGTTTAGGCGGATCTATCATCCCTATTAATCCTACAAAATTTAAATTATTTTCTATATATTCACTTTCTATTTTGCTTGGTAAAGTATTTACATCTTTATATGCTACAGCTATTACTCTTAATGCCCCACTTGCCATTTGCATATTTTGTTTTTGTATTATATTTTTATCAGTGTTTATACATCTTTCTATTAATACATCTGGTGCTCCTTTAGTTATTATTCTATAATGATTTCCACATTTATGTATTGTTGTCATCATTTTTCTATTTGAATCAAAAGGTATTTCATTAATTCTTGGCATTTCTTGATAAAGTAAATCTTTATTTATTCCATTTTTTAGTCCATTATTTACAATAGCTACTTCTGTTGGTTCCCCTGTTACCTCTGTTTTTCCATTTAAAAATGATATTTCACAATCTGTGCACATTGTAGAAAGTTTTATTGTTAATTCTGTATCTTTACTATTTATTGCTACTACTTCCATTTTGTTTTGTGTTAATGTTCCTGTTTTATCTGAGCATATTACACTGCTATTTCCTAATGTTTCTACTGCTGGCAATTTTCTTATAATGCTATTTTTCTTTGCCATTTTAGTAACTCCAATTGATAGCATTATAGTGACTATTGCTGGAAGTCCTTCCGGTATTGCTGCAACTGCTAATCCAACAGATGTCATAAACATTTCCATTGGCTCTATTTTCTTTATTATTCCTATTGTAAATATTATTAGACATATAGCTAAACACAATATTCCTAGTGTTTTTCCTACTTGTGCTAGTTTTTTTTGTATTGGTGTTTGTGGTGCTTCGTCTTCGATTATCATATTAGCTATTTTTCCTACTTTAGTTTCCATTCCTGTTTCTGTTACTATTGCTATACCATGTCCATTTACTACTATGCTTGTCATAAATGCTGAGTTTGACATATCACCTAATGGAATATTAAGTGTTTTTATTACATTTGCATTTTTTAATATTGGTTCTGTTTCTCCTGTTAAACTAGATTCTTCTATTTTTAGATTGTAACTTTCTAATATTCTACAGTCTGCTGGAACATAATTTCCTGCTTCTAAAATTATAATATCTCCTACCACTAATTCTTCTGCATTTATTTGCGTAGTTTGTCCATTTCTTATTACTTTTGCTTTTGGTGGTGTCATTTCTTTTAATGCTTCTATGGATTTTTCTGCTTTTGCTTCTTGTATTACTCCCATTAATGCATTTAATACCACTATTGCAATTATTATTATTGAGTCTATATAATCATTCTCCCCCTGCATATACGAAATTCCAGCTGATACAATTGATGCTATAATTAAAATTATTATCATAAAGTCATTGAACTGTTTGATGAATTTTACAATAATTGGTTCTTTGGGCTTATCTTTTAGTTTGTTCTTCCCGTTTTTTTCTTGTCTTAATTTGACCTCTTCTTTTGTTAATCCTCTTTTAATGTCTGACTGTAGTTTTTCTACAACATCCTCTTTTCTTAAAGTGTGCCACATAATTTTCCTCTCCTTTGTATTTGGTTTATTTAATATTATGTGGCTTGTTTATTTTTTATGACTTTTTTTAATTAAAAGATACATAATGCTTCTCATAATTTAAAATTGACAAACTATAAAGGTTCTTCATCAACTAATTTGACAAAGAACCACAATATTAAGGCATTCACATCGATATTTTTTGGTAACGAAGACATTATAATTTTCTTTCTTTTAATGCTTTTTAACTATATTAGTATATTACTTTTATTATTTGCTATTATACATCCACCTGTTTTTGTCAACCAAATCTTAGTAGAATTTTGGGTTAATTTTCCTTTTGAAATATGAATATGAATAGGCTCATCATTTTCATTAGACCAAAAATATATTTTATAGCCGATAACATTCAAATATACTAGGCAATTTTAAGCCCTCCCTCTTTTGCATATTTGTAAAATAGGTCTGCACTACTTTGAACAACTTGTTTAAAAAACTCTATTTCTTCTTCACTATAATTACCTTCCCATACTGTTAATTTATATGTTGGTAATTGTATTCTAACAGAATCAAAACCATTTTCACTAGGTCGTTCAAAATGTACATCTATACACTCTACATCATTTTCAATATATACATTTGAAAAAACGACTTCTGTGTCATCTGCATATTTAACATATGGATACATCATTATTAACCACGCTCCTTTTTTACTCTATTATAACATGATTTCCAATATTTTACTACTCATAAATAAAAATTAAGAAAAATTTTTCATTCTTAAATTCAAAAAAATTTGCATTTTGTACATTCTAAGTCAAAAATGGTTCTTCTGCAATATTAATCACATAAATTGCGGAAGAACCATTCCTATATTGACATTAACATGCATTTTCTTTTTTCTTGTAATTTTTGTTATTTGTACTTTTTGTTGATAGATTATCTAAACTTTTATCAATTCTTTGGTAAGATATACACAACCCTGCCATAATTATATCAAAAGTTATTTATTTTTGCACTATTTTTTGAACATTTTCTTAAGTTGACAGCATTGGGATTCCGGAAAAGTTTATATATTATCACCCTATCGAATATATAAATGCTGTTTGCTGTTTGCTTTATAACATCAACCCTTTCATTGTTTATTCGCCATTTCGGAACTCTATAGTTTCACGCTTTCGCATTGCGGCTCGCTTGTTCTCTTGTCTACACTTACTTCTGGCATTACTGCTTCAAAGCCAATACTAGATACTGGCTGTTGGTTAGACTTTACCAGGTAGAATTTCCTCCTACTATATGGTATTAGCTTAAATCACCAGAGAGTATAAATTTAACTGTGTAAATTCAAAAAATAAAATTTTTGAATTGCACAGTTTTTTTGTGAGGAAAGAGGT
>CANPZF010000033.1 GCA_947589015.1 uncultured Clostridia bacterium
TATTTAGTTGATAAATCAATGCTTGATTGGAATGAAAAATAGAAATTCTTATATACAAAATTGAGGGATGTTCACGGGAAAAGGATTATTAATATATTCTTTTTCTTTACACTCCTCGGCTTGATACATGACTTAGAAATTCTTGATAAAATCAATCAGCGCCCTCGTGAGGCGAGATTCCCTAATTGATTTTATTTAGAATTTCTACAGTCATTCCACGGCACATTCGTCGTTTCATTCAAAAGAATATATTAATAATCCTTTTCGCCTGAGTGAAAGAGGCGCAATTTTGTATATTAGAATTTCTTTTTGAATGTAATGAACAAATTGATTTATCAACTAAATATATACTATATACTGCCATGTTGTAGAATAAAAGGTAAGAAATGCCAAAATTACAAAAATACCGAAACTAAAAAAAACAATATATTGTAATTTTTATAAAAATAAGTTATAATCAGTAAAACAAAACTAAAACATATTGCATAAAATATTGCAAAGGAGTATAAAAAATGAATTTTGAAAATAAGAAATTAGAAGAATTTAATAATTACATTAGATACAGAAAAGTTGCTGTTATAGGATTAGGCGTAAGCAATTTACCTTTGCTAGATTATTTACATGAAAAAAAAGCTAGAGTTACAGTTTTCGACCAAAGAGAAAGTGATTGTATAAATAAAGAAGCAATGGATAAAATAAATTTATATTCTTTTGAATATTCTTTTGGAAAAAATTATTTAGAAAAATTAAAAGGTTTTGATTTAATTTTTAGATCTCCTAGTTGCCTTCCAACTATACCAGAATTAGAGCAAGAAGCAAATAGAGGAGCAATTGTAACAACGGAAATTGAATTGTTAATGAAAATGGCTCCTTGTAAAGTAATAGGTGTGACTGGTAGTGATGGCAAAACAACAACAACAAGTTTAATAAATAAAATTCTAGAAAAGGCTGGATATAATACTTATTTAGGCGGAAACATTGGAATACCACTCTTTACAAGGCTTTCTGAAATTAAGCCAGAAGATATTTTAATTTTAGAATTGAGTAGCTTTCAATTAATGGGAATGGCGGTTAGTCCAAATATTTCTGTTATTACTAATATAACACCAAATCATTTAAATATTCATAAAGATTATCAAGAATATATTGAAGCTAAAAAGAATATCTTTAAATTTCAAGATGAAAAAGATATATTAATATTAAACTATGATAATGAAATAACTAGAAAATGTCAAAAAGAGGCTAAAGGAAAAGTAGTATTTTTTAGTAAAAAAGAAAAACTTGACAATGGATTTATAGTTGATGGAAATGTTATAAAAGAATGTGATGATAAAATAAGAAAACATATTTTAAATACAGAAGATGTAGTATTAAGAGGTAAACATAATTATGAAAATATAGCAACAGCCTTAGCTGCAACAAAAACATTAGTAGATACAGATATAGCTGTAGAGGCAATAAAGGAATTTAAACCAGTAGCACATAGAATAGAATTTGTAAGAGAAATAGATGGTGTAAAATGGTATAATGATTCGGCAAGTTCTTCTCCAACAAGAACCTTATCAGGTTTAAATGCATTTGAAGAAGAAATAGTATTAATAGCAGGTGGATATGATAAAAATTTAGAATATGAACCACTTGCTAAACCTATAGTTGATAAAGTAAAAACATTAATTCTTATAGGCCAAACTTCAGGAAAAATTTTTGAAGCTGTAAAAAAGGAATTAGAAGTACAAAATAAAAAATTAAATATTTATATGAGTAATAGTTTGAAAGAAGCAATAAATTTAGCTAAAAAATCTGCAAAACAAAATCAAGTTGTATTATTTTCACCTGCAAGTGCTAGTTTTGATATGTTTAAGGATTTTGCAGATAGAGGAAATCAATTTAAAGATATTGTTTTAAAATTAAAGGAGTAAAGAATTATGTAACAAATATAAACCTTTTTGCATATGATACAAAAAATGCAAGGAGGTTTATTTATGTATAATGAGTCTTATGAAGATTACATAAGAAGTATTTTGGGTTATCCTCGAATGTCAGACATATCTGGAAACTATATGTATAATCAGAATGAAATTGATGATATGAATTATAATTACTCATTTCGAAATTCTGAAGAGGCTGAAAATTTTTATCCAGAGATATATAGAATTATATATCCAATGGTTGAAAAAGCATGTAGAGAGAATGTAGGAACAATTACACAAGAACTATTAGACAATATGACTGATGAAATTTATATGGCAGTTGAAGATGACAATGGAATGTCACAAATAAATATCAATTTAGGAAACAATATAAGGACTGGAGAAAATAGAGGGAATACTCCAACATCAAAAAACGAAGAAAGTAAAGAAATGGCAAAAGAGGAAAAAGATAATCAAAATAATAGGCAAATAGGACAATTTAGAAATAGAAATTTAAGAGATTTAATAAAAATATTATTAATTAGAGAGCTATTCCCAAGACCACGATTTCCTAATAACCGTCCACCAATGAGGCCACCATATCCAGGAGGACCAGGTCGTCCACCAATGAGACCGCCATATCCTGGAGGAAATAGATACAATAATTATGACTTATATGAATTTTAAAATGGATAAATTTACCACTATTTCAAAATAAATATAGAATATAAATTATGAAAATGCAAAAAATAAAATTGAGAAATTTTGAAAGGTGGGTTATTAAATGAAAGTAAAAGAATGTATGTGTAATGATGTTTGTTGCGTAAATTCGCAAACTAGCGTTTATGATGTAGCAAAATTAATGAATGATAATCATGTAGGTTCTATTCCAGTTTGTGACACAAATAATCAAATTTGCGGAATAGTTACAGATAGAGATATTATTTTAAGAAGTATAGTATGTGATAAAAATATTAAAGAAACACCAGTAAGTGATATCATGACTTGTAATGTTTGCACTTGTAGTGAAGATGATGATATGGAAAAAGCAGAAAGAAAAATGTCTCAAAATCAAATAAGAAGACTACCTGTATGTGATTCTAATAATCAAGTTGTTGGAATATTGACTTTAGGAAATTTAGCTCAAAACTGCAATGAAATAGGTCAACAAGATGTAAATAAAACAATAGAAAATATATGTAACTGCAATGAAAATGCTAAAAATGCAGAATAATAAATGTAAAAGGACGGATATTTTCCGCCCTTTTTACATATAATAATAACAAGATTTATTGAAGGATAGAATGTATGATTATTGATTTTTCGTATTGGACAAGAGTGTTAAAAAGAATAGCATATGTTGTATTTATTTTATTAGGATTATATATAACTTTAAAATTGTCAATTTTTTATATGCCATTTTTAATTGCATTTATTATTTCTTTAATTATTGAACCAGCAATTAAATTTATTATGAAAAAAACAAATTTGACAAGGAGAGCAAGTTCTATAATAATTTTTGTTGTAGTATTAGCAATTTTATTGGGTGGTATAACATGGGGAATAATTACTTTATTTTCAGAGTCATCAAGTTTATTGCAAGGTTTAAATGATTATTTTGATAAAGCCTACATACAAGTAAAAAATTTTATTTCTTCTTTTCAATTTGATAAAATAAAATTATCACAAGAAATATTAAATGTAATACAGAATTCAGCTGGTGAACTTTTAAATACAGCATCTTCATGGCTACGAGATGCTTTAACTAGTTTAATTAATTTTATAACCAGTTTGCCAACTATTGCAATATGTATAGGTATAACATTTGTTGCATTATATTTTATTTGTGTAGATAAGATATATATTTTAGACCAAATTGAACATCATGTTCCTAAAATATGGGTGAAAAAATTTAGTAAGCATTTACAAGATTTAATACAAACTTTGGGTGGATATTTAAAAGCACAGGTGAGCCTAATTATAGTTTCTTTTGTCATTTCTTTAATTGGATTGTATATTTTACAATTTGCTGGTTTTTCTGTGCATTATCCATTATTGATGGCTTTATTTATAGGATTTGTAGATGCACTTCCTATATTAGGCTCTGGAGCAGTTATGATTCCATGGGCAATTATATGTGGTTTAAATGGTGATATTAATTTAGGTATTGCAATTATAGTACTTCTAATTATTATGTCTGTTGCAAGACAAATTTTAGAGCCTAAATTAGTTAGTAAAAATATAGGTGTACATCCAATATTTACTTTAATAGCTATGTATACGGGATTTAAATTGATAGGAATAGTTGGATTACTAATTGGTCCAATAGTATTAATTATTTTTAAAAATATTTTTGCTAATTTAATAGATAAAGGAGTAATTAAGACTATATTTGATAAAAAATAATTGTTTAAATTCACCAATTAAATTTTTTACCACAATCTAGCTAATGTCACTTGCTTGGTGAATATATATCTTTATATGTAACACCAACGTTTGATTGAAATGAGAAATAGAAATTCTTGATAAAATCAATCAGCGCCCTCGTGAGGCGAGATTCCCTAATTGATTTTATTTAGAATTTCTACAGTCATTCCACGGCACATTCGTCGTTTCATTCAAAAGAATATATTAGTAATCCTTTTAGCCTGAGTGAAAGAGGCTCAATTTTGTATATTAGAATTTCTTTTCGAATGTAATGAACAAGTTGGTGTTACATATAAAGATATATATATTCACCAAGCAAGTGACATTAGCTAGATTGTGGTAAAAATTTAAACTGGTGAATTTTAAACAAAAAATTGCCAAAAGTGACAGGCACAATTGGCAATTTTTATATTATTCCCATTCAATTGTTGCTGGTGGTTTTGAAGTTATGTCATAAACTACTCTATTTACATGTTTTACCTCATTTACGATTCTGCTAGAAACCTTTTCTAAAATTTCATAAGGTATTTTACTCCAAACGCCAGTCATAAAATCTGTAGTTTCAACAGCACGAAGGGCAACTGTATAATCATAAGTTCTTTCATCACCCATAACACCAACAGATTTTAAATTTGTTAATACTGCAAAATATTGATTTATACTCTTGTGTAAACCACTATTTGCAATTTCCTCTCTAAAAATACTATCAGCATCTTTTAAAATATTTAATTTATCATCTGTAATATCTCCAATAATTCTAATTGCTAGTCCAGGACCAGGGAATGGTTGTCTAAATACTAAATTCTCTGGAATACCTAATTCTAGACCAGTTTTTCTAACTTCATCTTTAAACAAATCTCTTAAAGGCTCAACAATTTCTTTAAAATCTACATAGTCTGGAAGTCCACCTACATTGTGATGACTTTTGATAACTGAACTTTTTCCTAAACCACTTTCTATTACATCAGGATATATAGTTCCTTGCACTAGGAAGTCTACAGTTCCAATCTTTTTTGCCTCTTCTTCAAATACTCTTATAAATTCTTCACCAATTATTTTTCTCTTTCTTTCTGGATCTGTGACCCCTTCAAGCTTTTTTAAAAATCTATCTTTAGCATTTACTCTTATTAAATTAATATCAAATTGATTTCTAAAAATATTTTCTACTTCGTCACCTTCATTTTTACGAAGAAGTCCATGGTCAACGAAGATACAAGTTAAATTTTTTCCAATAGCCTTAGAAAGTAGTACAGCAGCAACAGATGAATCTACACCTCCAGATAATGCACATAAGGCTTTTTTGTCACCAATTTTTTCTTTTAGTTTTTGAATACTTTCTTCAACAAAAGAAGAAATAATCCAATCACCTGTACAGTTACAAATATTAAATAAGAAATTTTTAATAACTTGAGTTCCGTTTACAGAGTTATTAACTTCTGGATGAAATTGAATTCCATATAATTTTTTTTCAACATTTTCCATTGCAGCATTTGGGCATGAATCTGTAGAACCGATATTTTGAAATCCGTCTGGAACAGTTTCTACAAAGTCTGTGTGACTCATTAAAAATCCATTGGTATTGTTAAATCCTTGAAATAGGGCAGAGTTGTTATTTATAGAAACATCAGTAGTTCCATATTCACGTTTATCTGCTCTAGCTACTTTTCCACCTAGAGTGTGAGTCATTAATTGCATTCCATAACATATTCCTAGTATTGGTATTCCCAATTCAAAAATACCTTCAGCACATTTTGGAGAATCTTCTCCATAAACACTGGCAGGTCCTCCAGTAAATATGATTCCTTTTGGAGCTTTTTCTTTGATTTTTTCTATAGAAATATTAAATGGTACAACTTCTGAATACACATTACATTCTCTTACTCTTCTTGCAATAAGTTGATTATATTGTCCACCAAAATCTAAAATCAAGATTAATTCGTTTTTCATAGATTACCTCCACTTTTTATTTGCATATATATTATCACATGTAGAGAAATATGTCAAAATATAGAATTTTTAATATTATGAAAGTATAAAAACTAAAATGATTTTTGATTCTAAGGAATTAAGGGTAAAATAAAACAAGGATGGCAGATATTTACATTATGTAAAATTTATGATATAATATAAATATCAAAACATAAGGAGGTTCATATATGAACGAGACAAGTAATAAGATAATAACAGCTATGGACCAGCTGAAGAAACTGCCGATGGGCTCAAAGCTTTATCGTGAAGGAATGGGACAGATCATGATGCTGATCGGCGTAGGAGGAGAAAACCTTATTGGTTTCCCAACTGAACGGTTAGAAGAGCTGCAAGACATGATAGCCACACATGTTGAGTGGTGCATCAACGGATGGTATTAATCAGTATCTTCTGGCCGAAGTGCAGCCCCCATTATGGGGGCTCGCATTCATTATTTTAAAAATTAGTAAAATTATGTATAAATATAGAGGAGGCTATACATGAGTTTTAAAAATAAAATATTAACACTTTCAGGACAGCCTGTTAGTGGAAAAAGTACAACAATAAATGAAATGGTTAAGTTGCTATTAGAACAAGGATATAGTATAGATAATATACACTTAGTATCTACAGGGCAACAATTTAGAACATATTTTAATTCTATACAAGAACTAATTGAATTATTAGATGAAAGCAATGCTGATAAATTATATGAATTAGCCCAATCAGAAGAATTGAAAAGAATATTTAAAGATGAAAGATATGGCAAAAGGATGAAAGATGCTATTCTTGAACTAAAAGCAAAAAAATATCAAGAAAGTAAAATATCAATAGAAAAAGCAAACAATAGTGATGATTTAGGAAAAATAAGAGATATTATAGATGAAGTAATTGATACAGATATGCAGGATTTAGGAAAACAAATTAATCAAGAAGATAGACCTGATGAAATTTGGCTAATTGATTCAAGAATTGCATTTTATAATATACCTGATGCATTTTCTGCCACAATTTCAGTTCATGAGGATGTAGCAGCTAAGCGATTATTGGCAGACAAAAATAGAGGAAAAGAAGATAGTGGATATGCTTCAATTGAAGAAGCAAAAAAGGCAGTTATTGAAAGAAGAAAAGCTGAAGTAGAAAGATATAAATCAAAATATGGTATAGACTTAGAAGATGAGAACAATTATGATTTAGTAATGGATACTACATATGCAGATAAAGAAGATATTGCTAAGAAAATTCTTGAATGTTTTAACAGTAAACAAAATAATATGCCATATGAAAAACATTGGAAAGGTAAGACTTCATTATTACCAAATGAAGGATCAGCTGGAGATGATTCAAGATAGAGATAATAAAACATCTCTATCTTTTATTTTTTACACCATGCCACTTGTGGGAATATAACTTTCATCAGGAGGATAAACTAATTCTTCATTTGGTTTATTTACTTCTTTTATTTCTGTTATTTGTACTATAGGCATATCTCCATGGTAATCACCTTTAGTAATTTCACCTGTAATTTCTACCCATGTATTATTAGCAAAATCTTTTGCCTTTTCATAGTTACATAAAAAACCAACCACTACAGTTTGATAATCTGAAGAAATAATCATATTACGAGCTAAAACAAACTGATTTTCTGAAAAATCAGAGAGTCTATAAATATATCCTGTAAAATGTATTTTAACACCGATATAATCATCTATATTATCATGAACAGCTTTTAATACATTAGTATAATTAGTAGCCTCGATATTATAAAGATTGCCATTAGGCGTACATGAAGTACTTGCACCACTAAAAATACGATATATTGCAATTCCAGCTATGCAGATAACTAGTATAACAATAATAGTAAAAAAAACTTTAAATGTTTTACTGCCATTTATTTTTACATTATAAATAAACATATCAATTCCTCATTTCAAAATAATTTAATGATTATTTAATTTTATGAATTTATTTTTATAATAGAACTCAATAAAAGAGTTTTTATTTACGGATTATGTATGGCATATAAAAAGTATAAAATATATAGATTATTTGTAGAATATGGAAAGAATTAAAAAATTTTTTAGTTATAGAGATTGAAATTTGTTTCTTATTATATTAATATTTATAAAGTAAGAAAACTACTAAATACAAATAACTTTGAGAATATGATTAAGAAAAAAATATCAGTAAAAAAGGAAAGAAAAATAAATGAATAATCAAATTGTAATATTAAAAAAATTAATAGAAGATAGTAACAATATTGTCTTTTTTGGAGGAGCTGGAGTATCAACTGAAAGTGGTATACCAGATTTTAGAAGCAAAGACGGTCTATACAATCAAAAATATAAATATCCTCCAGAACAAATATTAAGTCACACATTTTTTATGAATCAAACTGATGAATTTTATAAATTTTATAGAGAAAAATTAAACTCTTTAAAATACGAACCTAATATAACACATATAAAATTGGCAGAATTAGAAAAAAAGGGAAAATTAAAAGCAGTGATTACTCAAAACATTGATGGGTTACATCAAAAAGCAGGTTCAAAAAATGTACTAGAATTACATGGAAGTGTATTAAGAAATTATTGTATGAAATGCAATAAATTTTTTAGTGCGGAATTTATATTTAATAGTAAAGGGATTCCTAAGTGTGAATGTGGTGGTATAGTAAAGCCAGATGTAGTATTATATGAGGAAGGACTAGATGATGATATTTTTACTAAGTCTATAAGTGCAATACAAAATTCAGATTTAATGATTGTAGCAGGAACTTCATTAACTGTAAATCCTGCAAGTAGCTTAGTACGATTTTTTAGAGGTAATAATTTAGTTCTAATAAATAGAGATTCTACACCTTATGATGGAATTGCAAGTTTAGTTATAAATCAAAATTTAGGAAATGTATTTAAAGAGATATAATATTAGATATAATATCCAGTTTTATTTCTCATAATAATTGTAGACATAATTAAAGATTTGTGATAATATATAAGCGATGAAACTCATATAAATATATTTTTAGGAGGAGGAAAAACTCATGACCATTGCTGAAATGTTAGTTGATACTGATGAACGGAAACTACAGATTGTGTATGAAATAAAAAATGAAAGAAATGATAAATTTGTAGTACAATACTTAGTAAATATGTTTATAGAAGACAAGACAACAATTCAAATATGGCGTGATGATTACGACCATAGAGTGGTAAATGTGTATGGCGTAGAAGTTCGTTCAATAAAAAATATTGTTCATATGCTAGAAAAAAACAAATATGATGTGAAATTCATTTGTAACTCATGGGAAGATATTGAGACAGTGCGTCGACAATTATCAAGAAAACTCGAGTAGGGATAGCTATATCCCTACAAATTTATTATATAAAGGAGTGAAAAATTTGATAGAACTAGAAGAAACTATAAGATTTATTCAAGAACTAAATAAAAAATTAAAAGATTTGGGTGAATCTCTTTGACATAGTTAATTTAGAAAAACAATTAAAAGAATTAGAACAAGAAACAGCTAAACCAGAATTTTGGGAAAATACACAAAACAATACGAAAGTATTAACAAAAATTAAAAATATAAAAAATAAATATACATCATATAAAGAATTAGAAGCAGAACTAAGCAATTTATTGGAGCTAGCACAGCTAGTAAAAGAAGAATATGATGAAGATATGGCAAAAGATATAATGCATAACTTAAAAAAACAAGAGAAAAATCTAGAAAAAATGGAGTTAAAAACATTACTATCTGGAATATATGATTCAAATAATGCAATTATCACAATACATCCAGGAGCTGGAGGAACAGAATCACAAGACTGGGCAGAAATGCTATATAGGATGTATACTAGGTGGGCAACTAAAAATGATTACATGGTAAAAGAACTAGACTATCTTGAAGGTGAAGAAGCAGGAATAAAAAGTGTAACATTTGAAATTATAGGAGAAAACGCATATGGATATATGAAAGGAGAAATGGGAGTTCATAGATTAGTTAGAATTTCACCTTTTGATAGTGGTGGAAGAAGACACACATCATTTGCATCTTTAGAGGTATTACCTGAAATAACAGATGATATACAAATAGATATCAATCCAGATGATTTAAGAGTAGATACATATAGATCTTCTGGAGCAGGTGGTCAACATATAAACAAAACATCATCTGCTGTAAGAATTACACATATACCAACAAATATAGTGGTAGCTTGTCAATCAGAACGTTCACAAATTCAAAATAGAGAAACTGCAATGAAAATGCTTAAGTCGAAATTATTTGACTTAAAAGAAAAAGAACATAAGGAAAGAATAGAAGACTTAAAAGGAGAACAAAAAGATATAGCATGGGGAAGTCAAATTCGTTCATATGTATTTTGTCCGTATACTATGGTAAAAGATCATAGAACTAATTATGAAGTAGGAAATGTGCAAGCTGTTATGGATGGAGAAATAGATGGATTTATGGAAAGCTATTTGAAATCAAACCTTTAAACCTTTTTTAATTAAAAAACATATAATATAGAAGCTATATTTAAATTGAAATATAGCTTCTATACTTATAAAAAGAAGTACTAATAGGTTGAAAATTACGTCAAAATTTTATTATTTTCCAATTAATTTGTACTTCTGAAAGGAATGTAATTAAAAATGGATACAATTGTTTTAAAATTTGGAGGAAGTTCTGTAGCTGATAATGAAAAACTAAAAATAGTTTCTAAAAAAATAATTGATTTATATGATAAAAATAATAATATAGTAGTTGTTGTATCAGCTCAAGGAAAGACTACAGATAAACTAATTCAAGAAGCAAAAGAGTTAACGAAGAAAACGGAAGATAGGGAAATGGATGTATTATTAAGTGCAGGAGAACAAATGGCTACTGCAAAATTGGCAATGGTATTAAATAGCATGGATTATCCTGCAATTTCACTGACTGGTTGGCAAGCTGGGATATTTACGAATAATACTAATCAAAATGCTGTGATAGAGAATATAGATACATCAAGAATTTTAAAGGAATTAGAACAAAGAAAAATAGTTATTATCGCTGGATTTCAAGGAATAAATGAGAATTTAGATATTACAACTTTTGGAAGAGGAGGATCTGATACTACAGCTGTAGCAATATCAGCAGCACTTAATGCTAAAAATTGTTATATCTTTTCAGATGTAGATGGGGTATATACAGCAGATCCTAATAAAATAAAAGAGGCAAAAAAACTATCAGCTATTTCATATGAAGAAATGTTAGAAATATCAAGTGAAGGTGCAAAAGTTCTTCATAATAGATGTATAGAAATTGGTGAGAAGTTTAAAATACCAATTGTTACAAAATCAACTTTTAATAATAAAGCGGGCACGATGATTAATGATATCATAGAAGAAAATACTATAAAAAGTATAATTCAAAAAGATATATCTAGAATTTCTATTGTTGGAAATGGTATAATAAGAAATTATGAACTGATAAAAAATGTGCTTTCACTAATTGAAGAAAACAAATTAGAAATGTTAGAATTTAATGTTTCAGAAAGTAAGATATCTATTATGTTTAAGAATGTTGTAAATGAAAACTTTTTAAGCAAATTACATCAAGAAATAATTAAATAATATAATTATAGAAGAGGGAAATTATAACTAACTATAAATAGTTAAATATAATACCTCTTCTTTATTTTTTTACAGTTGGAATATTCTAAAATATTTAAATTATGTTTAGTTCTAAATAAGACAAACTGTGAATATATATATTTTAGCAAACAAAATAAGGAGGTAGGGGACATGACTATAGATGAAAGAAAAGCAATGAATACAGGAGTTATTCAAAATTTAATTTTAGAAAATAGAGGAAAGTTAAGTATTTCTGGTGTATTGGATGTTTTAAGTTTCGATGATCAAGTTGTTATAGTTGAAACGGAATTAGGATTACTGACTGTTAAAGGTGAAAATATTAGAATAAATAAATTAAGCATAGATACTTCAGAAGTAATTGTAGAAGGAGAAATATCTAGTTTAGCATATAGTGATAAAGAAATAGAAAAGTCTAAAACTAGTTTTATGAGTAAAATATTTAAATAATTTATTTTTACGGAGGTCAGATAATGATTACGAATCAAGCACAATTGTTTTTAATTTTTGTTGTAAATGGAATTTTAATAGGATTATTATTTGACTTTTTTAGAATCTTAAGAAAAGCCATTAAAACCAAAGACATTGTTACATATATAGAAGATATTTTGTTTTGGATATTAACAGGTTTTATTTTACTATTCTCAATATGTACTTTTAACAATGGCGAAATTCGTTTATATATGTTTATAGGGACTTTCATTGGTGTCTTTTTGTATATGATAAGTATAAGCACATATGTAATAAAAATAAATATGAAAATAATAAACTTTTTTAAACTAGTAATGGGAAAAATTATTAATATTATTATAATACCAATAAAACTAGTAAAAAAGATATTTTTGAAACCAGTAACATTTATATTTATTAATATAAGAAAAATTTCGACAAGCATATTGAAAAAAATGAAAATATCTAAACAAAATCAAAAAATTCGATTAAAAAAGAAGGAATTAAAAATATAATGTAGAATAATATAATTATAAGGTAATTTATGCCTAAACATTAGAATTGGAGAGAGAACATACTTATGAAGAAAAACAAAAAAATATATAAAAATATTATTATATTATTAATAAGTTTATATGTAATCTTTACTTTGATAAGCCAGCAAAAGACATTAAATCAATATGATAAAAATAGCCAAAAATTATCTGAACAAATTCAAGAACAAAAAGATTATAAAGAAGAGCTAGCTAAAAAGAAAGAGAATGTAGATTCTCTAGATTATATAGAACAGATGGCAAGAGAAAAATTAAAAATGTATTATCCTAATGAAAAGATTTATATAGATAAAGGAAATTAAAAGGTTGATGTATTAGTTTGAGGTAAACATAAAAATTTATTATTTACCTTAAACATAACATATTAGCCTTTTTTTATATTTGTACTATAATAAATGTTACAATTCACAGTCATGTCAGTTTTTTTATTATTGCCGTTTCGATGGTGGTAGTATATGTACTTATTTATAAATCAACGCTTGATTGGAATGAGAAATAGAAATTCTTATATACAAAATTGAGGGATGTTCACGGAAAAAAGATTACTAATATATTCTTTTTCTTTTCACTCCTCGGCTTGATACATGACTTAGAAATTCTTGATAAAATCAATCAGCGCCCTCGTGAGGCGAGATTCCCTAATTGATTTTATTTAGAATTTCTACAGTCATTCCACGGCACATTCGTCGTTTCATTCAAAAGAATATATTAGTAATCTTTTTGGCCTGAGTGAAAGAGGCTCAATTTTGTATATTAGAATTTCTTTTCGAGTGCAATGAACAAGTTGATTTATAAATAAG
>CANPZF010000034.1 GCA_947589015.1 uncultured Clostridia bacterium
AAGAACGTCCCTTTTGGCAACCCCTTGGCAACCTCTTAGCAACCCCTTAGCAACCCTTATTGGCTACCTAGAATTTTTATCTCGCATCATCATCGTCATCATGTGATGCCTGATAATTTTTATCATTTTTTTCTGCCCTTAAAACTGCTGAAGCTGGTACATTACAACTATATACAGAACCACCTTCTGTTCTTTCTGGTATACATATATGAGTTTTAGAAAATTCATCATCATCAATTAAGCTAAATTTAGATTTATCATCTCCTACGGCATCAAAAGTCACATCATCATTATACCAATAATATTGTCCGTCATCACCTTGTAATCTTATTTGATTCCAAGCATGTAATTCACCTGTATTTGTTTTTCCTTCTACATATTTAGCCTCTAATCCAACCTCAGCTGCTAAATTTTTGAAGGCATTTGCATATCCTGCGCATACACAAGTGTGATTTAATAAAACATTTTCTAGACTTCTTGATGCATAATAATCTTTATCATCTTTGTTTGCTTGTAGTGCAGAATAGTCGTATTTTATGTTTTTAGTAACTTTTTCACGTATTGCTTTATACTTTTCATAATCTGATAAATTTGGATCAATATCTTTAACCATATTTACAATTTCTTGTTTTATTGCTTTATATGTTTGATAAGAATATCCCATATTTTGAGTTACTGGCCATCCTGTATATATATGTACGGAATCAAAATTGCATAAAGTATTTAAAGATTCCATGTCTTCCATAGACATATCTGCAGTAGTTTTTAAAGATAAATCGAATTTATTATTTTTTTGTAATGCTTTTATAATATTTTGTCCTTTTTCAGATTTTAAAAATTCTGTATCTGAAGCACTAATTTGTATATTTGCTCCTGATAAAGTAGAAAGTTGTTCTGGCGTATAATTCAATAATGAATTTAAATGTAATAATTTAGGAGCATTTTTATAGATATTCCAATCTTTTGATTCAGTTGGGTGATATTCGCTATTATGTGAAATAATAATTCCTTCATGTTCAGCATCTGAAATTGAAATGTTATCACTTCCATCTAAGTTAACCCTTTTTAAATTTGGAAGATTCCAAACGTTTTCTATATGTCTATCTGTTAAAGTTTTATTATTTGGTAAAATAACTTCTTCTAAAGATTCAAGATCTGAGATATTATATAAGTTAATATTTTTACAATTAACAATTGTTAAATTTGAAAGTGCTTTACTTGAATTAAAGTTAGATAAATCTATTCCTTCACAATTATCAAAAATTAAGCTTTGTAAGTTTTCGTTTAAATATTGTAATTGATTTAAACTAATTTTTGCATTACTTATTGATAGAGTTTTTACATTTTTAAGTCTATTTAATATAGAAACTTCTTTGTTTCCAATATTTATTCCACTTAAAGATAGAAATTGTAGATGATCAAAAAATACTAAATCTTCAATAGATACGTCATCTAATACTGCACTATCTAACTTTAAAGTTGAAACACTTTTTAAATCTGTATCTGTAATAGGTTCATTTGGTTGTTTTCCTAAAATGGTTTGTAAATACTTCTTTAGAGAAGTACTTTTTAATTTAACTTCAAACATAATTTATTCTCCTTTAATTAATTTGACCAATTAATGTCAACTAAGTATACTTCTATATTATACTACGAAATAACTCAAATTTCAACATTTGACTATTATCTAAAACAAGTCTTTAAATTTATTTTTGATAAAATATTGAAAAAAAAAGAATAAGAATATATAATTATAACAAACTTAAGATAAAGGAGAAAACAAATGAATACAAGCCAATTTATGCCAGAAGGTTGGATGCAAACGTGTGTGACAATAAATAAAAACAAAATACAAGAATATATACAAACAAGAGAAATTTTACAAGGTAAAGTAAAAAAATGTGATGAAAATTACAATTTACATGTTTCATTAGGTAACGGTATTGAAGGTATAGTTCCAAGAGAGGAAGTAGAAGGAATTAATATTGAAGAAGATGGGTATCCTAAAATAAACTTGTGTACAGGAAAAGTAAATAAATTTATACAGTTTAAAGTAAAGGAAATACAAAATGATAATGTAGTCATATTATCTAGAAAAGAAGTGCAAGAAGAGGCATTAGATTGGATAAAAAATAATTTACAATTGGGTGAGCAAATAACAGGTATAGTAAAAAATATAAGACCATATGGTGCATTTATAGAAATAGGCGGAGGGGTAGTTGGACTTGCACATATTGAAGATTTATCAGTTGCGAGAATAAAATCTCCATCTGAAAGACTGGAAATTGGACAAAAAGTAAATGTTGTAGTAAAATCAATAGATAGAGATACAGGAAGAGTAATATTATCATATAAGGAATTATTAGGAACATGGGAAGAAAATATAAAAGATTTTGAATCAGGAATGAAGACAAAAGGAATAGTAAGGGAAACAGAAAAAAATAAAAATGGCATATTTATTGAATTAAAACCTAATTTAGTTGGAATGGCAGAATTTAAAGAAGGAATAGAATATGGTCAAGAAGTTGAGGTATATATAAAGAAAATTGATTTTGACAAAAAAAAGGTAAAATTACTAATTATTTAATATAAAAACTAAAAAAATATAAAATAATTATGATAGGGGAGTGTTATAAATGGTAGAAGATAGTCAAATTAAAGCTCAAGTTTCACCTTTCGCAATTAGGGAAGGTGAAATAAAAACATTTGACGGAAAAGATGGATATGTTTCCATGAATCAAATTGTGCATAAGATAAATATAGGGCATATAAATGAAATTCATTTTGCAATATTGGAGTTAGTCAATGAATTTGAATTTATTACATCAAGGCAGATATATCAAATGCTTGAAATAAAAGGAATTGATCCTAAATCACAAGATAAATTAAATAATAAATTAGATCAATTAGTAAAATCTAAAATATTAACAAGATATTATTTTAATTCTGATGAAGGAAAGGGTATTTATAGAATATATTGCTTAGAAAAAATGGGAAAATATCTTTTAAATTCAAAAGAAATAGAATGCAAGTGGCAAGCATCAGATAATACAAAACCAGTTGCTATGATAAAAAAGAGATTAGCAGGAAATCAAACCTTGATTGCATATTTAAGAAAGGTAAAAGCATTTGATAGTTATATAGTAAAACCAGCAATTACTGCTAAAACTGCAGGTAAATTGTTTAAGGCAAGTGGGGGATGTGTAAAACTTACTAAAAATGGTAAATCTATACAATTTGTTTTTGAAGCTATTAGAAGAGAATCAGATTGGCAGAAAAAAGCAATAGATAAAATGAGATTATATAAAGATTTTTATGAGAATTTTGTACCAGGGGACTCTGGTTTTTCAGGCATGCCTCAACTAATATTAATATGCGAAGATGATAATCATATAATAGAAACATTTAAAGAAATAGTAAAAAATGAAATTGAAATACCACAAATAAAATTGTATTTTACTACTGATTTAAGACAGAATAAGGAAACTTTAGAGGATACTTTGATAGAATTTAAATTGGTAGATGGTAAATATAAAATGGAAAATGTGGAATTGAAGTTGTTGATGTAGGCTGCTAAAAGGTTGCCAAGGTTGCCAAGGGTTGCCAAAGGGGACGTTCTTAAATGGCAACTCATAAAAGTTTTAATTTTATGAGTTGCCATTTAAGAACGTCCCCTTTGGCAACCTCTATGAAAATAAAATTTTTTTTGCTTTTTCTATATCACTATCAGTAGCAGGTCTAACATTTTCTAATTCATAACGACAATTTAAATTTTTCCATTTATATTTACCCATATCATGATATGGTAAAATTTCTACTTTTTCTACATTATTAAGAGAAGAAATAAAATCTTTAAGTTTTTTTAAATCATTTTCATCATCTGTATATTCTGGGATTAGTACTTGTCTAATCCACATTTTTATATTATTGTCACTTAAATATTTAGCAAATTCTAATTCTAATTTATTAGATTTTCCGACTAGCTTTTTACACTTTTCATCATCTATATGCTTAATATCTAATAGAACCAAATCTGTTAAAGTCAATAATTTTTTGATATCATCAGTTAGGGCAACCATACCAGAGGTATCAATACATGTGTGAATTTTAGCCTTTTTTAGTTTTTTAAAAAGTTCTATTAAGAATTTGGCCTGCAACAAAGGCTCTCCGCCTGTAACAGTAACACCACCGTCTTTATATATATAATTTTTATAGCGAGAAATTTTTGCAAAAATATCATCTAAAGATTTATAATCTCCACCATTAATATTCCAAGTATCACGATTATGGCAATATTTGCATTGAAGATGACAGCCTTGTAAAAATAATACAAATCTAATGCCAGGACCGTCTACAGTTCCAAAAGATTCAATAGAATGAACTTTAGCGTAATATTTTAAATCTTTTTCTTCCATTTTAAATTAAATTCCTTTCTAAATTTGCTAAAATATATAAGAGATTAAAGAATGATTATTTTTTATTTTGTGGCTTTTTGCATATTAGGACGAAGAAAAAATCAATTATTATTTTTTCATTCGTCCTAATAAATTTTTAAATTCTTTCATGAATAGTTCTATTAATAACATCTAATTGTTGCTCTCTGGTTAATTTTGTAAAGTTTACAGCATAACCTGAAACTCTTATTGTCAATTGTGGATATTTTTCAGGATGTTCCATTGCATCTTCTAATAAACTTCTATCAAATACATTTACATTGATGTGATGTCCTGTTTGAGCAAAGTAACCATCTAACATATTAACTAAATTAGTAATTCTAGAATCTTGATTTTTTCCAAGAGTTCCTGGTGTTATAGAAAATGTATATGAAATACCATCTTCTGCTGAATCAAATGGAAGTTTAGCAATAGTATTCATAACAGCTAAAGCCCCGTTTGAGTCTCTTCCATGTAGTGGATTTGCACCAGGACCAAATGGACTGCCAGCTTTTCTACCATCTGGTGTAGTTCCTGTAGCTTTTCCATATACTACATTTGAAGTTATAGTTAATATAGACAATGTGTGTTTTGAATGTCTATAAGTTGGATGTTTTTTCAATTTATTTATAAATGTTTTTACAATCTCTACCGCGATATTATCAACTCTATCGTCGTCATTACCATATTTAGGAAATTTACCTTCTACTTCATAATCAACAGCTAAACCAGTTTTATCACGAATAACTTTTACTTTTGCATATTTTATTGCTGATAATGAATCTGCAACAACAGACAAACCAGCAATTCCACATGCCATTGTTCTTATTATTTCACTATCATGTAAAGCAAATTCAAGAGCTTCATATGAATATTTGTCATGCATATAGTGAATAGCATTTAATGCTTTTATATAAACTGTTGCAACATAATCCATCATTTGATTAAATTTATCCATAACTTCATCATAATCTAGATATTCAGAGGTAATAGGGGCAAATTTTGGCGTGATTTGTTTACCAGATATTTCATCTCTACCACCATTTATAGCATATAATAAAGTTTTAGCCAAATTTGCTCTAGCACCGAAGAATTGCATTTGTTTACCAATTTTCATAGGAGAAACACAGCATGCAATACCATAATCATCGCCTAAAGAAATTCTCATTAAATCATCATTTTCATATTGAATAGAAGATGTTTTTATTGAAAGTTCACATGTAAATTTCTTAAATCCTTCAGGTAAACGTGTAGACCAAAGAACTGTTAAGTTTGGTTCTGGTGCAGGACCTAAATTTTGAAGAGTGTGTAAAACTCTAAAAGAATTTTTAGTAACTAAAGTTCTGCCATCAATTCCCATACCACCAATACTTTCTGTTACCCAAACAGGATCTCCACTAAATAATTCATTATATTCAGGAGTTCTTAAGAAACGTACCAATCTTAATTTCATTACAAAATGATCCATAATTTCTTGAGCTTGTTCTTCAGTTATAGTACCATTATTTAAATCTCTTTCAAAGTAGATATCTAAGAAAGTAGAAGTTCTACCTAAACTCATAGCAGCACCATTTTGATCTTTTATAGCACCTAAATATCCAAAGTATAACCATTGAACAGCTTCTTTACTGTTTGAAGCAGGGGTAGAAATATCGAATCCATATTTAGAAGCCATTTCTTTTAAAGCTAGGAGAGCATCTATTTGCTCAGATATTTCTTCTCTTTTACGAATTATGTCTTCAGTTAATTCATTGACATCTAAAACTTCTAAATCTTTTTTCTTTTCTGCAATTAAAACGTCTACTCCATATAAAGCTACACGTCTATAATCACCAATAATTCTACCTCTGCCGTAGCCATCAGGAAGACCTGTTAGTAAATGTGAGCTTCTAGCAGCTCTTATATCTGGTGTATATACACTAAATACACCATCATTATGTGTTTTTCTAATTGTATGAAAAATATTATCTACTTCTGGATCTACTTCTCTACCATATGCTACACAAGATTTTTCTACAATTTTAATTCCACCAAAAGGCATAATAGCTCTTTTTAAAGGACTATCAGTTTGAAGCCCAACAATTTCTTCTAAATCCTTATCTATATAACCAGCCTCATGACTGTTAACTGTAGAAATAGTTTTTGTATCTATATCCAATACTCCTCCATTAGAGTCTTTTTCTTTTTGATATAATTCTAAGACTTTATCCCATAGCTTTTTTGTTTTACTAGTGCAGGGACTTAAAAAACTTGAATCTCCTTCATATGGAGTATAGTTTCTTTGAATAAAATCTCTTACGTTTATTTCTGATTGCCAATCACCTTGATTAAAATTTTCCCATTGTTTGAATTGCATAAATATGCCTCCTTTTAATTTTTTATTAGTTTCTCCAATTTTGCCACATAATATAATAACATATACAAAATTTAATAGCAATAAAATATTAATAAAGTTTTTAATTTGTTGTTACAAGATAATGGGGTTACAAACTTAGAATATGTGAAAATGTATATATAAATAGGTTGATATATTAAATTTAAAAGTCATTAACTTAATATATCAACCTATTTTGGGATAAAACTAACATGAGATATCTGCTTCTGCGATTGTTTTAGCTATATTATAAATTAATTTTTGTTTATCTGGAGAGCACTGTCTTAATAGTTCAGCGAATTCTTTACCTAAATAATTTTTTGAGCTACTAGAAGCACCGTTTAAAACATAACCTTCAGTTACATCTAATAAACCACATAGTTGGTTTAATCTCTTTAAATTTATATGTGAATTTCCTCGTTCTACTCTACTTAAAAAAGCAACAGAAATGTCTACTTGCTCAGCTAAATCTTCTTGAGTGTAATTTTTTGCTAATCTTGCTTCTTTCAATCTTTGACCTATAACTGTGTAATCTAATGCCATTTTTACTATCATTCCTTTCTAAGGCACAAATCTGGTTGGAAAAAAATTATAATTATTTTTCAACCTTATCACCTTCCTATCTATGCTACTCAATATAGCACTTTATGGTTAGAATTTACAGAAACTAATCTATCTTAATTTAACCAATAAGTAAATAAAATATATTTATTAATAAATATACTAATATAAAAAATGAAGAAAAAACAAGTAAATATGAAATTAAAGGAGGAAAAGTACAATTTTATACGTATAAAAAGACCCATTTTAAGTTAATTTTGGAAAATTAGTCTAAATGATGTATACATAATTTGCTTTTGGAGAGAATATATAGTATAATAAAAAACAGTCGCGTGTAGAATCAAAAAGGAGAGTGAATTTTATTTTAAGTAAAAGACTAAAATTTTATACAAAAGAAGTCTTAAAGCTTTTTAACATTACAATTATAGGATTTGGTTTGATAATCGCGATAGTTCTTGTAAAATATAAACCAATATATAAGGTAAGCATTTCTGGAGAAAAAGTTGGGTATATACAAAATAAAGAAGCATTTGAACAAAATTTGAAAGAAAGTATTATACAAAATACTGATAAAAATATTGACAACATAGATATACAAGTATCCCCAGAATATGAATTAAAGCTTGTAGAAAAAACACAGGAGACAAATGAGCAAGAAATAGAAATGAATATGCAACAAAATGTAAAAATAACATATAAATATTATGAAATTGCATTGGAAAATAATATATTAGATTCAGTTAATACAAAAGAAGAAGCAGAGCAACTAGTAAACATAGTCAAAGAACAAAAAGGCGAAGATATAAATCTAAATATTGTAGAGAAATATACAACGGTGCAAGACGAAGTAAATACGAATAATATAGAAATAGCAAAAGAAAATATTAATACAAATATTGAAAAAGCGATTACAGAAAAAAAGGAAAAAGAAAGAATAAATGCAATGCCATCTATAAATGGTATTAAGTTAGCATATCAACCTATAAGTGGTACAATTACATCTAGATATGGAGTTAGTAGTAGGCTAAGAGTATCTACACACACAGGACTTGACATAGCAGCAACTAAAGGAACACCTATCAAAGTAGTAGCAGATGGTACAGTAACATGTGCAAGTATGCAAGGCTCTTATGGAAATTTAGTTAAGGTTGATCATGGTAATAATGTAGAAACATGGTATGCACACACTAATGCTATGTTTGTAAAAGTTGGGCAAGAAGTAAAAGCTGGGGATGTTATTGCAGCAGTTGGAACTACAGGAAATTCAACAGGACCACATTTGCATTTAGAAATAAGAATTGATGGACAGCATGTAAATCCACAAAATTATTTATATAAATAATGAAATTTAATTAAGAACTGTTACAAATTTATTTTGTGAGGTTCTTTTTTTATTATACTGGCTCTATTGTATAATAAAAAGTGAGAAGTACCAAAAATACAAAAAATACCAAGACTTAAATAAGATTAAAAAAATTTTTAAATCTTGACAATTTTTTCTAATAATATATAATAATGTTGGATAAACTAATGAAAAGAATAAGGAGGATAAATATGTCTAACCAAGAAAATACAATGGACGAAAGCCGAATTCAACAAATGATAAATGATTTAGTAGAAAAAGCCAAAGTAGCATCAAAGGAATATATGAAACTAGATCAAGAAACAGTAAATAATATAATAAAAGCAATGTCAATGGCAGGATTAGAGCATCATATGGAACTTGCAAAAATGGCAGTAGAGGAAACAGGAAGAGGAATATATGAAGATAAAATAACGAAGAACATGTTTGCAACAGAATATATTTATCACAGCATAAAATATGAAAAAACAGTTGGAATAATAAATGAAAACGATGAAGATGACTATGTAGAAATAGCAGAGCCAGTTGGAATAATAGCAGGTGTAACACCAGTTACAAATCCAACATCAACAACAATGTTCAAATCAATTATTTCTGCAAAAACAAGAAATGTAATTATATTTGGATTTCATCCATCAGCACAAAAATGTAGTACAGAAGCCGCTAGAATTTTAAAAGAGGCAGCTGTTAAAGCAGGAGCACCAGAGAATTGTATTTTGTGGATAGAAGAACCAAGTATTTTAGCAACAAGACTATTAATGAATCATCCTGATATAAATTTAATATTAGCAACAGGGGGAACAGGGATGGTACGTTCTGCATATTCTTGTGGAAAACCAGCACTAGGTGTAGGACCAGGAAATGTACCATGCTATATAGATAAAACCGCAAAATTAGCTACCTCTGTAAATGATTTAGTAATGTCAAAAGCATTTGATAATGGAATGATATGTGCTTCTGAACAAGCAGTATTGGTAGATAGGGAAATTTATAAAGAATTTGAAGAATTAATGAGAGAAGCTGGATGTTATTTTGTAAATCCAGATGAAAAAGAAAAATTAGCAAAATCTATGTTTGAATACACAGAAGAATATGGATATAAGTTAAAATCACATGTACCAGGACAATCACCACACACAATCGCGAAAGAAGCAGGATTTGAAGTACCAGAAGAAACAAAAGTATTAGTAGTATATGAAGAAGGTATTGGAAGAGAATATCCATTCTCAAAAGAAAAGTTAAGTCCAGTATTAACATATTATATTGTAGAAAATGAAGAAGAAGGAATAAATAAATCTGAAAAATTATTAGAATTTGGTGGATTAGGACATTCAGCTGTAATACACTCTGAAAATAGAGAAACAATATTAAGATTTTCAAAAACAATGAAAGCTGGAAGAATCATAGTAAATTCACCATCAACACATGGAGCTATTGGAGACATTTATAATACAAACATGCCATCATTAACACTAGGTTGTGGCTCATTTGGTGGAAATTCTACAACAGCAAATGTGTCATCAGTAAATCTAATAAATATAAAGAGAGTTGCAAGAAGGAGAGTTAATATGCAATGGTTTAAAATCCCAGAAAAGATTTATTTTGAATCAGGCTCTATACAATACTTAGAAAAAATGCCAGATATAGAAAGAGCATTTATAGTAACAGATGAAGGTATGGTAAAATTAGGATATGTTGATAAAATTTTATACCATTTAAGAAAAAGAAGTAAACATGTACATTGCGAAATATTTCATGAGGTAGAATCAGATCCATCTTTTGATACCATAAAAAAGGGTGTAAGAATGATGGAAGACTTTAAACCAGATGTAATTATTGCACTAGGTGGAGGAAGTCCAATAGATGCTGCAAAAGGAATGTGGTTATTTTACGAAAATCCTGATGCAGATGTAGAAGGTTTGAAATTAAAGTTTATGGATATAAGAAAGCGTACTTATAAATTTCCTAAACTAGGAACAAAATGTAAAATGGTAGCTATACCAACAACATCAGGAACTGGGTCTGAGGTAACATCTTTTGCAGTTATTACTGATAAGGAGAAAAATAAAAAATATCCATTAGCAGATTACGAATTAACACCAGATGTAGCAATAGTGGATCCAGATTTAGTAATGAGTTTACCAAAATCAGTTACAGCAGACACTGGAATGGACGTTTTAACACATGCTATAGAAGCATATATATCTAATATGGCATCAGATTATACTGATGCACTAGCGGAAAAAGCAGTAGAACTGGTATTAGAAAATTTAGAAAAAGCATATGATGATGGAAGCAATAAAACAGCTAGAGAAAAAATGCATAATGCAAGTACAATAGCAGGAATGGCATTTACAAATGCATTTTTAGGAATTAACCACTCTTTAGCACATAAAATTGGAGCAGAATTTCATTTACCACATGGAAGAATAAATGCAATTTTATTACCATATGTAATTAGATATAATAGTTCTAAACCAACTAAATTTGTATCTTTCCCTAAATATGAATTTTTTATTGCAGACAAAAAACTAGGCCAACTAGCTAAAAAAGTTGGACTAAAAGCTGATAGTGTAGAGGAAGGTATACAAAGTTTAATTGATAAAGTAAAAGAAATGAATGAACATTTAAATATTCCAAAATCTTTTAAAGAAACAGGAATAGATGAAAAAGAATTCTTATCAAAAATAGATATGCTTGCAGATAGGGCATTTGAAGATCAATGTACTACTGCAAATCCAAGAGTACCTTTAGTTACAGAACTTAAAGAGATATTGTTAGATGCATATTATGGAAAATAAATTAAAAGGCGTTATATTTTTTATATAACGTCTTTGTTGCTGTATTTATATATAATATAAAGTATTTACATGTATAAAAATGCAGTGATGCGCAGTTTGGCAAAACTACAAATTATATAGATATCTAGATTAACTTTTCTAAGCTATGAATACTTTTATAATTTTATTATATGATTAGTTTTGCCAGTAAAGAACGGAATTTTTATACATGTAAATACTTTTTAATGAATAAAAAAATTTACTAAAAGGACACAATACAAATATAATAAAATAACAATAAAATAATAGAATATGCATATACTAAAGATAGAGTTAATAAAGGAGGTACTATAAATGAAGAAAAGAAAGGATAAACAAAATATTGAAATTATGCAGCTAATAAAAACAGATAACGACATAGACTATAATAAAGAAGTAAAGGTAGAAGAGAAAACTTTTGAAAAATTAATGTTTATTTATTCTATGGCAATACGAGAATTTAAAACAAAAATGGATATTATAAAGGAGGAATTTAAAGTATTTTATGATTATGATTTGATAGACCATATAAATACTAGAATAAAAACTCCACAAAGCATATTTGCAAAAATGGAGAAGAAACAATGTGATTTTACATATAAAGAAATGATTGAAAATATAAATGATATAGCTGGTATTAGAATTATTTGTCAATTAAAAAGAGATATATTTTCTATAAGGGATTTAATTGCAAAATTACCTAATATACATATTTTAAAACAAAAGGATTATGTTACAAATCCTAAAGAGAGTGGATATTCTAGTTATCATATGATATTGGAAGTTCCAGTTGTATTATCTCAAGATATCATTTATGTAAAAGTTGAAGTTCAAATTAGAACTTTGGCTATGGACTTTTGGGCTAATATAGAGCATTCTATGAAATATAAGGCAAATCAAGAAATAAGTAAAAAGAAATCAAAAGAGTTAGTAAATTGTGCTAAGATTGTTGGAAAGTTGGATAACAAAATGGCATTATTAAATGGGGAATAAATTTAAAGAGGGTATTCTAGAACAGTAGAATCCCTGTTTTTTACTTTGACTGACACCCGGACACTTTTTTAAAAAGAAGACCTTAGACATATTACTTGTCTAAAATCTTCTTTCTTTTATTTTTGATTCTCATGCGTTTTATTTATACATTGCAAAAAAGCAATCCTTCTTGTATAATAAAACAAACATACAAAACACAAAGGAGGACTGCTTTTATGAAAGCATACTATAATCAAAATAAAATTTCAAGTAGTTTCGCTAAATTTTTTAAAAATTTTTCTATTTCTAAACCTCATCTTAAAAATATTTGTTTCATTATTACTGCTATGATTTGTGCTGAATCTGTTGTATTATCTGATATTTCTCGTAAATTGAAAGATGATTTTTCTCTTATTAATCTCGAATCCATTGAGCGCAGGTTCAGACGTTTCTTTTCTTCTTTTTCCTCTTTTGCTTATTCTTTCTATAATTCCTTTATTTCTCATATTATTTTCTATTTTAACATTAAACATTCTGATAAAAAAATTCATATTTCTTTTGACCACATGTTCGTTCGTGATAAATTTACTATTCTTCTTTTTTCTCTTCGTATTGGTAAACAAGGCATTCCTCTCTGGTTTCGCTGTTTCAAAGGCAAGCATAATCCTGATGCTTTTTCTATGAATCTCATTAATGAAGGTATTTCGTACTGTGCTAATCTTTTTGCTGATAAAAATTATCATATCATTTTCCTTGCAGATAGATG
>CANPZF010000035.1 GCA_947589015.1 uncultured Clostridia bacterium
GAGCTTATATATCGTAAAAGGTATTTCAAACACTATATTTATCAATAAAGTGTGACATATGTTTGACAAACCTACAATGTGGTAAAAATTTTTAATAAAAAATACTTGACAATTCCAATATATGGAATTATAATAAAGCTACATTTTCATATTTTTTCTATATAATTAAAAAATCAACTTTAGTAAAAACAGAAAAAATTTTAAATCATTTATTTAATTCTCAAAAAATCAAAATCAAAAAACAAAAACCAAAATTGAAAAGGAGGAATGCTATTGACAAATAAAAAGAAAATAATAGCTTTAGTAGTTATACTACTATTAATAATATTATCTTTTTGTGGAGGAAAAACATATTCTAAGTATGTAGCGCAAGTAAAAGGAGAAGGAATTGCACAAGTTGCAAAATGGAGCTTTTTAGTAAATGGACAAGAAGAACAAGCGCAAACAATTAATTTAAATTCTACATATAACAATGAAACCTTAGTAAATAATAAAATAGCACCAGGAACAACAGGTCAATTTGAAATAGTAATTGATGGCACAGGTTCAGAAGTAGGAATAGATTATACAGTACAATTTCAAGAAAAAAGCAATAAACCACAAAATCTCAAATTTATATATGAAAACAGAGAATATAACTCTATAAAAGAATTAGAAAATATTTTATCAGGTAATATTGAAGCAACGGAAGGAAACAAAGTAAGAACAATTTTAATCAAGTGGAAGTGGGACTATGAAACAGGAAAAGGAGCAGAAGAAATTTCAGCAAATGATAAAATTGATACTAAAAATGGAAAAGAGATTTCTAATTATTCATTTGATGTAATAGTCCAAGGAACACAAGCAATACCACAAATCTAGCGAACATATAGAAAAAATATGAAGATGCAATATTTAATAGGAGGAGATATTATTAACAAAGAAAAAAATAAAAAATTTATATTAAAAGAAAAGCAAAGAGAAATAACTTTAGTTATAGTAACAGCAATAGTTTTAATATTATTCTTTTCAGGATTTAGCATAGGAAAAGAAATCACAAATACTAATATAAAAGTAAATGCCCAAGTGGCAGAACCAATAATTGAAATAGAAAATAATCCAAGTGTGTCTATAACAGCAATTAATAATGTAGGTTATTATGATTTTATAGTTAAGAATTATAATGAAAATAATAAAATAACAGATGTAGAGTTGTTTTATACAATAGAGTTAATTTCAAAATTAAATGAAAGTATATCAGTAAACATTTATAAAGATAATCAAAAATTAAATTTGACAAACCAAAAAACAGATAAAATATACATTGGAAAAGATAAAAAAGAAGAACATCATTACAAGTTAGAAATAACATATGATAAAACAAAATCAATATCAATACAAGATATAATAGAAGATATACAAATAAAAGTACACTCTGAGCAAAAGAAGATTTAAAGGAGAGTGTATATAGTGAAAAAAAGAGTAATATTAATTTTAGTTCTTATATTATTAATAATTTTATTTTTTAAGTATTTTAATCATTCAAAAAATTCAAATGTTCAAGATGATTTTATATTTTTTAAATTATTTCAAAATTCTCAAAGTTCTCGAAATAGCGAAATAAAAATTGATAGACAACAAGGATATATAAGTCCATATATTTTTAATGTAAGCTATAAAAATACAGAATTTAAAAATGTAAACTTACTAGAAACTGTAAATAAAGATTTTTTAGTAAATGAAAAAATAGCACCAGGCACAAAAGGAAATTTTGAAATTCTAGTAGAAAGTAATCAAGATAGCAATTATCAAGTGAAATTTCAAGACATAAATCAAAAGCCTTCAAATTTGATGTTCTATTATATTGGCAAAAAATATGAAAAATTATCAGATTTAGAAAAAAATTTGTTAGGTCATGTTAGTAAAAACAATAAAAAAAGTATAAGAATAGACTGGATGTGGGAATATGAAACAGGAGAAGACAAAATAGATACACAAGATGGAAAAACGATTGAAAATTATCAATTTAAAATAGGAGTAATAGGAGAAATAATATAAAAGGAGGAATTTAATGAAAAAAATAGTGTGCTTCTGTATATTTTTATTTTTAATATTTATACAAGCAAGTAGTTTTGGAAAATATATTTTTGAAGAAAGTTTTACTATAGCTAACCTTAATATAGATAGAAGCCCACCAGAAATTGAGGTAATAAAAATACAAAATAATAATATTGGATATGAAGCATATGCAAATAAAACTCATGAAATAAGAGTACGAGTATCTACAAAGAAAAAAGATGTAAAAGTAAATAACTTTAAGCCTGAAAATATAGAAATTTTTGTAGCGAATCAAAAAAATACTACAGCCAAAATGTCATTACAACAAATACAAACTCAAGACGAAAATTTAGTATATGAAATAATATTGACAGGTATTGAAGGAAATGGAAAACTAACATTAAAATTGAAAGAAGGAATTGTAATAGATTTTTCAGAAAATAAAACTAAGGAAAAAATAGTAGATACTGGAATATTAATAGATAATATAGCACCTAGTGCAACATTTAGTGAGAATAAAATAGAGGAAGGAAAAGTAAAAGCAGTAGTATCGGCAAATGAAGGAATAAGAAATGCAGAAGGATGGAACTTATCAGATAATAAACAAGTTTTGAGTAAAGAATTTACAAGTAATGTTGCATATACATTTCAAATAACTGACTTTGCACAAAACTCAACTGACATAGATATAACCATAAAAAGTGCAACAAATATTAATTTGATTTATGCGTCACATAATTCAGAAGTAGGATGGAGTTATGGTTATGGTAATTATGATATTGCGGGAAAAGAAGCAGTAAAACAATTTGATTTAAGTAAAACAGAAGCATTAGCATTTAGGGTAGATGGAAATATTGATAAAGACTTTTTACAATTCAATAGTTATGTATACACATATTGGGGAGAAGGAAAAAGATCAACATGTTTAAATTCAGGAATGTTATATTCACATGGATATAATCCAACTTTAACCACATATAAAACTATGAGTTCGAATGATTTAGTTACAATAAATGGCAATAAATATATACAATTTGGAGGAGCAGGAATAAATCGTATAGGAATAACAGATACCGAAGGGAAAAATCCTATACCTAGAGATGTTTGTGATAAATACTTATTTGGAATATCAGGAATTAAAGCAAAACTAAAGGATGAAAGTTATTATAGTATAGTGTATCAGATTTATGTTTTAGGAGTAGGTTGGATACAGCCAAAATCTGATGGTGAAGAAGCAGTATATAGTCATGATAAACCAATGTCAGCAATAAGAATGGCTTTAATTCCAAAGACAGAGAAAAATTATATTTTAGAAACGTGGAAAAGAGATGTTGGAACTCATAATGGTATTTTTAATTAATAAAAAACTTGACTTTGGGGTACTTTATACTATATATTTATAAAGATAATGATATTATTTAGGAGGTATTTTTATGGAATTAAAAGGTTCAAAAACAGAAAAAAATTTGATGGAGGCATTTGCAGGAGAATCACAAGCAAGAAATAAATATACTTACTTTGCTAGTAAAGCAAAAAAAGATGGGTATGAACAAATAGCAGCAATATTTTTAGAAACAGCAGATAATGAAAAAGAACATGCTAAAATATGGTTTAAATTATTACAAGGTGGAGAAATAAAAGGAACAGCAGAAAACTTAAAAGCAGCAGCAGAAGGAGAAAATTATGAATGGACAGATATGTATGCTAGAATGGCAAAAGAAGCTAAAGAAGAAGGTTTTGACCATATAGCATATTTATTTGAAGAAGTAGGAAAAATCGAAAAAGAACATGAAGAAAGATTTAAAAAATTACTAGAAAATGTAGAAAATGGATTAGTATTTAGCAGAGATGGAGACAAAATATGGAAATGTAGAAATTGTGGACATATTGTAATAGGAAAAGATGCACCAGAAGTTTGTCCTGTATGTAAACACCCAAGAGCATATTTTGAAATAAAAGCAGAAAACTATTAATATTTTATGCAAAGGAAGTTATAAAATATGGACTCAAAATTTGTACATTTACACATACACAGTGAATTTAGTTTATTAGATGGAGCAATTAGAATAAAAGATTTGCCAGTAAGAGCAAAGCAATTGGGAATGGATGCAATAGCACTTACCGATCATGGAGTTATGTATGGTGCTATTGACTTTTATAAAGCATGTAAAAAAGAAGGAATAAAGCCAATTATTGGATGTGAAGTATATGTAGCACCAAGATCTAGATTTGATAAAGAACCAAATGTTGATAATCGTTATAATCATTTGATATTACTTGCAAAAAATCAACAGGGATATAAAAATTTAAGTAAATTAGTGTCAATAGGATTTGTTGAAGGCTATTATTATAAACCAAGAATAGACTTAGAAGTGTTAGAAAAATATAGTGAAGGACTTGTTTGCTTAAGTGCATGTTTAGCAGGAAGTGTAAATCAAGCTTTATTAAATGGACAAAATGATAAAGCTGAAGAAATAGCTTTGTGGCACAAAAGAGTATTTGGAGAAGATTATTATATTGAAATACAGAATAATGGACTAAAAGAGCAAGTATTGGCTAACCAAAAATTAATTCAATTAGCTAGAAAGCTAGATATACCACTAGTTGCTACTAATGATGCACATTATTTGAAAAAAGAAGATAGTTATAATCATGAAGTATTACTATGTATACAAACAGGAAAAAGAATGAGTGATGTAGACAGGATGCGTTTTGACACAGATGAATTATATGTAAAATCTCCAGAAGAAATGATTTCATATTTTTCAGCATTTCCAGAAGCAATTGAAAACACTGTGAAGATAGCAGAAAAATGTAATGTGGAATTTGAATTTGGACACACTATTTTACCGAATTATGATGTTCCTTCAGAATACGAAACTCACTATGATTATTTGAAAAAATTATGTGACGATGGAATAAAGGAAAGATATGGAGAAAATATTAGTCAAGAAATAAAAGATAGAGCAGAATATGAGATTGGCGTAGTAAAAAAAATGGGATATGTAGATTACTTTTTAATTGTTTGGGATTTTATACATTATGCTAAATCACATGGAATACCTGTTGGACCTGGACGTGGTTCAGGAGCAGGTTCAATTTTGGCATATGCAATAGGAATAACAGATATAGATCCTATGAAATATGGATTACTTTTCGAAAGATTTTTAAATCCTGAAAGAATTAGTATGCCGGATTTTGATGTAGACTTCTGTTATGAACATAGACAAGACGTAATAGATTATGTATCAGAAAAATATGGACATGACCATGTTTCACAGATTATTACTTTTGGAACTATGGCAGCCAAAATGGTAATTAGAGATGTAGCAAGAGTTTTAGATATGCCATATTCAGAAGCAAACAATTTGGCTAAAATGATACCGAATGAATTACATATAACTATAAAAAAGGCATTAGAACAAAACAGAGAATTGAAAGAAATATATGAGAATAATGAAGAAATAAAAAAAGTATTAGATATAGCAATGGGATTAGAAGGAATGCCAAGGCAGGCCTCAACACATGCATGTGGAATAGTTATTACAAAAGAACCAGTTGATACATATGTACCACTATATGTAAGAGATGGACAAATATCAACACAATATATAATGACAACTCTTGAAGAATTAGGTCTATTAAAAATGGACTTCTTAGGATTAAGAACATTAACAGTAATACAAGATACAATTGATTTAGTAAAGCAAAATAGAGGAATTGATGTAGAATTTGATAAAGAGATGTCAGATCCAAAAGTATATAAATTATGGCAAGATGGAAAAAGTTGTGGTATTTTTCAATTTGAATCTCAGGGAATGACAAACTTTATGAAGGAGTTAAAACCAGATTGTTTAGAAGATTTAATAGCTGGGGTATCTTTATATAGACCAGGACCAATGGACCAAATACCAAGATATATAAAAGGAAAACAAAACCCAGGACATAATGAATATACACATCCAAGTTTAGAGCCAATATTAAATGTAACTTATGGATGTATGGTTTATCAAGAACAGGTTATGCAAATAGTAAGAGATTTAGCAGGATATTCACTTCGGAAGAGCAGATTTAGTAAGACGTGCAATGGGAAAGAAAAAATTAGATGTAATGGCAAAAGAAAGAGAAGTATTTATACATGGACAAGTAGATGAAAATGGAAATATTGAAGTACCAGGATGTGTAAGAAATGGAATAGATGAACAATCTGCTAATAAAATATTTGATGAAATGGCAGAATTTGCAAAATATGCATTTAACAAGTCACATGCTGCATGTTATGCGGTAATAGCATATAGAACAGCATATTTAAAAGCATATTATCCAGCAGAATTTATGGCAGCAACTCTAAATAGCTTTTTGGGCAATTTAGATAAAATACCTGAATATATAGATGAATGTAAAATATTAAATATAGAAATTTTAAAACCAGAGATAAATAAAAGTGATACAAAGTTTACTGTTGAAAATGGAAAAATACGTTTTGGATTAGGAAGCATAAAAAATGTAGGAAATACACCTGTAAATAATATAGTAAGTCAAAGAAAAAAAGATGGCAACTATAAGAGCTTTACGGATTTTTGTGAAAGAATATCAGAAGAATCTGTTAATAAAAAATGTATAGAAAGTTTAATAAAAGCAGGAGCTTTTGATGAATTTGAGCAAACAAGAGCAACATTACTTGCGTCATTTGAAGGAATAATAGATACGATTCAAAGCCAGAAAAAGAAAGGCTTTGAAGGACAAGTGACTATGTTTGATTTAGGAACAGAAGAAGAAAAAGAAGAAAGAAATGAAATAAAATACACTTTTGAAGAACGTCCAGAATTATCAAATAAAGAATTATTATCAATAGAAAAAGAAATGTTAGGAATTTATATTTCAGGACATCCATTGGAAAAATTAAGACATCAAATAGAAGTACAAACTAATATTAACACTATACAATTAAAAGAAATTGATGAACAAATGAATACAGAATTAACTAGTGAAGACATGAAACCCAATATAAGATTTTCAGATGGTCAAAAAGTAACATATGCAGGAATTATAAGCTCAATTAAGAAAAAATATACTAAAAATAATAAGATAATGGCATTTGTAACTATTGAAGACTTATATGGACAGGCAGAAATTATAGTATTTGAAAATGCATACATAAATGCGGGAAAGAGTTTAGTAGAGGAAAATGTAGTCATAGTAGAAGGTCGTTTAAGTATTAGAGAAGATGATACAACAACAATTATAGCAAATGAAATAAAGGATTTAGGAGAGCAGAAACAAAGAATTTTAACTCTAGATATAACAGACACAACAGAAGAAACTAAAGCTAAATTAAGAGGTGCTATTAAATATTTTAATGGTGATAAAAATAATATAAATGTTAGAATAAAAATAGGAGAAGAATTTAAGCCTTGTGGTCAAATTTATTTAACAGAAGAAATACAAAAAGAATTTGAGGACATCCTAACAAATCAAAAAGTATTAGTAGAGGAAATATAAAGGAAATTTATAGATGGAAGAAGATATAAAAAATAAATTATTTAGCTTAGCAGATAGCAAATATAAAGAATTTCATAGTGGCTTATGTCCTAATACAAATAATATAATAGGAGTAAGAATACCAATTTTAAGGCAATATGCAAAAGAGTTGTTAAAAGACAATACCTTGGAAGAATTATTAGAAAATATAGGAAATCAATATTATGAAGAAATAATGTTGCAAGGAATGATAATAGGACTTTCGAATGAAAAAAATTTTGAAAAAATATTAATATATGTAAAGCAATTTATCCCTAAAATTGATAATTGGGCTGTATGTGATACATTTTGTGCAGGATTAAAAATTACTAAAAAATATAAGAATGAAATGTGGGAATTTATAAAACAATATTTAAAATCAAATAAGGAATTTGAATTAAGATTTTGTATTGTTATGATGTTAGATTATTATATAGATGAAGAACATATAGATAAAATTTTAGAAATATTAGATAATATAAAATCAGATAAATATTATGTGCAAATGGCAGTAGCGTGGGCAATCTCAATATGTATTATAAAATTTTATGATAAAACTGTTGAATATTTAAAAGTAAGTAATTTAGATGAGTTTACATATAGAAAATCTATTCAAAAGGCTATAGAATCATATAGAATATCAGACGAGAGAAAACAAATTTTAAAAAAATTAAAAAATACATTTGCTAAAAACAATATTTGTGATATAGTAGAAACATAAGTAAAAAATAATGATAAATTATACACAAATATTAAAGTAAGAAAGGAGATATGATAGTTACACTAACTATCATAGTGTAGTAAAAAATGGGAAAAGGAAAAAGAATAGCAGAAGAGGGAGTAAATAAAAAAAAGAAAAATATAATAAAAGTATTTATTGGTATTATAGTAGTTGTAATGCTTATGATAGTAGCATTTATAGCAAATGATTTTATTATTTGGGACAAAAATCAAACAATTAATTTAGTAATAAACAATAAAAATATAACATCAAACCTAAAAAAAGATATTCTAATAGAGGATGACATAATATATTTATCAGAACAAGATATTGCAAATTTTTTTGATAAATATATATATGAAGAAACAGAGAATAATCAAATAATAACAACATATGGAAAAAAGATTGCAGCTATTGGATATGAACAAAATCAAATAAATATAAATGGTTCTAATAAGCAAATATATGCACATGCAATAAAAAAAGATGATGTTACATATTTACCAATTTCTGAAATGAAAGAAGTATATGATGTAGACATAGAATATATAGAAGAGGCAAAAGTAATTACAATGGATTCCCTTGATAAAGAGCAGAAACATGCTTTAGCTGCAAATAATGTAGCAGTTAAATCCTCAACCAATTTTATAGCAAAAACAGTTGACAGAATAAAAAAGGGAGATTCAATAGTAGTTGTAGAGACACTAGAAAATGGTTATTCTAGAATTAGAACACAAAATGGAAAACTAGGATATATAAAAACAAATAAATTGACAAACGAAATAACGGTACGAGAAAATTTAGAAGATGTAAAGCAAATAGATGAAAAAGTTAATTTAATATGGGATTATTATTCAGAAGCTGCGTCAGCACCAGATAGAGAAGGACAAACAATAGATGGAATAAATGTAGTTTCACCATCATTTTTCTATGTAGACAAAAACGGAAAATTGCAAGAAAATATAGGTAACAGTGGAGAAAAATATATACAATGGGCTCATAATAATGGATATAAGGTATGGCCAATGGTTTCTAATTCAGGAAATGGAATGCTCGAAGTAACATCTAAGATAATGAATAGCTACTCAGCAAGACAAGAATTAATTGAAGATATTGTAGATGCTTGTGTTAAATATAGACTAGATGGAATAAATATGGATTTTGAAAATATGAAACAAGAAGATAAAGATTTATATTCAAGATTTATTATAGAATTAACACCTAGATTAAAGGAAATGGGTATAGTTATTTCTGTAGATGTAACAGCACCTGATGGTGGAGAAACATGGTCAATGTGTTTTGATAGACATGTTATTGGAGATGTTGCAGATTATATTATATTTATGGCATATGACGAATATGGAATTTCTAGTACGACTCCAGGTACAACAGCAGGATATGACTGGGTTAAATTGAGTTTAAATAAATTTTTAACTACGGAAGAGATAGAATCAGAAAAAATAATTTTAGCTATTCCATTTTATACTAGAGTTTGGACAACAAATGCAAATGGAGAATTGGTAAGCAATCCAGCAATTGCAATGAAAAATATAGATAGTACAATTCCACAAGATACACAAAAGCAATGGAATGATGATTTAAAACAAAATTATGTGGAATATACAGAAAAGGGAAATAAAAAACAAATTTGGATAGAAGATATACAATCTTTAAAAGAAAAAGTATCATTAATAAAAGAAAACAACCTAGGAGGAGTAGCATGTTGGCAAAAAGGAATGGAAACAGATGATGTTTGGCAGATGTTAAAAGAGGCTTTAAATTAGTAACATAAAAATCAAGTAATTTACTTTAATTTCTTGACTTTAAAAAAGCAGCGGGGTATAATACAAAAAAAGCACTTTTGGAGGATACTAACGAATGCACAAAGAAGATGTATTTTTTACAACAGATAAATATAGTAAAAATACAGATGAAGAAATAATTGATAAGATAAAACAAGGTGATGAACAAGCTTTAACATATTTAATAGATAAATATAAAGAACTTGTACATATTAAAGTCGGCAAATATTTTATTATTGGAGCAGAAAAAGAGGATGTTATTCAAGAAGGAATGATAGGTTTATTTAAAGCGATAAAAAGTTTTAACACAGAAAAGCAGAACTCATTTAAAACCTTTGCGAATTTATGTATAGAAAGACAATTAATAACTGCTATAAAAACCTCAAATAGGCAAAAACATATGCCACTAAATTCATATTTATCTTTAAATACATCAGCATATGAAAACAATGATGAAGATAGTGTTGAATTGATGGATACATTTAATGGCAAAACCATAGAGGATCCATTAGAAACCATAATGAAAAAAGAATATTATAATAATATTCAGGATAAAATAGATAAAACATTAAGTGATTTTGAAAAAAAAGTATTAGATAGATTTATAAAAGGAGAGAGCTATAATGTAATTGCAAAAAGACTGGATGCACCAGTAAAATCTGTAGATAATGCAATACAAAGAATTAGAAAAAAAGCCATAAAAAGTATGTTTAATGATTAAACATACTTTTTTTTATGTAATAAATTATAATATATTGATATAGAAACATTTGTCGATAAAGTGCATATAATGTATTAAAAAGGAGGAATAAAAATGTTAAGAAGAAATAGAAATTGCTATTGTATGAATAATAATTACAACAATAATTCTTGTGAAGCACAAGACGGAATATTAGAAGAACAATGTAGTAATGTATCTTCATATGAAGACAATACAGATAGTTGCAGTTGTGGCTTTGATGAAGAGTATAATGTATTTCCAGAAAATCCAATGCTAGCGCAAAGTTATGTACCATATCAATATATGAATAAAACATTTAAACCAAATGTTGGATTAAAAATGGGAACTATATTCCCAGAATTAGTAAGTCCATATGCGCCATGCCAATCAATGGAAGAAATGGAATATATAGAAGCTACTAATACTATTGGAAAGGGGTGCAACAAATGGCAATAGAAGAAAATAGAAATTGTGGATGTGGAAATAATGATGATGATAATTATATGCAAACAATGACTAATAATAATAATTGTGAAGGAAATGATGAAGTAAGAAGAGAAATGATTAATCAAATTAAATCATATGATTTTGCTATAAATGAACTTGCCTTATATTTGGATACACATCCTGAGGATGAAAAAGCACTTTGTTTGCATAGAAGATATTGTAAAGAAGTGAAGGAATTAAAAGATAAATATCAAAAGGTATATGGACCTCTTACTATTAATTATCCTTGCAACAAGTGGAGATGGTTAGAAGAACCATGGCCTTGGGAAAGGGGGAATTATTAATGTGGACTTATAATAAAACATTACAATATCCTGTTAATATAAAATGTACGGATCCAAAGCTAGCTAAAGTAATTATTTCACAGTATGGAGGACCAGACGGAGAACTAGCAGCTTCTTTAAGATATTTATCTCAAAGATTTGGAATGCCAGATCAAAAGTCAAAAGCAATTTTGAATGATATAGGTACAGAAGAATTAGCACATTTAGAAATGGTAGGAAGCATTGTTCATCAACTAACAAAAGGTGCTTCAATAGAAGAAATAGAGAAGGCAGGATTAGGAGAATATTATACAGATCATGGATTAGATGTATATCCAGCATCTGCTGCAGGAGTACCATTTACAGCAGCATATATAGCATGTAAAGGAGATCCAATTGCAAATTTACAAGAAGATTTGGCAGCAGATGAAAAAGATTTTAAGTGCAACTATGAAAAAAATATCGAATGTAGAAATTTTTGGAAATTAAGTATTGAAAAATAAAAAGTTATTTGATAAAGTTATATCGGAGGTGTTTATATATGGAAAATAATTTAGAAGGAGAAATAAACCCAATAGATCCAGGAGAAATTGTTATTGACAAAACTCATCTTGCAGCAAGAGACAAATTTTCAATTTTAAAAACAGAGGCTTATGCTATGCCAAGTAGTACATATGTTCCAGATGATTCTCACACCTTTTTTGTATCAGAAGATAAAACTTTATGTTGGGCTAATCATGGAAGATGCTGGAATGATAAGGGAGATAGAGTATTAGTTGCAAGTCAAAATTCTTATAAAGAATGGTTATTAGAATTTTGCCCACCAGATGATTATGATAAGTGTGGATTATTCTTTGGATTTAATGGAGTATGCCACACATATGCAAATAGAGAGTTATTAATTGGTGAATTTGATGTTTCTGTAAAAGATGCATCTAAAAACTTTGTAGTAGTTGCTATATTTGGTAAATATGGAATGGGATTAAAAAATTTAAAAGCATTAATAACAGAATCTTTCAATAATGCAAATTTTAAAGTAGAAATGACACAAGATATGCTAGATACAGTTTTAGCAAGAGTTGATAATACTTTTGATGATGAAACAGAAGCATGGAAACAATTAATAGAAAATTATTTTTTTGTACCAATGACAGAACTTATAAAACAACATGAAGGTGTATTAGATAGATTAAAACAATTAGTAACTACGTTATTTGAAGGTAGAGAAAGTATATTTGAGAAACACTTTAATCAGTCTGTATTTGATAAAGGACAGTTTAGAGAAGAAATATTCCAATTACTTTCAAGCAATATATTTGCTTATCTTGCTTTCCTACATGACAATAATTATATTGATGATGACCAATATAATAAATCTAAACAAGGAGCTACTAAATTCCTTGAAGGATTATTTGGAGTTGTTGAAGGACAAGTGGAAGCTGTTCAAGCAACTGGTGAATTAAATCAAGAATTAGCAAAAAAAGAATTGTTTATGTAAAAAAGATAAATCAAGAAAACTTCCTCAAAAAGTTTTTTAAATAACTTGATAACTAAAAAAAGTCAAAGTATTCATACTTTGACTTTTTTTGAGCGCTTTTTTTTTAAATTTACATCATAAAGTTAAAAACTTTATGATGTAAAGAATTTTAAGAAAATCTTTAGGAAACAAAAAAAATCAATAAAACAACCGCT
>CANPZF010000036.1 GCA_947589015.1 uncultured Clostridia bacterium
ATTCGTCGTTTCATTCAAAAGAATATATTAATCATCCTTTTGGCCTGAGTGAAAGCGGCTCAATTTTGTATATTAGATTTTCTTTTTGAATGTAATGAACAAGTTGATTTATCAACTAATATATATACTATATGCTGCCATGTTGTAAAATAAAAAGTGAGAAGTGCCAAATTTATAAAAAAATATCGAAACTTGAATTATAGCCTTTTATCTTGCTTTTAAATGTATCATAATATATAATAAAATCATTAATAAATAGGAGATTCAAAATGCAACTAAATTATACTGTAAAACCAAGCAACAATTACAAAAACATAAATGATATTTTAACAAATGAATTTCATTTATCTGCCAGATTACTTTCAAAGTTGATACTTAGTAAAAATATATATTTAAACAATGAACCAGCAGATACACGACTTTTAGTAAAACCATCTGACATTGTCTCTATTGATTTAGATAGTAATGAAGACAATTCTAATATTGTACCAACTAAAATAGAATTGGAAATAATATATGAAGATGAATGGCTTTTAGTTGTAAATAAACCTGCCGGAATTGCTGTGCATCCTTCTGCCTATCATTATAAAGATTCTTTATCAAATGGCATTAGATTTTATTTTGATAGTATAAATTTAAAGAAAAAAATAAGACCTATTAATAGGCTTGACTTAAATACCTCTGGATTAGTTATTTTTGCAAAATGTGAATATATTCAAGAATGTCTTTCAAAACAAATGTCTCAAGGTGTATTTCAAAAAGATTATTTATGTTTTGCAAAAGGTATTTTTAGCAAAAACAGTGGTAGCATCAATCTTCCAATTGCTAGAAAACCAAATAGTATTATAGAAAGATGTGTTTCAGAAAATGGGCAATATGCTATTACAAATTATCAGGTGTTGAAAGAATTTAAGGATTATTCATTAGTAAAATGTAATTTAATAACTGGTAGAACTCATCAAATTAGAGTTCACATGAGTTATATAGGACATCCTTTATTAGGTGATACTTTATATAGTGAAGCATCTGAATTTGTTAATAGACAAGCTTTACATTGCTATCATCTACACTTTATACATCCAATAAATAAAAAATCCTTAGATTTGGTTTGTCCATTACCTAAAGATTTGTTATTATTATTAAATTAAAAAACAGTAAATCTATAAGCCGGGTTCTGTCTTTTAAAATAGTCATTTATCTAGGATAGTTATTGCTAACTATCTCAAGCCACGCAAATCAAGAAGGCGCCGAGCAGGCTTAATCTTCTTTATGAGGTGTTGCTCCAGATGGGGTTTACACTGCCCATTATATCACTATAATGGCGGTGAGCTCTTACCTCGCCTTTTCATCCTTACCAACTAAAGTTGGCGGTTATTTTCTGTTGCACTTTCCTTAAGGTTACCCTCACTAGACGTTATCTAGCATCTTTGCTCTATGGAGCCCGGACTTTCCTCTCGTAATTCCTTTCGGAATTTACCAGCGACTATTCAATTTACTGTTTTTTTATTATATCACAAATTGTTTAATTCTTCTAGTAAGTTCTTATATTTTATTAAAAAAATTTCTTTATCCTTTAAAGAGACCGTATTATATAATTCATTTATAACAATATACCCTTTATTTATGAGATATTGTTTATTAGAATCAATACTTGTATCTGATAACAATTTAGAATATATATTAATTGCCTCTGTAAGATTTTTAGCTATTTCATCCCAGTCTTCCGATTCGATATTGCTATATGCTTTAAATATATTTGATTTTACTTCTAAAACATTTCTATACCACTCTTCTTCTGTTGTATTTTTAGAAAATTTTGGAATATATTCATACAATTTAGAAAGCTGTTTTATTGAAGCTTCTTTGTCTTCACTTTTTACATTAAGTGTTAAATTATCTAATTCTTTATTAAAACTCAATATATCCTGTTGATTTAAATTTAACTGATATAAATCAATCGTAAGAGTAGACATAGATGAATATAATATTTCTACCTCACTTTTTATATTGTCCCAATTTATTTCTTTATTATCACTAAGTACGCCACTTGATTTAAGCTCAAACTTTTCACTATTACTTTGATTTCCAGATTCTCCTGTTCCTGATGAAGAGCTTTCTCCACTTGATTCTTTTCCTCCTTCTGATTCTCCACCACCACTTTCACTAGAGCTACTATCTGAACTACTATTTGAGCCTGATTCTTCCGACTGGGAAGATTTTTCATCTTTAGAAGATTTATTTAATTGACTAATTGAAATATCATAATTTTCAAATTCTATATTGTTTAAAGAATTAAGTAAATTCACTATTTTAGATTCTACATATCTAATTTCAGACATAGTTTTCTCTTTTTGATCTTTTTCATCACTTTTAGTCGCATTTGCATAAATAGTCCATGAAAGTACTACTATTATTATAATTACAATAATATATGATGCTCTCTTTAAACCTTTCAAATAAAATTCCTCCTTAAATATTGTTGTTTTTTCTATTATTTACATTTTTCTTTCTATTTATTCTTTTAAGTTTCGCAATTTTTATAAATCAATGCTATATAATTCTAAAATTAAAAACTTATTCTATGTATAAATTTTTTTATATAATAAATACTATATGTAAATATTCAAACCAAATAAGGAGTTTTCAATGATTGCAACACTTTTACTTTACAGTCATCAGAATGATGATGTTAACAAATTTTTAAGTCATTTTTATAATACAACATTTCCATTAGAAAATAACAATAAGTGGGAAAAAAAATACCAAAATCCAGTTGAACTAGCTGAAATTATTGGTACTTTTATCGATAATTATGACGATTATGTCCTAAATATGTGGGTTAGTTTAGACAAAGACATTTTTATTCACGTTTCTGATAAAAATGGTAACGAAATAATCAGATATTTATACGAAAGGTTTCCATATTAAATACTGATTCTATTTTTCCATAATTATAGTAACTGGTCCATCATTAACTAGCTCCACTTTCATATTTGCTCCAAATATTCCTTTTTCTACTTGAATATCATTTTTTGAACATTCTTCACAAAAGTATTCATATAGAGTATTAGCAAGCTCTGGTCCTGCTGCTTCTGTAAAAGATGGTCTATTTCCTTCATTACAATTTGCATATAGTGTAAATTGTGATACTATCAATAATTTACCATTAGTCTTTTTTATATCTAAATTCATTTTTCCATTTTCATCTGAAAATACTCTTAAATTACATAGTTTTTTTACTAGATAATCTGCATTTTGTTTCGTATCATTTTTATTAACACCTAATAATACCATAAAGCCATTTTGAATTTGACCAACTATTTTATTCTCTACTTCTACCTTTGCTTCTTTTACTCTTTGTATCACTAATTTCATTATTTCGACTTCTCCTTCTTTTATTATCTAAAATTAAAAGAGGGTTTTCCCTCTTAATTATTCATCTTCTTTATTTTCTTCATTGCTGTTGTCATTTTCTTCTTCATATTCTTCTATATTTGATTCTATTTCAACAGTTTTCTTTAAATTTTCCTCATATTCACCTTCTTCATCTTCTTGGTTTTTTCTATCTTGCTGTTCTTCATCTTCTAACTTTTCTTCTATTTTATCTTCTAATTTTTGTTCTACAAATTGTTTTTCTTCTTCTTTTTCCTCTTTTACATCTGCTTCTCTTAAATCTTGTAAAATTTCAACTTCTTTTGGTTGTTCTTTAGTTTGTTTAGCTCCACAATTTGGACAAAATCTGTCTTCTTTTTCTATTTGATAATGACAACTCTCGCATTGTTTTTTATTCTTTAATTCTAAGCACTGTTTTAATAGTTGTTCTATTTCATCACTTAAAACATCTATTTTTGTACATTCTTCCTCCAATTCCTTTTTTATATCTATTTCTTGTTCTCTTGCATGTTGTTCATAAACTTTTTTACCTATTTGTTCATATAGTTCATTTATTTGACACTTTAAATCTCCCATTTTAAGTTTTAATTTTGTTTCCTTTGCAATTTTTCCTGTTTTATCTGCCGTTGCTTTACACGCTTGTGTAGCTTTCTTACTTATTTTATCTAAAAATTCCATTTAAAATTCCCCCTATTTCTTTTTTATATTATTTGTATATTTACACTTATTATTCAAATATTATAAATTGGAATTTTATTCTGATCTTTTAGCTCTATTCATTAAATTTTTTACAGCTTGCTTTGGCTCTAAATTTTCATAAAGTACTTGATATACCGTTTCTATTATTGGCATTTCCATATTATGTAATTTTGCTAATTCATATGCTACTTCTATATTATCTATACTTTCAATTACCATTCCTACTTCTTTTTTAGTTTCTTCTAAAGATTTTCCTTGACCAATTAATTTTCCTGCCTTTCTATTTCTACTATGCTCACTAAGACAAGTTACTATTAAATCACCTAATCCACTTAGTCCATAAAATGTTTCTTTTTCTCCTCCTAAAGCTATTCCTAATTTCATCAATTCATTTAATCCTCTTGTTATTAATGCGGCAAAACTGTTGTCTCCTAATCCTATTCCAGCTGATACTCCTGCACAAAAAGCAATAATGTTTTTTAATGCTCCTCCTAATTCAACGCCTTTTACATCTTTAGAAGTATATATTCTCATTTCATCTGTCATAAACGTATCTTGTATCATTTTTAAAATACTTTCATGTTTAGACGCAATAACTAAGGCTGTTGGTATAGCTATAGATACCTCTTCTGCATGACTTGGTCCTGATAAAACTCCTATTTTTGCGTTTGGTAATTCATCTAAAATAACTTCATCTAATGTACTTAATGTATCTTTTTCAAATCCTTTTGAACATATTATAACTGGCTTGTTATCTACATATTGTTTATATTGTTTAAATACTTCTCTTGTAAATTTTGAAGGTGTTACATGTAAAATAAATTCTGCATCTGCAATAACTTCTTTAAAATCAGTTGAGCAATAGATATTTTCTGGTAATTTTAAATTAGGTAAAAATTTACACCTTTTTTCATTATTTATTATGTCTTTTTCCTCCTCTGAAAATGACCATATTTTTATATTATTTCCACATTTTGCTAAATGAGTTGCCAATGCAATTCCCCAACTTCCACTTCCTATTATAGCAATATTTTTCATTCTATTTAATTTCCTCCTTTAGAACCATATATTATAACGCCTAATATTAAACCAACAACTACTACTGCCATTGGATTCACTGACAATATGTTCTCATCTGGCTGTTTTATTGAATTGTTTTCACTATCATATTCTATTTCGCATAAATTTCCTTTTATTTTAAAATTTTCTATATTGGCTATAAAATCTCCTTTGTCACTTATACACCTATATTTCATATCAATTTTTCCATAATCTGATAAAATATCGAACTTATAATATCCTTCTTCATTTTTATTTAATAGTATTTGTACATATTCTACATCATTTTCTTGATATACTTCTTGACTTACTTTACCTGATTCTACTTTTATGCTTGGTATTTCATTATTTACTAAAGTATATGCTCTATCATATTCAATATTTAAACCATCTTTTTCTATAGCATATAATATATATTCCTTTGGTAATAATATATATAATTCTATATCTTTATTATTTACCTCTTTTAATTGTAAAGTATATGTTTCATTTTCTGCTTTTACATTTGTATTTGGTACAAATATGCAAAATGCACTTACTATCATTATTAAAATTACAATACTTATTATTTTCTTCATTTTATTTCCTTTCTATTTTTTAAAACTTATTTTGTTTTCTGTTCCATTTAACAATCTCTTTATATTTTCACGATGATTAAACAATACTATTATTGCCAAAATAACGCTAAATATAAAATAATTTCCACCTTTTGGTACTATGTAGTTTTCTTTTATAAACAATGTCAATACTGGATATAAGACCGCTGCCGCACATGAGCCTAATGACACCATTCTAGTTAGAGCCATCAATAATAGTGCAAATATTAAACAAATTAACCCTATTTGCCAATTTATAATTAATAATATTCCTAAAGATGTTGCCACTCCTTTTCCGCCTTTAAAACCAAAAAATATTGGAAAAGTATGTCCTAATACAACCATAATAGCTGCTATTTGTACTAATAAGGCTATATCTTCAGCCTTAAATATATTTCCTATAAAAATTGCAATTATTATACTAATAATTCCTTTTAAAATGTCACATATTAATGTTATTGCTGCTGCTTTTTTGCCTACTGAGCGAAGTACATTTGTGCTTCCTGCATTTCCACTTCCTTTTTCTCTAACATCAAATCCTGCCATTTTTTTACTTATAATAATTGAAAAATTAACACTTCCTATAGCATATGCTACTAAAGCTACTACAATATATAATACCATTTTAAAACCTCCTTTATATTAATTGTTTTTCATTTTTTTCTCTTACAATTACTCTAATTGGTGTACCTTCTAATCCGAATTCTTTTCTTATTTGATTTACTAAATACCTTTCATATGAAAAATGAAATAATTCCTTACTGTTTACAAATATTACAAATGTTGGTGGTTTTGTTGAACTTTGTGTGCCATAAAATATTTTTAATCTTTTTCCTTTATCTGTAGGTGGTTGTACAATAGCTATTGCTTCATTTATAACTTGATTTAATATTGATGTAGATACTCTTAGTGCATTTTGCTGTGCAACTTTATTTATCATTTCAAATAATTTGTTTACTCTTTGACCTGTTTTAGCTGATACAAATATAATTGGTGCATATGATAAATATTTTAATTTGTCATAAATTTCTTTTTTATACTTTTCTAGTGTTCCTGTTTCTTTATCTATTATGTCCCATTTGTTTACAACTATTATAACTCCTTTACCAGCTTCATGTGCTTCTCCTGCTATTTTTGCATCTTGATCTGTTACTCCATCTTGTGCATCTATCATCATTAAGCAAACATCAGATCTTTCTATTGCCAGGAGCGTCCTCATTATACTAAATTTTTCTATTGATTCTGTTACTTTACTTTTTCTCCTAATACCTGCTGTATCTATAAAGACATATTTTCCATTTTCGTTTTCAAACTCTGTATCGATTGCATCTCTTGTAGTTCCTGCTATATCACTAACTATTGTTCTATTTTCTCCTAATATTTTATTTATTAGTGATGATTTTCCAGCATTTGGTTTTCCTATTACTGCTACTTTTATAGTTTCATCATTATCTTCTTTTTCAGTTTTTTCTGGAAATTTTTCATATATCTGATCTAATACGTCTCCTATTCCTATTGCATTTGTTGCTGAAATTGGATATGGTTCTCCTATTCCTAAGTTATAGAACTCATAAATATCTTGCCTATCTTTTTCAAAATTATCTGCCTTATTACATACTAGTACTATTGGTTTTCTTGATTTTTTTAACATTAACGCTATTTCTTTATCTGCTGCTGTTACTCCTTGCCTAACATCTGTTAGAAACACAATTACATCAGCCATTGCTATTGCTAAGTTTGCTTGTTCTCTCATTTGAGATAAAATTATATCTTCAGATTCTGGTTCAATTCCCCCTGTATCTATTAGTGTAAAATTTCTCCCTCTCCAATTTGTGTCTGCATATATTCTATCTCTTGTAACTCCTGGTGAATCTTGTACTATTGAAATTCTACTTCCTGCCAAATAATTAAAAAAAGTTGACTTTCCTACATTAGGTTTTCCTATTATTGCTACTATTGGTTTTGACATTGTTACTAAATTGGACTTATAAAAATCCTCTCTCCTTTCATAATTTAGTATTTACAGTATATCATAATTAATTAATAAATAACAAGTTAAATTTCAAATTTAGTATCTAATTAAATTTTTATTCATATAATAGAATGAGGTGTTAGTATTGAATGGTTGTGAATTGGCTAGTTTTGTTACTTGGCTTGCTTGTGTAATTGCTAAAGATAAAACGGTTGACGAATTGAATTTATTAAGTGCAATCTTTTCTCAATTAGGAGACACATTAGATACAATCGCTACTACACCATCTAAATAGAAATTATTATTTTTAGATAATTAAATCAAATTTCTTATATTGCTAATTTCTTTATTAATGTTTATTACAAAATCATTATCTACTTGTATTTCATTGTCATTAATTTTATATTTATTTTTTAAATTTAATATTCTGTTTACACTTCTATTAACTCTTGCTTCTATTAGTTTATCTTTATTTACCATATTTAATAATTTATCTATCACTTTCTCTTCATTTGAATTATATTTAAATACTATTACATCATTTCCTGCTTCAAAAGCTTTTATTATTGGTACATTTTTTCCATACCAGTTTCTTACACTTCTCATTCTCATATCATCTGTTACTATTACACCATGAAATCTATATTTTTTCCTTATAAATTTTGTTATAAATTTTCTTGACATAGAAGTAGGCAAATATCCTGCTCCTCTATTTACTTTTAAATGACTAACTAATAGTGCATCAGCTCCATTTTCAATTGCTTTTGCAAATGGATACATATCTTCTTTTTCTAATTTTTTTATTGTCTTTTTTATTTTTGGAAGAAAAACATGTGAATCTTTATCTGTTGCCCCATGTCCTGGAAAATGTTTTATAACTGGTACAATACTACATTTTTGTAATTCTTTCATATAGTCTATGCCACATTTCGTTACTTCCTCTACATTTTCTGAAAATGCTCTATCTCCTATTGCATGATTATCTGGAAATCTTTTTATATCCAAAACAGGTGCAAAATTGAAATTAATACCTACTTTATTTAGCATTTTTCCTGTAATATTTCCTGCCTCTTTTACCAAATTCTGCTGCTTATACATTGCTAGATTTTTTGCTGCTGGTACATTTTCAAATTCTTTTGGCATTCTATTTACTCTTCCACCTTCTTGATCTATTGCTATCCATATTGGTACCTTATTATTTCTATTTATTTCTTTTATGCTATTTACAACTTGTACTAATTCTTGATAATCCTTATAATTCTTTTTATACAATAAGATTCCACCTATTTTGTATTTATTTATTAATTCTTTAGCTTTTTCTGTTATAGCGGATACATTCATTCCAATCATTAACATTTGTCCAATTTTTTCTTCATTTGACAAATCCTTTATATTTATATCCATATTCTTTCCCTTTTACTTTTAGTTTTGGTTTATTATATACTTTTATACTTACTTTAGCAATAATTTTGTATAAAATATATAGAACTAGATAATAGAGAAATAATTGATGCAGTTGCTAGTGCCATTATAATATATTATAATAGCACTAGCAACTGCATCAATTATTTCTCTATTATCAGTAACTACACAATTGGGTAAAATAGCAAGTTTAATTGCTTTAACCTCTTATATATGCTATAATAGCAAATATAAAATTCATTAAGGAGGTCTTATTTTGGCATTTGATGGAATTGTTTTAAAAGCTATAGCTTCAGAATTACAACAATTATCTGGAGCTCGAGTTGACAAAATTTTTCAACCTACAAAAAACAATGTTGTCATCGGACTATATTTAAATGGTTATAATTATGCATTAAATATATGTACTGACTCTCAAAATTATAGATTACATTTAACTACACATTCAAAAGCTAATCCAAAAATAGCACCAAATTTTTGCATGGTACTTCGTAAACATTTGCTTGGATTGCATATAAAAAATATAATTACCAATAATTTAGAGCGTATAGTAACAATTGAATTTGAAGGTTTTGATGATATCGATGATATTATACAGAAAAAATTAATTTTAGAGTTTATGGGGAAACATTGTAATATTATTTTATTAGATGAATCTAATGTTATTATAGATAGTTTAAGACATATTTCTCAGGATGATATATCTTTTAGAAATATTCTTCCTCATGTCAAATATTCTTACCCTGTTGCTACAAAGTGTAACTTTTTAGAAATTTCTAATTTTGATTGTTTTAAAAATTCTATTACAATACCAGATGATATCAGTGAATTACCAACTACAATTAGTAATACTTTCAATGGTATTAGTAAATCTTTTATTCAACACTCTATAGAAAAATTAAAATTATATGAAATTAATGACTATTCTATGCAAGAATTATATAATTATATTGTGAATATCATTTCTCACACAGACAACAATGATTTGTATTTTGAAACAATAAAAGATAAAGCTGGTAATTTTAAAGATTATAGTCTAATTTTATCTTCAGAATCAAACAATTTTGCTTTAAACTTTTACCTTGATGATTTTTATTATCAAAAAGAAACTTCTGAAGATTTTAAGGTTTATCGTGATAGTGTTTTAAAACTTATTTTATCTACTTTAAAAAAATATACTAAAAGATTATATAATATTAATGATAAATTAAATAGTTGTGAAAATGCTGAACTTTATAAATTATATGGCGAATTGATTATGGCAAATCTATATAGAATAAAAGACGAAAATCTGAATGAAATACAATTAGAAAATTATTATGATAATAACTCACTAATTACAATCCCTTTAAATCCTAAATATAATATTTCTTATAATGCAAAACTGTATTTTAAAAAATATCGTAAGTCTAAAAACGCACTAGATGTTGTGTCTATACAAAAATCCGAAACTTTAAGAGATTTAGATTATATAGAAAGTGTAATATTTGAATTAGAAAATTGTTATACTCTATCTGAGGTTTCTAGTGTATTTGAGGAAATTTCGGAAAGTGATATTTTTAAAGAAAAAACTGATTCTTACAAAAATAAGAAGAATGAAAAAATTAAAAAATCTAAATTGACAAATAATAAAAATGTTAATTTTAATCCTATAAAATATACCATAGATGATTATACCTTTTTGGTTGGAAGAAATAATAAGGAAAATGATTATTTAACTTTAAAATATGCAAAAAACACTGATATTTGGTTTCACACACAGGATATTCATGGAAGCCATGCTATACTTATGTTAGATCAAAAACCTGCTCCTTCTATTGATACTTTAATAAAGTGTGCTAAAATAGTTGCTTTACATAGTAAAGCTAAAAATTCTTCTAATGTTCCTGTGGATTATTGTGAAGTTAGATATGTTAAAAAACCTAATGGTGCAAAACCTGGAATGGTAATTTATACTCATCAAAAAACATTGCATATTAATCCTAAAAAATAGTAAAATTTTTTCTTAGAGTATATAGAACAAAGCATTCTATATACTCTTTATTTTTAATACTAATATTCTTTTTTAAACTTCTAGATTGACAAAAATATTTGCATACTATCCACTTACTAATGTAACTCTAAATCCAACATGATATCCACTAGGTCCATCATTACTACCAAAAAAGAATAGCCCCGCATTAGCACGATGAAGAAAGCAACCACCATAAACAGAAAACATGCAGTCTCCGTAAGGAAAGTGCGAATAATCATTGAACCATGAAGATGCACCAGATCCTTTAATAGATGTTTCTCCTATTGCATTTCCAAATACTTTTCCTTCATTTGTTTCATAGTTAGTCTGTTCTTCATCTTTTATCCCTTTTGTATATACCATTACATATTTAGTTGCTATCATCTTTCCATTGTTTATTAAACTTGCTCCATATTTGCTTATATTACTACTATCATTAGCTACATATGCTGCTGTTTTTTCTAATACTCCTCCACTTAAATCATATATTCCATATATTGTTCCTGTTGTGCTTGCTCCTATTCCTTTTAATTGCTCCCATGTATATATATTGCCTGTTGTTGTTGATGTATTTCCTTTTACCGTATTTATTTCTTCTATTATATTTTTCGCTTGTTCTGTATTCAATATAAGCTCACTAGTATCTGATGAACCTGTTGTCAATCCAGTTATTGCATATATACTTTCTATTCCTGTTTTCCCTGTATTTAAAGTTCTTTGTTTTCCTCCACTATTTAAACACACATTGTTTATATATATATTTGTTCCATTCAATCCATACTGACTTTGACTTAAATATGCTACTGCTCCCCATTCACTATCTTTCATCATATGACTATCCGCCGCTGATGATAATCCATATGGATTTCCTACTGCTGATATTTCCTTTGCTAATAAAAATGCATCATTATGATTTATATAATTCATTGAATATGTTGTCCCCATAAATACTGGATACTTTATTGTCATTTTATTTGCTCCATATACTCCATCTAACCAATTTCTAGCTGTATCCCATCCCTCTTTATTTGGAACCTTTTCGTTTTCTGCTCCTCCTACATATACTTCCTCTTGAGTATACGTTAAGTTAGTTGCTTTTACGGCTGCATAATTATTTCCTTGTGCATATCCTGCTTCAAATTTTGCTACCCATATTCCTCTTAACTCTTTATCCCATCCTCCATTTTTATAATTTATTCCCGATTCATTTGTAAATGCTGGATGAACATAAAAATCTTTACTTGTATCTGCTCCGCTTTCCGTTACTCTTTTTGCTGTTTGTTCTTGTCCATTTTCATCAAAATATTTGTCTGTTGTTCCTATTAAAAATCTTACTTCTATTGTTCCTCCTCTTGTTGCCACATCTCCTTCATAACTTGGTTGTGATGTTATTTTATATGCAAACCTTGGTATCCACACCCACATACTTCCATCTTTTGTTTCTACATTTGCCCACTTCTTTTCATCATAATTATACCAACTATCTTCTTTAAATTCTGCATCTCCACTTCTTAATGTCTTTCCTTTTTCAGTTTCTGTTGGGTCTTTAAACATTATTTTTGTCATTCCTGATAATAATCTTGGTGAATTTACATATTTTACTTTTTGTTCTTTAGTCAATCCTTCTAGACTTCCTCCTTCATAGTCATCTAATGTACTTAGAATTTCTTCTATATCATCTTGTTCTTTTCTTGATGCTGCCTCTGTTTTTTCTTTTGCTTCTGACGCTTTAGTTAATATACCATTATCCCCTGTTAACGTTGCTATACTTACTCCTGCTAGTATTAACAATACTATTATCGTGATAACTAATGCCACTAGTGTTATTCCTTTTTCTTTTTTTGATAGCCAAAATTTCATTCTTTCTCCTTCCTTTACTTTCATTTTTTCTTGCTCTCCTTTCTCTTCCTTTTATTTATTTTTTAATGTTAATAACTTTTTTATCTTTTTAAAGCACAAAAAGATAGCAATACAAACCATGTTTTTTTACATGATTTATATCACTATCTTTTTTTATTTTTTCTATTTTCTTTTTTACAACTCTATTTAAACTACACTTTATTTTTCTAAAGTATAGCTCTCTCTCTCTCTCTC
>CANPZF010000037.1 GCA_947589015.1 uncultured Clostridia bacterium
CAATTTTGTATATTAGAATTTCTTTTTGAATGTAATGAACAAATTGATTTATCAACTAATATATATACTATATGCTGCCGTATTGTAGAAAAAAAGGTAAGAAGTGCCAAAGTTACGAAAAAACACCGAAACTAAAATATAATGATTCTATTGTATATTTTCATCTTTTATATAATATTTTGTACCTATCATTTTATCTGGTAAATATTGTTGTTCTACAAAATGCCCAGGAAAGTCGTGAGGATATAAATATCCTTCACTATAACCAAGTTCTTTCATTTTTTCTACAGGTGCATTTCTTATGTGCATAGGAACTTCACCTGTTTCTTTACTTTTTACATCATCTAAAGCTTTATTTATTGCTAAATAAGTTGCATTTGATTTCTTTGAAGTTGCTACATACACTGCTGCTTCAGATAATAATATCCTTGCTTCTGGCATTCCTATCATATGTACTGCTTGCATTGCACTATTTGCAATAACTAAAGCATTAGGGTTTGCTAATCCTACATCTTCTGATGCACATATTACTATTCTTCTAGCTAAAAACATCGGATCTTCACCACCATTTAAAGCTCTTGCTAGATAAAATACTGTTGCATCTGGATCTGAACCTCTCATAGATTTTATAAATGCACTTATATTATCATAATGGCTTTCTCCATTTTTATCAAATATAGCTTTTTTATCTTGAATACAATTTATTATTATTTCATCTGTTACATGTATATATCCATCTGCATCCATTTTTGTTGTTAACACTGCTATTTCAAGTCCATTTAAAGCTGTTCTAACATCTCCATTTGCAACAATTGCAAGCTTTTGCAATGTTGTATCCTCTATTTTTACATTATACTCACCGAAGTCCTTCTTTTTTCTCTAATGCATTTTTTAAAATTGTAACTATATTATTTATTGTCAAAGGCTCTAATTTTATTACCATTGAACGTGAAATTAAAGCCTTGTTTACTTCAAAATATGGATTTTCTGTTGTTGCTCCAATTAAAATGACTGTTCCATTTTCTACAAATGGTAATAATGCATCCTGCTGAAGTTTATTAAATCTATGAATCTCATCTATAAATAATATGCTTTTTCCTGTTGGATTTATCATGAAATTTTTTGTTTCTTCTATTACTCTTTTTATATCAGCTACTCCAGCAGTTACTGCATTTATTTTATAAAACTTATATTTAGTTGTTTCACTTATTACTTTTGCAAGCGATGTTTTTCCACACCCTGGAGGTCCAAACAATATTATACTTGATAGTCTGTCTGCTTTTATTGTTCGGTATAGTATTTTATCCTTTCCGAATAACATGTTCTTGTCCTACATATTCCTCTAAAGTCTTTGGTCTTATTCTAAATGCTAATGGTTCATTACTATTCATTATTGTTCCCTCTTCTACACTATTTTCCTAATAATGATAATCCTTTTCTTATTAATTCTTCTGTAGATAATTGTTCCTTTTCCAACTTTTCAAATGCTTTTTCTATTTCTTTTTTGTTATATCCTAAAACTTGAAGTGCAGCAATAGCTTCTTCTATTTTTGCATCATTTTCTATCTTTTCTTCTAATTTTGTTTTTACTGTTTGTCCTGATTTTGCTGCTTTAGTTAGTTGTTCAATTTGTTGTTCTTTCTTTATTTTATCCTTTAATTCTAATATAATTCTTTGTGCTGATTTTGCTCCTACTCCTGGTATACGAGTTAATGCAGATACATCTTCTGATATAATAGCTAATGCAAATTCTGATGGTTCACATACAGCTAACATAGTTATTGCTGTTTTAGCTCCTACACCACTTACAGATATTAATAATTCAAACATTCTTAATTCTTCATTAGTATTAAATCCATATATACTTATATCATCTTCTCTTACTTTATAATATGTATATACTTTTATTATTTCTCCTATGTTTCCTATTCTTTCTATTCCTGTATTAGACATGAAAATTTTATATCCTAATCCCCCTACATCTATTACTATATAATCTGTCATTTTCATCTCTAATGTTCCCTTTATATATGCTAACATTTTATTACCTTCTTTATATATTTTCTTCAAATTATAAATATTAAATATATAAAAATGCAGTGATGCGCAGTTTGGCAAAACTGCAAATTATACAAATAAATTGTTATATATCGTAAAAATATGTTGCTTCTAAATCTGCTTCATGCATTAGCAAAGCTAATGGGTATTTTTTATAGGCTGCACCTATTGTATTATATAATTCTTTTGGTTCTGTATATCCCATATGCCAACGGATTGCATATTTTTCTTCTGGTGTTAATTTCATATATTCTGTTATCATCATTACAGACTTTTCTCCATGACCATATGGTATTGTATCGTCTACTGTATAATATGGTACTTTTTCCCATACCCCCAATGCATTTTTAGCATTTCTATAATCTACTTTATAATAATTAGCTTTACACAAGTCATGTAAAAGTGCTACAATTTTTATTGTTTCATCTTTTACATCAAGTGGTTCAATATTTGTTTCTACTTTATGTTTTAATATTTCATATACCTTCATACTATGCTCTACTAATCCACCTTCATAATCTCCGTGGAATCTAGTACTTGCTGGTGCTTTAAAAAAGTCTGTTTTTTCTATAAATGCTATTAGTTCTGTGACTCCTTCTCTATCTATTGATTTTAATAATTCTATAAATTTTTCTTTCATTTTTTCTCCTTTTTTTAATTCATTTTCACTTTTCCTATTATATCTTTTATATCATCAATATTTTGTTCCTTCATATAGTTCTCTATTCCAATTACAGTACTAACACTAATATATGGATTAATAAAATTTCCTGCACCTATTGATACAGCTGCTGCTCCTGCTAGCATAAACTCTATTGCATCTTCTCCATTAATTATTCCTCCCATTCCCAAAATAGGAATATTTACTGCTTGTGCTACCTGATATACCATTCTAACAGCTATTGGTTTTATTGCTGGTCCTGATAATCCTCCTGTATTATTTGACAAAACTGGCTTTTTCTTATATATATCTATTTTCATTCCTAATAATGTATTAATTAAAGAAACTGCATCTGCCCCTGCATCTTCTACAGCTTTAGCTATAGATGCTATATCTGTTACATTTGGTGTTAATTTTACAATTAGAGGTTTATCTAAAACCTTTCTTACTTCACTCGTTACACGTTCTACTCCATCATATGTATTTCCAAAAGCCATACATCCTTCTTTTACATTTGGACAAGATAAATTTAGTTCTACACCATCTATATCTAGTGTATTTAATATTTTGCAAAGTTCTACATATTCTTCTATTGAGCTTCCACATGCATTTACTATTATTGCTGTATCAAATTTTCTTAAAAATGGTAAATCGTTTTCTGCAAAATACTCTACTCCTGGATTTTGAAGTCCTATACTGTTTAACACTCCACTAGCTGTTTCACATACTCTAGGTGGTTTGTTTCCATTACGTGGTTTTAAAGAAGTTCCCTTTGTTATAATTCCTCCTAATTTGCTTAAATCAAAAAATTGACTATATTCTCTTCCATATCCAAAGGTTCCTGAGGCTACAGTTACAGGGTTTTTCATTTCTATTCCTGCAAAATTTATTTTTGTATTCATACTATTTCAATCCCTCCATTCCTTTTTCTTCTATTATTTTTATCTGCTCATTTATATTAAAACTTGACATTTTTTCTACATATTGAATTATTTTATCAGATTTTAAATATTTAGGTCTTCCTTCAACAATATTCATATATTTCTCTATTGAATCTATTTTTTCTATTTGATATCTAAATAATAACTCTTTATTTATATAATCATAATCTTTAAAAAATGTATCTTTGTTTTGTTTTTTTCTATAATTTTCTTCACTAAAATCTATATTGTAAAAATAGTGATCTGCTAATAAATGTAAAAAATATCCTTTCCAATAGTCCATTTCTATATTTACCTTTTGATCTTGTAAAAATTCATCTATATTAGTAATTTCATTACATATTCCCCAATCACCATAATGTGTTTTACTTTTATTGGCTGTAACTCTATCCATATCTTCATTTAAATCTGGTGCTATTATACCTTTCATAAATTGCTTTTCATCTATTATTTCCTTTGGATGTTTTTCTATATATTTTTTTCCTATTGCTAGGTGTATTACAAATCCTGGCATTTTATTTTCTCCTTTATATTTCTACATCTATTGCATTAAATACTGGTCCTATTTTACATACATGCACATATTCTGGTGCTTCTTTTGGACTTTGAGCTGTTTTTACTGCACAACCTAAACATGCTCCTAGTCCACATGCCATTTTTTCTTCTAAAGATATTTGACATGGAATTTGTTTTTCTATAGATAATTTTTGAACTGCTTTTAACATAGGTAACGGTCCACATGCAAAAATTGCATCTATTTTCTCCTTTTCTATATCTTCAGCTAAAAAGTTAATAGCAAATCCTTTTTCTTTATATGTTCCATCATCTGTAGTAATAATTAATTTATCTGATACTTTATTAAATTCTTCTTCTAATACAACATTTTCTTTGTTTCTGAATCCTAAATAAGTATTAACTTTTATATTGTCTTCTTTAGCATTTTTTGATAGTTCATACAATGGAAATACTCCTATTCCTCCACCAATTATAGCAATATTTTTATATCCTTCAGTTTTAAATGTTCCATATCCTAGTGGTCCTATTATATCAATTTTATCTCCAATTTGTTTTTTAGCTAAAATGCTAGTTCCTTTTCCCTTTACCTGAAAAATAAACTCTAAAATTCCATTTTCTTTGTCTAAGTTATATATACTTATAGGTCTTCTTAAAAATGGTTCTGTTTGTTCAGATACTCTTATTTCAATAAAATTTCCTGGTTTAGCTTCTTTTACTATTTCAGGTGCTTTAACACTAAATTTATATATATCTGATTTTAATTGGACTTTATTAACTAATTCTGCTAATAATAAATTTGCCATAAATTACCTCCTTTTATTATTGTTTGATTTTTATTGCTTCATTTAATTCTTCTTTCATTCTTAAAGCTTCTGCTCTTGTTGCTTTTGCATAATCTTCTTCTTTGAATTTGTCTTTCCACAAATCTGATTTATATGCACACATTAAGCTTCTTGTTGCATTTACTATTCCTCCTAGTCCGTTTTCATCAAAGCCTAAAGCAATGTCTTCTGCTTTTCCTCCCTGTGCTCCATAACCTGGTATTAAGAAATATGAGTGTGGCATTAGAGCTCTTAATTCTTTTAATTGTTTTGGATATGTTGCTCCAACTACACTAGATACTGAGCTATATCCATATTTTCCAATAAGTTCTTCTCCCCACTTATTTACAAGTTTAGCAACTTTTTTATAAATTTGTTCCCCATCTTCTGTTTTTAAATCTTGCAACTCGCCTGATGATTTATTCGATGTTTTTACAAGTATAAATATTCCTTTACCATATTTTTTACAATCCTCTACAAATGGCATTACACAGTCAGAACCCATATATGGATTAACTGTTGCAAAGTCTACATCAAATATTCCTTGTTCTTGTTCATTTATCATGTTTTTTCCTAAATATGCTTTTGAATATCCTGCTGAAGTAGAACCTATATCTCCTCTTTTTACATCTGCCATTACTATCATGCCTTTTTCTCTACAATAATCTATCATTTGTTTATATAGTTTTATTCCTTCTACTCCATACATTTCAAAATATGCACTTTGTAATTTTACTGCAGGTATTATGTCATATGTCTCATCTATTAAAGCTTTACTATATTCTAACATTGCTTGGCACATTCCATTTAAATCTTTTGAATATTTATTTCTTACACATTCTGGTACTAATTCATATCTTGTATCTACCCCTATTACTGTTGGATTTTGCATTTGCTTAATTTTTTCTATTAAACTATCTATTTTCATTTTTAATTGCTTTCCTTTCTAAGGCAAAATCTGGTTGGAATTGTAATTATTTTTCAACCTTTCATCTTTCCTTATTTATCTTCATATACTACATTTCCACTTACAATTGTGTATTTTACTTTTCCCTTTAATTTTTTTCCTATAAATGGACTATTTTTTGATTTTGAAACTATCATTTCTTTCGTATATACATATTCTTCATTTGGATCAAATATAGTAATATCTGCTATTTTTCCTACTTGTATTGTACCTCTATCTATTTTTAATAATTGTGCTGGATTATATGATGTTAATTTTACTAAATCTAAGTAGTTTATATCTCCTGTATCCACTAAATTCATTATTTCTGCAGATAATGCTGTTTCAAATCCTATAATTCCATTTGGTGCTTTTGCTAATTCTTTTTCCTTTTCTTCTTCACTATGTGGTGCATGGTCTGTAATTATTGCATCTATTGTTCCTTCTTTCAATCCTTCGATTATTGCCAATCTATCATTTTCTTCACGTAATGGAGGATTCATTTTTGCATTTGTTCCTGATTTTAATACTTCATCAACTGTAAATGTAAAATAGTGTGGGCATGTCTCACATGTAATTTTTACTCCTCTTTTCTTTGCATCTCTTACCATATTTTTAGTAGTTTTGGTACTTATATGACAAATATGTCCTCTAACATTATTAGTTTCTGAAATCACTATTTCTCTTGCTGCCATAATTTCTTCTGCTTCTGGCAATACTCCCTCTACTCCCAATTCTTCTGCTATTTTTCCAGCATTTATTGCTCCTTGAGCTACTGATTTCTCTTCACAATGTGATGCTACATATGTTCCTAATTTATCTGCTTTAATCATAGCTTCTCTCATCATTCTACTATTTACAACTGGCATTCCATCGTCTGAGAATGCTATTGCTCCTGCTTTTTTCATTTCTTCAAAATCTACTAGTTCTTCTCCCTTTTCTCCTTTTGATACAGCTGCATATGGAAGCACATTGCATAGATTTACTCTTTTAGCTTCTTGTATAATTTTTTGCAAAACAATAGCGCTATCTGGTGTAGGTTTTGTATTTGGCATTGGGCAAATAGTTGTAAAGCCTCCACAAACGGCGCTTGCACTACCTGTTTCGATTGTTTCTTTATATTCAAAACCGGGTTCTCTTAAATGACAATGCATATCAATCATTCCAGGTATTATATTTAATTTAGTACAGTCTATAACTTTATCTGCTTTAATATCAATTTTTTTTGATATTTCTTTTATTTTGTCATTTTCTATTAGTATGTCCATTTTTTGGTTTGTTTGAGTTTTATAGTCAATTAGTGTTCCATTTTTTAATAATGTGTACATATTTTACCTCCAATTTTTTTAATAATATTATCATTTAAACTGGCTTGTGTCAAGATAATGGTTTAAAAATTGGCTATGAAAATGCTTATATATTAATATATTTTGTCAAAACATATCTGGGGTGTAACAATCCGGGTCTTGACTGCAAATATTAATATATAAGCATTTTCATAGCTAATTTTTAAACCATTATCTAGTAACCAAGTATTTATTAAATCTTGACAGTATATGGATTTTTGTTTACAATAATAGTAAAAAAATTAAAGGAGGATAATTATGTCAAATATTACATCTTATTTATTTCAAACAAATGCTATAAAATTCTGTGAAGAAAACAAACCATTTTGGTATACTTCTGGTAAAATAGGTCCATATTTTATTAACACTCATTTTGTTTATGGTAGTGAAAGTGAAGCTTCTGAATTTTTATCTTTTATTGATGAATGTCTATCTGACAAAATTTCATTACCAAAAAATGTTTTTGAAAAAACTTTAAATCAATATAATACTAATGAAATTTATAAAAACGTTATTGATACAATGAAAAACTATATTGAACAAAATATTGACGTATCTCAAATAGATTATGTTTCTGGCGGTGAAAGAAGAGATTGGTTCTTTTCAAACATGATAGCTTATTTACTAGATAAACCTCATATTTCTATTTATAAAGATTTATCTACTGCTGTAAGTGATTCTAAATTTAAAAATACAGAAATAATATCAAATTTAGAAAATAAAAAAATTTTACATGTTGCAGATTTAATAACTGTTGCATCTAGCTATATAAGAGCTTGGATTCCTGCAATTCGTAATTTGGGTTCTAATATTTGTTGGTCATGTGTAGTAGTTGATCGTATGCAAGGTGGTAAAGATAAAATTGCAGCAGAAGGTGTAGAATCTCATTCTTTGGTTAATGTAGACGAAAGTTTATTCCAAAGTGCTTTATCTATGGGAATTATTAATAAAAATCAATTTTCTTTATTAAAAGAATTCTTTGAAAATCCAGATGAATCTATGAGAAACTTTTTAATTAATCATCCAGACTTCTTGCAAAATGCTTTGAATTCTGATGAAAAAACTAAAAAACGTGCTCAATTACTAATTGCTGGAAATTTATATGGATTGAATTAAAATTTTATCCTTTTTTCTACTTTTATTTTACTTTTAATATTATTTATGATATACTTTTTCAAAGTATCAAAGTAAGGAGTGTTATTTATGAGTTCAAATTCAGAAAAAACCACTACTTTGGCTGAAAATAAAGTGTTAATTTTATATATCTTGAGTCTAATTGATGGAGATATTATAGAAGATGGCTTGTTTAAAATTATTTCTTCTATTAATGATATAAACTACTTTTACTTTAAACAAGTATTAACAGATTTGATTGATTCAAAGTTAGTAGGTACATACACCAAAGAAGAAGAACAAGTAATAAAAATAACTTCTGATGGAAAAAATGCATATAATCTTACTAAAAATGTGCTTCCTGGAATTATGAAATTAAAAGCCGATAATATTTTTCAAAAAGAATTTTCTTCCATAGAAGCAGAAGCTTCTATTATTGCTGAATTTACACCTAAAAATGAAAATGACTATATTATAAAATGTAAAATTGTAGAAAATAATGAAACTATTTTCGAAGTAAAGACCTTTGCTGGTTCTCGTGATAGAGCAAAAAGAATTGTTGATAATTGGAATGAAAATGCAACTAATATATATCCTAAAATTTTAAATTTGTTACTAGATAATAATTAAGTAAAATATGTAGATAAATAAAAAAGCCAGAATTTTAACTCTAGCTTTTTTTAATGTAATTTAACATATTGGTAGCGAAGGGGAGATTCGAACTCTCGACACTTCGGGTATGAACCGAATGCTCTAGCCAACTGAGCTACTTCGCCATATTAAATTGACGCTATTTATTATAAATGTAGTTTTTCCATTTGTCAATATAAAAATACAATAAAATTTAATTTTTGAAAAACTTTATAAATCTGTCAATTTAAACTTGTCTTTCCGCATCCTGCTTTTCTTTATTTTTTAAATGCTTTTTTACCTCTTCTTGAACTTGTTTTTTATCAACAGAAGTATCTACCCTTAATGACTTATAAAATTGATTGGTAGCTTTTTTTCTTTTATCTAAAGCTTTTAATAGCTCTGCTTTTACTTCTTGAGATTCTGAACTTTCTAAAATAATGTCTTCTGGCGTTTTTTCCTCTACACAATCAGATAGGAAATCCTTTAGCCATCCTTTAAAGTCTCCTCTTTTTTCTCTTACATTTTTACTCATATTATACTAATCTTAAATTTTACTTTAAGATTTTACCTCCTATTTCTTAATACATATCTATTATAGCATAGAAATGCACTCTATTCAAGTAATTTTACATAATTTGTCTTTTTAATTTTTAATGATATATATGAAAGCTACACTTTCATATATATCATTAAGTGTGATTTGCATAATATTTTTATACTATTTTTTCTCCTAATTTTTTACCTGCAAGAATATGAAAGTGTAAATGTTTTACTTCTTGTCCTCCATCTTCTCCACAATTTATAATTACTCTATATCCTTTTTCTTTAAAACCTTTTTCTTCTGCTACTTTATTAATAATTCTGTGTATTTTTCCTAACAAAACTTCATCTTCGTTTCCTATTTTAGCAAGAGATTCTATATGTTTTTTTGGAATAACTAATATATGAATAGGAGCTGCTGGATTAATATCATAAAAAGCTAATATTTCTTCATCTTCATATACTTTATTAGATGGTATTTCTCCTTTTATTATTTTACAAAATATGCAATCATTCTCCATATTATAAAACCTCCTAAAAATGTTATTCTTTTATTAAAATCGCCTTTATCCTTCTTATACCTGATGAACTAGATTCTTCTTTTTTTATTTTAAAAGTTCCCATATCTCCTGTGTGTGTTACATGTGGTCCACCACATATTTCTTTACTAAAATCTCCTATTGTATACACTTTTACTCTATCTCCATATTTATCTGTAAATAGTCCTATTGCTCCAGATGCTTTTGCTTCTTCATAGCTCATTTCTTCACATGTTACAGTTAAATCTCTCTTTATTTGTTCATTCACTAGGTCTTCTACTTGTTGAATTTCTTCTTTAGTCATTTTTTGAGGATGTGTAAAATCAAATCTTAGTCTTTCTTCTGTTATATTAGATCCACTTTGTTTTACATGTTCTCCTAAAATTGTTCTTAAAGCTTGATGTAATAAATGGGTTGCTGTGTGATAGCTAATAGTTTTTTCATTTTGGTCTGCTAATCCACCTTTGAATTTTGCTTCAGAACCTAGTCTAGATTTTTCTTGATGTGTTTTAAATAACTCATCAAATTTTTTCATATCCACTTTTAGTCCATTTTCCTCTGCTAATTCTTTTGTTACTTCTGGAGGAAATCCATATGTATCATATAATCTAAATACTACTTGTCCATCTACTACATCTTTATCTTGTTCTTTTAACTTCATCATCTCTTTATTAAATTCTTTTTCTCCATGTGTTAAAGTTTTCACAAATTTATTCTTTTCTTCTAATATAACTGCTTTAATTGTTTCTTTATTTTTTTCTAAATCTGGGTACATTTCCTTTAAGTTTTCCACATTTAACTCTATTAATTTTGATATTTCTTCTAAGTTTATTTGCAATTTATTCATATGTCTTATCATTCTTCTTATTAATCTTCTTAAAACATATCCCCTATCAATATTACTTGGCCTTCCTCCATCGCAAACTATCATCATACTAGAACGTAAATGTTCTGCTATAATTCTTCTACTTTGTATATCATCTAATTTTTGCAATTCTTCTAACTTTTTCATGACTGGCTCAAATAATTCTGTATCAAATGGTGTTTCCTTTCCTTGTAATAGCATTGCCATTCTTTCTAATCCTAATCCTGTGTCCACATTTTTTTGTTCTAGTTTAGAATAATTTCCTTTATTGTCTTTAAAATATTCCATGAATACATTGTTCCATATTTCAACATATTTACCACAATCACAAGAAGGTTGACAATTATCACCACATGCTGGCTTCCCTGTATCATAAAACATTTCTGTATCTGGTCCACATGGTCCTTCTTCCCCTGCTATCCACCAGTTATCATCTTTTCCGTAAAAATATATTCTATCTACTGGTATTCCTACTTCTTTCCAACATTTTGCAGATACTTCATCTCTTGGACAATCTCCATCTCCTGCAAAACATGTTACAGATAATTTTTCCACTGGTATTTGTAATTCCTTTGTTAAAAAATCAAAACTCATCTTTATTGATTCTTCTTTAAAATAATCTCCTAATGACCAATTTCCTAGCATTTCAAAATATGTTAAATGTCTATTATCTCCTACTTCTTCAATATCAACTGTTCTTACACATTTTTGATAGTCTGTTAATCTTGTTCCTGCTGGGTGTTTTTCTCCTAATAAATATGGTACTAATGGTTGCATTCCTGCTGTTGTAAATAATACTGATGGATCATTTTCTGGTATTAATGGTGCTGATGGTATTACACTATGTCCATGTGATTTAAAAAAGTTTAAATATTTATTTCTTATCTCTATTGCTTTCATTGTACTTCTCCTCGTATTTTAAAAATTCTTCTCAAATTATATCTCAAAAAGTCTAAAAAATCAAGGAAATCTAAAAATTATTACTAGCCAAACTGTAGGTTTGTCAAACATATGTCACACTTTATTGATAAATATAGTGTTTGAAATACCTTTTACGATATATAAGCTCT
>CANPZF010000038.1 GCA_947589015.1 uncultured Clostridia bacterium
CAATTTTGTATATTAGAATTTCTTTTTGAATGTAATGAACAAGTTGATTTATCAACTAATATATATACTATATGCTGTCCTATTGTAGAATAAAAGGTAAAAAGTGGCAAAGTTACAAAAAACATTGAAAATTAAATTTCTATTACTTTTTATAAAAATAAGACCACGCATTTTACTGTGGTCTTATTTCTATTTTAACTTATATACTTACATTTTTTTAATTATTTATCATCACATTACAACTTCAATGTAATAATCTTTTTTGCTTCCATCCAATTTAATCAAATTATCAACAATATTGCCATTTAAAGATATCTTTGAAACACCCGTATTTTTCCCATTAGGATTCTTCACTTTTATATTATAATTACTATCCTTCCATTTATAGACAATTTGATATTCCTTCCATTCCTTTGGAATACATGGATTAATGGTTATAAAACCTTTTTTTATTTTCAAACCCAAAATATATTCAATACCAGCCTTGTAATACCAACTAGAAGACCCCGTATACCATGTCCATCCTCCTCTTCCAGCTAAATTACCTGCACCATAAATATCTGCTGCTATTACATATGGCTCAACTTTGTATTTATTGCTGGCCTCTTTTGTTCTAGCATGCTCAATTGGATTAATCATTCTGTATAAATCTAAAGCTTTATCACCAAATCCTAGCATTGCTTCTGCAATTATAACCCACACTGCTGCATGAGTATATTGTCCTCCATTTTCTCTTACACCTGGTAAATATGATTTTATATATCCTGGTTCTAAATCTCCCTTTTCAAATGGCGGATCTAATAATTTTATAATTCCATTTTCCTTATCTACTAGATGATTTTCTAAACTTTCCATAGAAATAAATTTTTTGTCATTATATCCCCCTTCAGAAATGATACTCCAGCTTTGTGCTATACTATCTATTCTACATTCATCATTTTCCATGCTTCCTAAAATTTTGCCATCATCCATAAAAGCTCTTTTATACCATCTTCCATCCCAACCGTTTGTATTTAATGCTTTTTTCAAATCATTTTGTATATTTTCATATTTTATAAAAAGAAATTCTTCATTTTTTTCTTTGCAAATATATTTAAATCTATCTAATATATTATAAAGGAAAAATCCTAGCCACACACTTTCTCCTTTTCCCTTGATTCCTACATTACTAAATCCGTCATTCCAGTCTCCACTACCAATTTTAGGCAATCCATTTTCTCCAAAGTTCAAACTTTTTTCAATTGCTTTTTTACAATGCTCATAAATAGACTCTTCTATATTAGAAATTTTATATTTATCATATCTATCATTTTCCCCTTCTTTTAAAATTTCTCCTTCTCTATATGGTGTTTTAATATCTAAAATACTATTGTCGCCTGTAAAATCAATATATTCTAAAGTCAAATAAACTAGCCATAACAAATCATCAGATATTTTCGTTCTTATTCCTCTTTTTGTTTCTTCATGCCACCAATGCTCTACATCTCCTTCTATAAATTGATGTTTGCTATGCTTTATTATTTGATTTTTTAACACTTCTGGTTGGATATATTTTAGTGCCAACGTATCTTGTAATTGATCTCTAAATCCATATGCTCCTCCAGATTGATAGTATCCACTTCTTCCTTCTAATCTACTTTCTATTGTCTGATATAATGTCCAACCATTTAACATAATATTCATAGATTCTAATGGTGTATATACTTGTAAATTTCCTAAAATTTTTTTCCATTTATTTTTTATTTTTTCTAATTCTTGTCTACAATTTTGCACTTTGCTATATTTGTAAGATATATTTTTACAATCCATTACATTTTCTTCTGCGCCTAACATAATAGATATTTCTTTTTGAGAAAAGCTTTCTATTTCTACTTCTACTTCATATACTATACAAGTATTTCTTCCTAATGAATTTTCATTATTTAGACTTACTTTTTTTATTCCATCTGGATTTGAAAGTCCACCTTCACCTATAAAGAATTTTTTATCTCCTGTATAGCTTATTATTTTTTCACTTGATGAAATATATATTTTTAATTTTCTTTGTTCTTCCTCATTTGTATATAAATTTTTTGCAATTATTATATTATTATTTTTATCATATTCAATATTAATATAAGAATCTGTTTTTATTTCATCTTCTCCAATTACAGGCTTCATATAATAATACATTTTAATTTTTTTCTTGTTAGGAGTTTTATTTTTTAATGTTAATATACCTACTTTAATACTATCTTCTTCTGGAATAAATACACTTAGTTCTTGCTCTATTCCATTACTGTTGTGTATATATTTGCAATATCCAAATCCATATATTACACTATAGTTCTTATCATCTGGTTTAGGATTTAAACCTAATGACCATGACTTTTTAGTTTCGCTATCTTTTAAATATATTATTTCTGATGGTGTATCATATTGTGGAGAATTCTCCCAACTTGTAATTCTATTTATTCTACTATTTTTATACCAACTATATCCTCCCATACTTTCTGTTACTATAGTTCCAAATTTATTATTCGCCATGATGTGTGACCACACTGTTGGAAGTCTGTTTTGCTTATTTACTTTTATTAGATATTCTTTTCCATCCTCTGAAAATGCACCATATTCATTGTAATATTTTATTTTATTTGAATTGTTCAAAATATCTATATCTTGTTTATCCTCATCAACTATAATTTGAGGTATTATTTCTTCTCCTACTTTTTTCAAGCTTTCTAAATATTCTTCTTCTAATTCTTTTAAGTTATTTTTTATTCCACCTTTACTACTGTCTATAATAATACTTGCTACAAATTCTAGTAATTGTATATCTTGTTTGTCCATTTCTCCTTTTGTTAGAGTAAATATTCCACCTCTTATATTTTGTAAATATCCCATATGATAATTTAAAATTGAACTGTCAATTTCTTCTTTTACATAATTTTCATAGCTATATTTCTCTTCATTTAAAATTACTATTTCTGTCACTATATTTTTTGTTCTAAAAAATTCATAAGCTTTTAGCACTTCTTCTATTACATATGATTCATTTACATTTTTAACTTTTACTAATATTATTGGAAAGTCACCCGATATTCCATATTTCCATAATTCTGTTTGTGAATAAGTTATTGTATTGTTTTTATTTGTTTTTAATGGATTATCAAATATAATATATGATAACATTTTTTGATATTCTTCTATATCTTTTCCTTTTACCCTCAAATATCTACTTTCTGCTTCTACTCTTGCTTTTGAAAGTTCAAAAGTAGTTTTTACATTTTCTTTTAGTTGATAGTTTTCTATATTTTGTAATACTTTCTCTTTTTCTTCTCCTACTGAAATTAAAAAATCTAAAATTGCTTCTTCCCCTGGTCTTACTTTTATTGTTCTTTTTAAAGCTACTATTGGTTCTGTCACTAAACCTATCTTTTTAGAAAATGGAATTGAATTTTTTATCATATATGGTATATCTAAATTGCCTCTTCCTACTAACTTTTCTTCTTCAATTTCATATTCTAAGTCTCCTATTGTTTCACTTTGTGTTGATAAATTTGCTGCTAAATATATTTGTGTTTCTTTCTCTTCTCTATTTTTTCTTTTTACTACTAAACTCTTTGTTTGTTCATCCCATTCAAATATTAAAAATAAATTATTAAATACCGGATGTGCATAATCTTGTTCTTTTTTTGATAATACTGGTTCAAAATATGTCACAACCTCTAGAATTTCCTCTTCTATTCCTGTATTTTTTAATACAATTCTTCTTATTTCTACTGGTTCTGTTGGAGCTACTGTAGTTTTTATTTTAGTTTTTATATTTCCATTTATTAACTCTTGCTCTATCTTATCTGGCATGAAACTAATTTGATAGTTATTGTTTTGCATATATTTTGAACTCCAAATTTCTTTTGTTTTTATATTTTTAATGTAATAAAATATCCCTTGTGAATAATCCGCTGTTCTTTTGAATCTATTTATACATATGTCTTTATATTGACTTACCCCTTCTCCTTTTTGATTCATTGCTATTGTATAATTTTCATTAGAAATTACATTTCCTCTTATTATTCTATTATCAATTTTTTGATAAGTGTTTTGTACATAGTTTTCGTAATCTTTATATTTAAGTTTTTCTACCTTTTCTTTATTTTCTTTAGTAATTATAAATGTTTCTGGCATTGTTTCTTGTAGTAATATATTTACCGCTTCTAACTCTGGATTTTCCATAAATCTTTTTTGTAAAATGTTTTTATTAAATAAATTATTAATTGAAAGTAAAATTAGTCCTTGATGATGTGCCATATATGTTTTTACTACACTAGCTGTTTTTCCTTTTTCTACCCTTTCTGGAGTATAATCTATTGATTCATAAAATCCATATTTGTTATACATTCCTTGCTTTTCTAGAATTTTTAAATTTTTTACTACTTCTTTTGGTACATCATTAATAGCTAATATACCTCCATAAGATGCTACTACCATCTCGTCTGCTAAACCTCTTTTTAGCCCTAACCATGGAATTCCAAATGCTTTATATTGATAATTTGATTGTAAGTCTTTTAAATTAAATGCTGCTTCTGATACACCCCATGGTAAGTTCATTTTTTTTGCATATTGCATTTGACTCATTATCATAAAATTGCAAGATTCATCTAAAAGGCTTCCTTTATATTTGGGGATGTTTATATTGGGCATTAAGTACTCAAATGCTGTTCCCGACCATGAAATTAGTCCTTTATATTTATTTAAAATCGTTAATGTTCTACTTAAAATGTTCCAATGTTTAGCTGGTACGTCTTTTTTAGCTATTGCTACTAAACTTGCTTGTCTAGCTTCTGATGCTAATAAGTCATAATAAGAATCTGTTAATTTGTTCTCTTCTATATTAAATCCAATTGAAAAAACTTGTTGTTCATAACTATATAAAAGTGAGAAATTTGTATCTTCTATAATTTTAGATATTATATCAATTAAATTTTGTAACTTTTCATTTTCTTGCTCTATTAAAAAAGCTTTTACTACATATAAATATCCTACAAAATTTCCACTATCTACAGTTGATACATATCTTGGTTTTAATGGTTCTTTTGTTTTTATATTATACCAGTTATATAAATGTCCATTCCATTTTTGTAAGCTTTCTATTGAATTTATCATATTTTCTAATAATTCATAGCATTTATCCCAATTTATAAAATTCAAATCATATGCTGATATAACTGCAATTAGTGATAATCCTATATTAGTAGATGATGTTCTATATACTATTTTTTCTTTTCTATCTTCTTGATAATTATCTGGTATTAAGTAATTATATTCACTTTTCAAATATTTTTCAAAAAATTTCCACGTTTTTTCTCCTATTTCTAACACATATTGTTTTTCATCATCATTTAATATTTCTATTGGAGCTTTATCTTCATATTCTTTGCTAATATACCACATTACTGTTGGCATTATAATCCATAATATTCCTATGAACATTGCCCATATACTTGTATTTATAATCCCTATTACAATAGTTATAATTCCTATTATTATATTAATACTCATTTGAGTATAATAAGAAACCAAATCTGATTTTGCCTGTTTTTCAGCTTCTTCTGATGTAGTCCATTCTAATAAATTACGATGTGTTATATATAATCTTTTTATAGTTTTTATTATTGATTTGCTTGATATATATGCTTTATATGGCAGACATCCAAGTGTAATAATGCCTCTCAAAACTGCTCCTTTTAAACCTGATATTTTAGGTGTAAATGTTTTTTGTTTATGTTCTCCTTCTTTTTTAAAAATAAAATGATTTAATATTTCTAATATAAATGGAATTAATATTGTTATTGTTAACACTGTTATCCAAAGTGATATTTTTGTATTTAATAATATTTTTAATATTGTAAAATATATTATTGTTATTAATGTATTAATTTCTAATATGCTTCTTCTTAGATTATCTAGTATTTTATATTTAGATAATAAATTTAATGGATTTTTTACTGTTTCATTTTTTGCATTCTTTACATTTGATTTCAGCCATCCAATTATCTGCCAATCTCCTCTTATCCATCTCGCTAATCTGGTCATAAAACTATTATATTTAGTTGGATAGCCATCCATTAGTAATACATCTGAAGCAAGTCCACATCTTAAGTAATTTCCCTCTAATAAATCATGACTCAAAACTGTGTTTTCTGGTATAGCATTTTTTAATACTTGTGAAAATGTAGCTAAATCATATATTCCTTTTCCTGTAAAAATTCCTTCATAAAAATTGTCTTGGTATATATCTGATATTGCATTTGAATAAGAGTCTATTCCTCCTGCTCCTGCAAATATCTTTGTAAATAAACTTTTATAACTTATATCTAAATTTACTCCTACTCTCGGTTGCATAATTCCATATCCAGAAACTACTATATTTTTCTTCTCATCAATAATTGGTTTATTTAAAATATGCGCCATAGCACCAACTAATTCAAATGCACTATTTAAAATTAGATCTGTATCTGCATCTAATGTTATAATATATTTTATAAACGAATATTTTACATTTGTATTTTGCTCTTTGTACTCCTCTAATGTATTTGTTTTGAATGGATTTTTTTGATTATCTAATAAATATTCATTTAGTTGGTTTAGCATTCCTCTTTTTCTTTCCCAACCTAAATAGCTATTTTCTTTCTCATTCCAAAATCTTTCTCTATAAATAAAATTGAAAATTGGTATTTTTTTTGTTTTATATTTTCTATTTAATTCTTCTACTTGTTTTTTTCCTGTTTCTATAACTTCATTGTCAAAATCTTCCTCTTTTTTTCCACTTTCCGAACAATCTCCAAGTAAAGTAAAATATAAATTTTCAGATTTATTTGCTAAGTAAAATACTTCTAATTTCTTCATTAATTCTTGTACTTTTTCTTTTGATTTCAATATTGTTGGAATTACAACCATACATGCATTTTCTTCATTTATTCCATTATAAAAATCTAATTTGGGTATCATTTTGGGTTTTACTATTTTATTTAATATATATTGCACTATTTGAATAACTAATTCTGAAGTTGGAATCCATAATAATATAAAGCTTATAATAGTTATTAATGTATTTTTTGTTTGCATATATAAAATCGTAGTCAAAATTATATCTATAATTGTTGTAAAAAAAGTAATTCCTAATATATATGCTTTTGTTTTATCTATTGGATTCATATCTCTACTTGCTTTATAGTTTAAATTGTCATACAACTCATTTTTTCCTTTATCTATTAAATAATATCCTATATGTGATTCTTTTGTTCCTATGTCTTTTTTACTTGCTAATTCTAAAACCTTTTTTGCTATATATATTTCTGAAATTTTTGTTTTTTTAGAAATTTCTTTTATGCTATTTCTGTAATATTCTTTTGTTTTGTAATCCATTTTTGTATATACATTTGCTGGATCTTGCTTTAAAATTTCCTCTACTCCATTTACCTTTTCAAATACTTCTAAAAAATTAATTCTTTGTATTTTTTTTATACTAGTAATGCTATTTCCTATCAATACTTTTCTTACTGCTATGTCAAAATGTTCCTTTTTTATTACTTCTGATACTGTTGTTCCAGTTAACTCTACTGCTTCTTCTAAGCTATTTAAATATGGATATGCTTTTTTACCATATCTTTTTAGTATATATGACATATATTCTATAAATGGATATTTCATATTTTCAAAAAGGTTGTTTTCTAATTTTCTATTTTCTAATTTTTTAAATTTTTGCTCTGACTTTGCCTTATTTTCTAATAATCTTTCTACAATGCTTTCTGCATTATATTTTTGAATTTGACTACTATAGATTTTTTCACATACTTCTCTTATATTTTCTATTATTGCTATTTGCATAAAAATTCCGATGTTCCATATTTCTTCCATACTTAATGTCTTTTTAGTTTGATAACTTGCTAAATAGTCTTCTAAATCATTTTTTTCTATTTTGTTTTCTGTATATGCTACTATTTCTGCTGCTAATACATATATTCGTGCAAATCCTTTATATATACCATTTGATATTCCTACAAAACCGAGTATATTTTTTTAATGTCATTTCTTTTTGTATCTGTTTTACAGTTTGTTCAATTATATAAAAATTATCTAATAACCATTCGCCTGCTGGATGTACACTTATTCCTAATTTTAGGTGTTCATTTAATAGCTGATATACCATTTCTATTATTTTAAAGTTTTCTATCATGTGTGGTATTGGATAGGTATCTTTATTAGATTTATTATTTAAATTATGGTTTGTTGCAATTTTTTGTAAATGGTTTTCTAGTTGCTTTTTATCGAGCATTACACCATTTATTTTTAATATTTTTTCCTGTTTCAAAAAAATTCCACTCCTTGCAAATATGTTTTAAACATATTGTTTGCAAAGAATGGAATTTTTATGCATTATTTATTATTATCCTCTTTCTTCTTCTTCGTCTTCTTTTTGCGTCTCTTGCTCTCTTTTTTCAATTACTAGATTTCCTTTTCCTTCTTTTGTGAAAAATTCATTTCTTTTTTCATCGTAATAAAATCCATCTCTTTCTATTATTTCTGCTATTTCCTTTGAAGTCAATACATTTTCTTTTAATCCCATTTCATATGCTAATAATTCATACATTTCCCTTGCTAATTCAGCACCATCATTAGTTGATTCTTCTGCTTGTACATATTTATCTGTAATATGTTTATATTGTTCTTTATGTGTTTGTATTAGCTTTTTATCTTCAGCTTTTATAATATCTGATGATGTTATAATTTTATTATCTGTTGAAACTTTAACATCATAAATATCTTGAACAATCTTTTTAGATTTATCTACCATAAATGCTTTATACAATGTATAAATGTCTTGTATAAAATCCATTTTTCTTGTTTCTTCACTAGATTTATATACCATATCGTCTATGTTTGGATATTTATCATATAATCGCTCAATCTGCATTTTTAGAAAATCTCCCATATTCTCTTGGTCAATATTTCTAAAACTTCTAAAAGCTTCTTCTATTTGTGCACTTTCTTCTATTTTCTTCATACTTTTACGTTCTGACGTTTCTTTTGCTATTGGTGTTACTGCCACTGTTCCTGCAAATCCAATAATTGCTATCTTTTTTATTAATTTTTTTGCTCTATCACTAAGGTTTATCAATTTTTTTACATTCTTACCTTTGTATATATTCATATTATTTCCTCCTCATTTCAAACTCTATTACAATTATAGCACATTTTGACATAAATTTCAAAATTTTTATATTTTATGTCAATTTAGGTCAATTTTTTTTATTTTTCTCATATGATATATTAAGCAGATATTCTGCTTAAAGAAAGGATGATTTTTAATGGAAATGGATAATAAAAAACCTCATTGTCCTGTATTAGACATTGACGGAGTTATATCAGCAGGAAAACAATTTGATTTAGATATTACTTTACCAGAAGATAACAGAGATGTAATCTATGGTGTTGTAAAAAATTGTTTCAAAGAGCCTGTTCGTGATGCAGTAATAAAATTAGTTGAAGTTGTTTATGATTGTGGAAAAGAAGAAAGACGTCCTATTGGTCATACTTTTACTGACAAAGAAGGCGAATTTGTTTTTGGACCACTTTGTCCTGGTAAACAATATGCTTTACAAATTTGGGTAAATGATACTAAAAAAATAAAATTATGTGCAAAATGTCATCATGAAGGAAAATGTTTAAAAGGTTCTAAAGAAGAAAAATGTGATTGTTTTATTGATGATAAAAAAGACAATTGCAAAGAAGAACATGATATTTATGAAAAATAAATAGAAGGTGGATTCTGTCCACCTTTTTACATAATTCCCATTTTTTTTGCAAATTGCTTTCCTTTTTTCATTACCTTTTTCTTATTCATCATATCTGATTCTGCATACATCCAAACTAATCCACTTGTAATTAGTCCTCCTATCATGACACCTTTAATAAATTTCATATTAATCCCTCCTAAATTTTTTAATTTATATTTTTAATGTTTTTGCCATTTATTTTATTATCTACCTTTTTTGTTTTTTTATACTTTACTATAGAATATATTTCATTACATGCTATTATAGCTAAAAAATAGCCAAAAAACTTTCTTAGTACATTTACATCTGTATTAATAGATATATTAGCTCCAATAATTGCTCCTAAAGCACCAAATACTGATATTAAAATTGCAAGCTTTAAATCTATATTTTTGTTTTTAATATTTATTATTATTGCAACAATAGATGTAGGAATGAAAAAAATTAAATTAGTAGCTTGTGCCACATGTTGATCCATATTTAATAAAAATGTTAATAGAAATATTAATATTGTTCCTCCTCCCATTCCTGTTCCACTAACTATTCCAGATATTATTCCTATTAATATTTCCATATCAAATTCATTCCTTTCATGTCTATTTTTTAACTACTTATCATTTTATAAGACATATAAATTAAAAACATTGTAAATGTTATTTTTAATATTATTTCTGGTAATTTTTTTAATGATTTTGCTCCTATATATCCACCTATTGCCCCTCCTATAGCACACATTATAGATGATTTCCATTCAATAAAATTTCCTTTATAATAAAAAATACTGCTAATTAAAACCATTGGTAAAATGCAAAATACTGATGTTCCTCTTGCTTTTACATCTTTCATATTTAATAAATGAATAAATGCTGGTACTAATATCATACCTCCTCCTGTAGAAAATAATCCACTTACTAAACCTGCAGTTATTCCTATTATAATTTTTTTATACATAATTTTCTCAACCTACTTTTTAGTAGTGTATCCTATTTTTCTTAAATTATTATTTATTTATTTTTCATGTTTTTTATATTTTCAAACATTTCTTCTGATATAGTTGTTAATTGTTTATCTAATTTTATCATTTGATTTATTAACAATTTTCTCATTTGTTCGTCTTCAATGTTATCTGCTAAGTCTAAAAACTTTTGTAATTCAAATAAATATTTTATGTTTGTATACTTCCATTTTTTATTTTTTAATTTTTCTTCTATTTTTTCTTCCATATTAGCTCTCCTTTATTTTTTTCGGTATAATATTATCTACTATAAATGAAAAAAAATACAACAAAGTTTATAAAGTGTTGTATTTCTTATACTTAATATAAAAACTTACATAACTATATATACAAAAATAGGATAAATTACAATTCTATAAAAATTTTTAAGTTTCAATGTTTTTTCGTAACTTTGGCACTTCTTACCTTTTTTTCTACAATACGGCAGCATATAGTATATATATTAGTTGATAAATCAATGCTTGATTGGAATGAAAAATAGAAATTCTTATATACAAAATTGAGGGAT
>CANPZF010000039.1 GCA_947589015.1 uncultured Clostridia bacterium
TTTTCCGTGAACATCCCTCAATTTTGTATATAAGAATTTCTATTTTTCATTCCAATCAAGCATTGATTTATCAACTATATATATTATATGTTGCCATGTTGTAGAATAAAAAGTGAAAAGTTCCAGAGTTACAAAAAATACCTAAATTTATCTTGGCTTATATAACATTACATTATTTGTTTTATATGATTACATTTAAATATTCCATTTAAATATATAACCTCTATAACATCAAATCTTAATTGGATATTTTTAATTCTATTTATACATATATAATACCTTGCCACATTGTAAATATGCCTTTGCTTTATTTTATTAACTGCTTCTGATGGACTTCCATAGTTTATATTTTTTCTTGTCTTTACTTCCACAAAAACCATTATATCCTTTTGCTTTGCTATAATATCAATTTCGCCTAACTTACAATAATAATTTCTTTCTATTATTTGATATCCATTTTCCTCTAAATATTTTCCTGCTATTTCTTCTCCTATTTTTCCAATTTTTTTATTATTATTCAATCTCTCCTCCTTATATAATTCTTTCCTGGTAAAGATTTTATATAACCTTGTAATTCTAATATCATTAACTGATAATTTACCTCATTAATTTTTATACTAGATTTTCTTATAATTTCATCTATATAAATAGGCTTATCTTTTATAATCTCATATATTTTTCTACATTCATCTGGTATATTTTTTTCTATTTCTACATTTTTTTCCTCTTGTTTTTGTAAATTTAAATCTGGATATTCTTTTATAATATCTTCTACATTTGTAACCAAAAGTTCTCCTTGTTTTATTAATTCATTTGGCACAAATCCTTTAGAATTTTCTAATGATGATGGTATGCAAAATACTTTTTTATTATTTTGTTTCGTAATTCTTGCTGTTACACTAGTTCCACTTCTATACCCTCCTTCTATTACTAATGTTCCAATTGCAAGTCCACTAACAATTCTGTTTCTTTCTAAAAATTTATATGAGTCAGCCTTTTCTTCTGCATTATATTCACTAACTACTAATCCCCTATTTTTTATTATGTTCTGAAATAGTTTTAAATTATTTTCTGGATATATATTATTTAATCCACTAGGAAGAACTGCTATTGTATTTCCTCCATATTCTAATGCTGTTAAATGTGCTATACTATCTATCCCTATTGCCATCCCACTAACAATTGTAAGTCCATATTCAACTAATTCTTTTGTAAATTTCTTAGTCATTTTTCTTCCATATTCACTACACTTTCTTGAACCTATTACTGCTATTGCATTTGTTTTTAAAAGTTCAATATTTCCTTCATAATACAAATATTTAGGTGGTTTAATTATTTTTCTTAAACTATCAGAAAATTTATTATCACTTATTAATATTTTGTTCATTAATATCCTCTCTATTTATATATTTTTTATCTAGGCTTCTATATCCTATTGCTTCTGCTATATGTTTTACTTCAATGTCTTTAGTGCATTCTAAATCCGCAATAGTTCTTGCTACTTTTAGAATTCTTGTATATGCTCTCACACTTAATCCTAATTTTTTAAACGCTACTTCTAACATATTTTTACTTTCTTCTTTTAACTCACAATATTTTTCTATTAATTTTGGAGTTAATTCTGAATTTGACAATATATTTTCCTCACTATATCGATTTTTTTGAATATTACGTGCCTGGTTTACTCTTTTTCTTATTTCTTCTGATGTTTCTACTTTATTCACTTTTTCTAGCTTTTCATATTTTACTGGTTTTACTTCTATTTGTATATCTATTCTATCAAGCAATGGTCCACTTATTTTATTTAAATATCTTTGTATATTATATGGTGTACAAATGCATTGTTTTTCTAAATCCCCATAATATCCACAAGGACATGGATTCATACTTGCTACTAACATAAAATTGCACGGATATGTTATTGTAGAATTTATTCTAGAAATAGTTATTTCTCTATCTTCTAATGGTCCTCGTAGTATTTCTAATGTGCTTTTATTAAATTCTAACAGTTCGTCTAAAAATAAAATTCCATAATGTGCTAAACTTATTTCTCCTGGTTTCGGAGTTCGTCCTCCTCCTATAATACTATTTATAGTTGCAGTATGATGTGGATTTCTAAATGGTCTTGTTGTAATTAATCCCCTATTGGCTTTTAATTTTCCTGCTATACTATGTATTTTTGTTATTTCTAAAGCTTCTTCAAATGTTACATCAGGTAAAATCGTTGCTAATCTTTTTGCCATCATAGTCTTTCCGCGAACCGTGGACTTCCTATTAGTATGCAATTATGTCCTCCAGCAGCAGCAATTTCTAATGCTCTTTTTACATTTTCTTGTCCTTTTACTTCCGAAAAGTCAATATTATATTTTGTTTGTTTATTAAATAATTTGTTTATGTCTATATTAGTATTTTCAATATACTTTTCCCCATTAATGTATTCAATCGTTTCCTTTAAATTTTTAACTCCTACTATTTCTAAATTTTTTACCACTGATGCTTCCATGACATTTGCTTTAGGTAAAATAATTTTTTTAATTCCTAAATTAATTGCTTCTATACATATTGGTAGAACTCCATTTATACTATTAACTTTTCCATCTAATGATAACTCTCCTACAAATGCAGTATTACATAAGTCATTTTTTCTTATTATTCCTTGTGCTAATAATAATCCTATTGCAATAGGTAAATCATAATATGTTCCTTCTTTTCTTGTATCAGCTGGAGCTAAATTTATTACTATCTTTTTACTTGGAAATTCTTTTCCTGAATTTTTTATTGCTAATTTTACTCGTTCTTTTGCTTCTTTTACTGATGTATCTGGCAACCCTACTATTTCAAATCCTGGCAATCCCGTTCCTATATCGGTTTGAACTTCTATTAATATCCCCTCTAATCCGTTTAAGGCAATACTTTTAACATTTGATAACATTTTTTCTCCTCCTCTAATATTTGTATTTATGTTATTGCTGCACTTTTTCACAAAAAATCCACATTAATTTGTTGATTTTTAAGCATTTATAATATAAAATATAATAAAAATTTAACAAAAGAGTGATGTAAATATGAAAAATAATAAAATTTCGAAAAAAGACAAAGACACTGCAAAAACTTCTAAAGACTCCAAAGTAATAAAAATGAATTCCGAATTTAATTATAAAAACTTAATTTGTTTTAAAAAATTAATAATAACATTCATTATATTAATTTTAATTTTCATGCTCTTAATATTCAGAATTGCATACTTACAATTTATCGACGGAAATCACTTAAAAGAACTTGCATATCAGCAACAAGTTATAAATCAAATTATAAGTCCGAAGCGTGGTAATATATATGATTCAACTGGACAAGTTGCGTTAGCAATTGGTGTTCAGGTTGACACAATTACTATAAATCCTTCTAAAATTACTGATGATGACCCAGAAAAAGCTCAGGCATTAAAAGAAAAAGTTGCTAAAGGATTATCTGAAATATTTGAATTAGATTATAATGAAACTTTAGAAAAAGTAAACAGTACTCAAAAAGTTGAAACAATTATAAAAAAAGTAGAACAAGAAAAAGTAGATCAATTAAAAACTTGGATGAATGATAATGATATAAAAGTTGGTATAAATATTGACGAAGATAATAAAAGATATTATCCATATAATTCTGTTGCTTCTAGTGTAATAGGTTTTTGTAATAATGACAATCAGGGTTCTTGTGGTATTGAACAAACTTGGAACTCTATATTAACTGGTACTCCAGGTAAAATAGTCAGCTCTAAAGATGGTAGTTTAAGTAGAAAAGAAATTCCTAATGCAGAACAAACTTATATTTCTGCTGAAAATGGAAGTGACTTGACACTTACTATTGATTTAAAGGTTCAAAATATTGTAGAAAAATATTTAAAACAAGCTGTTGAATACAATAAGTGCGAACGAGGTGGAAATGTTATAGTAATGAATCCTAAAAATGGTGATATCTTAGCAATGGCTAATTATCCAAATTATGACTTAAATACACCTTATACTCCACTTCCTAATACTTCTTATGCTACTAATTTTGATTCTCTAGATTCTTCTCAAAAGTCTGATATACTATATAAAATGTGGTCTAATAAATCAGTAGCTGAAACTTATGAACCTGGCTCTACATTCAAAATTATTACAGCAAGTGTTGCATTAGAAGAAAATATCACAACTCCTGATGTTAGCAATGAATTTTTTTGCAAAGGTTATGAAGAATTCCCTTCTACCTCCGATAAAACAATAGAAATTCATTGTTGGAGAGATTATAATCCTCACGGGCCTCAATCTTTAAGAGAAGCACTTGGTAATTCATGTAACCCCGCATTTATGCAATTAGCTAAAAAAATTCAAGCTCCTACTTTATTTAAATATTATAATTCATTTGGATTCTTTGATACAACTGAGTCAACATTATATGGTGAACAAAAAGGCATTTTTCATGAATTAGAAGAAATGGGACCTGTAGAACTTGCTACATATTCCTTTGGTCAAAGATTTCAAATTACTCCTCTACAAATGATTACTGCTATTTCATGTATTGCAAATGATGGTACCCTAATGAAACCTAGAATTGTAAAGCAAATAACTAATACAGATACAGGTGCAATTACTGAAATGCAACCTGTAGAGGTTAGACAAGTGCTTTCTAAATCTACTACTGCTCAAGTTAAATCTATGATGGAATATGTTGTAACAAAGGGTACTGGTAGAAATGCAGCAGTTGCTGGTTATTCTATTGGTGGTAAAACTGGAACATCAGAACCTCCTACAGGAAAAGAAGAAGAAGGTTATGTTGCTTCATATGTAGCTATTTCTCCTATCGAAGATACTCAAGTTGTTCTATTACTTACTTTATATAAACCTACTGCTGACGATTACCAAGGTGGATCAGTTGCTGGACCTGTTGTAAGTCAAATGTTTTCTGAAATTTTGCCTTATTTAGGTGTTCCATCAGATACTCCTGAATCTACAGATTCTTCTAATTTAATAACCGTTCCTGATGTTAGAAATAAAACTGTTGCGGAGGCTGAAAAAATCTTAAATAATTTAGGTTTTACAACTAAAATTTCTGTTAATGGTGACAAAAATAATATTTTAGTTGCAGATCAAACTCCAAAGCCTGCTATTTCACTTTCTAAAAATTCCATTATAATGCTTTATGGTGAAGGAAGTACTATTGCAACTTCTGTCACAGTTCCTGATTTAAAAGGAATGACAGCTTCGCAAGCGACTACTACATTAAGAAATAGTAATTTAAATATTAGTATAGATGGTTCTGGAGTAGTCATAAATCAAGATACTCAGAAAGATGAACTTGTTCCGGAAGGTACAGTTATTCATGTTACATTAAAACAGGCTTTAACAGATGCTCATTAATATTATATTTTTGGACAACCTACAAATATAGGTTGTCCATTTATTCCATTTTTTCTTTTTTCCAATATTCATCTAATAATAAATCTAATTTTTCTAATTTTTTATATTTCGTTTTTATATTTTCTATGTTTTCTCCTTTTAAAAACATTATCCATGCTTCCTCTTTTGTTAGATGTTCACTTGCTTTTGTAAACTTTGGTAATTCAATAACATGTAATTCTAATATTTCTGTTTTTTTTGTTTTATCTTCAGATTTTTCTTTTATTAATATTTTTTTATGATATTCACTTGATTTTAAATATTTGAAATCTAATAAATTTATTGTTATTGTTTTTGCAATTTTTCTACTTTTATCATATTCTAATTGATTAGTGTGTATTTGAGCATAATATAATAACATTTTATTTTGAATATAATATCCATCAATAAATTGTATTCCTATATTTAATTCTACATTTTCTGCTGTTGTTACTCTTACATCTACCACTCCAAAATTTTCCTCTTCTGGTAGATATTTCTCTTTGCTCTTTAAATATGGATTTAATTTTATTTTCTTTATTTCTATTTTAAGAAAAGCTTCAATTATATCTTGTATTATATCTATATTTTCATCTGAATTTAAAACTTTTCTTAATACATAATTACTTTTTGATATTAATTTTCTATTCATAAAAAATTTAGTGCACTAAATAAAGTTTCCTCCTTTTCTTTTATATTTCATTTCTAGATAGGGTTTTTTTGAGATTTGAAGATGATATAAAGTTATAACTTTTTTGAATAAATAGTAACAATTTAAAAATTTCGAAATAAACATTTGTTACAAATAAATTATATAATTTAGCTAAAGTATAATATCATTAATATTAATTGTCAATATAATTTTCTTAATTTTTATAACTTTTCATCGCAAAAATCGACATTTTTCACTTTCATGTCAAAATGCCGATTTTTTACATTTCCTTCTTTAAAAAATTTTATTACATTTTCTATACTTTTCATTGGTGTTGATGCTCCTGCCATAATCCCTATCTTTTCATAATTTGACATTTCTTCTATATTTATTTCATCTTTTGTTTGTATACAAATTGAATGTTTACAATTTTCTTTTGCTATCTCATAAAGTTTTTGAGTATTAGAACTTTTTTTCCCTCCTATTATAATCATATATTCCACTTTTTTAGCTATTTCTTTTGTTTCTATTTGTCTTAATTCTGTTGCTTTACAAATTGTATTTATTACTTCTACTATAAATCCCTGTGATAATTTTTCTTTAATTATTTCTTCTATTTTTGAAAATTTTTCTAGTTTATATGTAGTTTGTGATATTAATAATACTTTTTTAAATTTAGATTTTCTTAAATTTTCAATTTCTTTTGTTGCCTCTTCTACTGTTTCAATAACACTACAATTTTTCCCACAAAAACTTAAAGTTCCTATATTTTCAGGATGCGTTTTGCTTCCACACAAAAGTATATAGAATCCATCTTTTGCATATTTTTCTGCTATTTCATGAATCTTTAATACTTTTGGACATGTATAATCATATAAATTTATTTTTTTTATTTTAGCTTCTTTGTAAACATTTTTAGGTACCCCATGTGCCCTAATTATAGTGTCTCCCTTTGATTCCTTTACATCTTCTACAAATCTTAATCCTTCTTTTTTTAAATCATTTATCACTTCTTCATTATGCACAATTTCACCTAAGCAATATATTTCATTTGTTGCTTTTTTTAATTGCTCCTTAGCTCCATCTACAGCTCTTTTAACACCATAGCAAAATCCAGCAGTTTTACCCAATATTATTTCCATAAATTTCTCCTATAAATTACTCATTATTTTTAATCATATCTACAATTTCTTCTTTTAAAATATCTACAATTTTTTCCTGCTGTACTTTTTTTATTATTTTCCCTTTTTTAAATATAATTCCTTCTTCTATTCCTCCAGCTATCCCAATATCTGCCTCTCTTGCTTCTCCTGGACCATTTACAGCACATCCCATAACTGCTACTGTAATATCTGATTCTAATGTTTGTAAAAATTCTTCTACTTCTTTAGCTATCGGTATTAAATCTATTCTAGTTCTTCCACATGTAGGACATGCTATTAATGTTGGAGACTTTTTATATAAATTACAGTCTTTTAAAATCTCTTTTGCAACTTTTATTTCTTTTATTGGATCATCTGACAAAGAAACTCTTAATGTATCACCTATTCCCTGTCTTAACATATATCCCAATCCTATACTAGATTTAATTGTTCCACTAAATTCTGTTCCTGCTTCTGTAATTCCTAAATGAAGTGGACAGTCAAAACATTTTGCTGCTTCCTCATAACTTTCTACGCATAAATCTAAATTAGATGCCTTCAATGATATAACATAATCATGAAAGTCTAATTTTTCCAATATTTCTACATGTCTTTTTGCACTTTCTACCATTGCTTTTGCCGTTGGTTTACCATATTTTTCTAATAGTTCCTTTTCTAAAGAACCTCCATTTACTCCTATTCGAATAGGAATATTTTTTTCTTTACATTTATCTACTACCGCTTTTACTTTATCCTCAGAACCTATATTTCCTGGATTTATTCTAACTTTATCTACTCCTGATTCAATTGCTTCTAGTGCTATTTTATAATCAAAATGTATATCTGCTACTATTGGTATATGTATTTTTTCTTTTATTTGTTTTATTGATTTTGCATCTTCTATGTCTAAACATGCTACCCTTATTATTTCACATCCTGCTTTTTCTAAATCTAAAATTTGTTTTACAGTTGCTTCTACATCTTTTGTTTTTGTGTTACACATTGATTGTATAACTACTTTGTCTTGTCCACCTATTTGAACATTTCCTACCATTATTTTTCTCGTATCAGTTCTTTTCATAAATTACCTCTTTTTACTCATTTAATATAAAATCTAATTCTTCCTCTAATTTATTTTGATTTGACTTTAATTCTTCTAATAAACTCATTAAATTTAGTACTTTTGCTTCTATAGGACTATTCTTTAATTCTTTTGAATATATTTCATCATTTATAGCTTCTTCTATTGGTATAATAGCATATTCTTTTCCATTCATTCTTTCTATAATTTGTTGCTTTTCTTTTTCTTTATTTCTCTTTGCCGTATAAAGTTTATGTTTATTATTCATATATTTTCTTTCAATTGTATACAAGAATATATCTTTTATTCTATATGATATCCCTATCCCTATATGTGATTCTTTTGTTATTCGAATTTGCATATTACACAATAATTCTTTATAATACTCTGTATATCTGTCTTTTCCTTTACATTTTTCTTCTATTTCTTCTAAATATGGTATTAAAACATTATTTTCAAATCTTTCTTTAGACATATCATATAGCATATCTAACACATTATCATGTTCTCTATAATTTATCAATTTTCTGCATACTTTTTGTTGATTTTCGTCTGATAAACTTAGTATATATTTTGCAGTAAAATATTCTTGAAAAGATCTATGAGTAAAGCTATATACTTTTCCGTCTAAATACATTAGACAAACTGAGCTTATTAAGTCTTGTAAAAATTTTTCATTTTCAAAGTTTATATTGTCATCTTTGACTTCGTCAAAAAATTGATTTAGCTCTATTTTTGAAAACTCAAATTTTTCTCTTACATATGTTTTAAAGCAGAATTTTGAAAATGCTTTTTCAAATATATTTCTTGTTAATTTACTTTGCATCTCTCTTCTATATCCTGATTTTGTAGCATCATGTTTTAAATATAATGTTTCAAATGCTTGCTCATAAAACAAATGTAATTTATCTGGAATTTCTGCATAGTCATTATACGTTAATAGCATAATTGTTAATAATAATGGGTTTGACGCAAAAGATTGATGCTTATCATATAAATTTATGCATAATTCTTTTATAAATCTTTGCTTTATCTCTTCATCATAGTCTATTTTTTTTATTAAATTAATCGTTTTTTCTTTTGTAAATGGTTGACTCTCTAAAACTGTAAATCTTTGAAATGAAATAAAATTTTCACTTGGTCTTGAAGACATAATATAACAATTGTTTTCATATTTATCAGTCATCTCTTCCAATTCCTTTGGAAATTTTTCTAATCTAGTACTTGATATCTCATCATATCCATCTAACAATACTAAAAATTTTCCACTTTTCATTGCATATTCAAAATATTGTCTTTCAAATTCACATCCTAATTTATTTATTGAATTATATATACAGTCTTCTAACGATTCTTCAGAACTATTTAAATCCTTTAATTCAAAAAATATTGGAATTAAATCATTTTTTTCTAATTCATTTAAAAATAAATGTTTCATTAGAGTTGATTTTCCTATACCTCCTGTTCCTTTTATAATTAAAAAATTAGAAATATTTAATATGTTGTTTATGTCAATTGGATCTATTTGCTTATCATCATATTTTAAATTATTACATTCAAAAAAATCATATAAGTATTTAGGTTCTGTTTTATATAATAATGTTTTTATTTTACTGTATTTATTATATGCTTTTTTTAGATATTCTTTAAATGCTTTATTATATTTTATGCTAAATTTATTTGTAAAATCCTTTTTATTGATTTTTACTGTTTTGCTAATATCTTCTATTATATTTTTGCAACTATGCTCTACTACATTAGCAATTACTTGGTTAACATCTATATCTACTTTCATAACTCTCTCCTCATTAAGTTTTGTTTTAATATATCATATATTTCTTAATCTTACAAGTTTCGACATTTTATTTTTAATAAAATTCTGTACAATGGATTTTATATAATAGAATATGTCAGCATGACTTCCCTATTATAAAAAAAAACAATGCTTTCTTCAGCATTGTTTTTTCTATTTTGATGATATATAATATCCTACTCCTCTTTTTGTTATTAATATTTTTGGCATAGATGTATCATTTTCTATTTTTTCTCTTATTCTTCTAACCGTTACATCCACAGTTCTTATATCTCCATAATATTCATATCCCCACACTTTTTCAAGTAGATTTTCCCTTGTTACTACTTGACCTGGTTGAGAAGCTAAAAATCTCAATACTTCAAATTCTCTTAATGTTAAATCTATTACTTGTCCTCTTACTTTAACCTCAAATCTGTCCAAATCAAGTTCTAAATCATTAACAATAATTTTTCTATCTTTTTTCTTTGTTTCTACATCTTCTGCTTCTATTTTTGGGACATTATTATTACTAGCCTCTACTTTTCTTAAATTTGCCTTAACTCTAGCAACTAATTCTCTTACACTAAATGGTTTTGTTATATAATCATCTGCTCCTAATTCTAATCCTAGAATTTTATCAATTTCTGTGTCTTTTGCCGTAAGCATTAGTATTGGCACATTATATGAATTTTTAATCCTTTTACACACAGATAATCCATCTAATTTAGGTAACATTATATCTAATAGAATTAAATCTGGTCTTTGATCTGCGGCAATATTAATTGCACTTATTCCGTCACTAGCTTCTATTACATTATATCCTTCTTTTTTCAAATTATATAATAAAATATCTCTAATATGTGCCTCATCATCAACAATTAGTATTGTTTTAGCAGTCTTTTCATACTCTAAATCCATTTCTTCTTCCACAAAAATTCCGCCTTTCTTAATTATAGCTTTATTTTTATATTATATTTATATCACAATTATTTTTAATATACAAGTTTTTTTTTTTACTTTCTTTAATTTTATGTGTAGGTTTGTCAAACATATGTCACACTTTATTGATAAATATAGTGTTTGAAATACCTTTTACGATATATAAGCT
>CANPZF010000040.1 GCA_947589015.1 uncultured Clostridia bacterium
TTTCAAATTCAAGTTTTTCATTCCTATGTGTGTCTTGCGAGTGAAACGAGAAAGGCATGGATTTTATCCTGTAACTATATTTTGTGAATTTTATATGAATTTTATTGAATAGTCTTTGAAATAATGTTAATATAATAAAATGAGTAAATAAAAGTTGCCAAAAAAGAACGTCCCTAATGGCAACAAGAAAGGATGAGCATATGCTTAAATTAAAAAATATAACAAAAGACTATGAATCAGGAGATAGCACAGTAAAAGCTTTAAAAGGAATTGATATTGAATTTAGAAAAAGTGAATTTGTATCAATTCTAGGGCAAAGTGGATGTGGAAAAACGACATTATTAAATATTATAGGAGGTTTAGACAGATATACAACAGGAGATTTAATTATTAATGGAAAATCAACAAAAAAATTCAAAGACAAAGAGTGGGATGCATATAGAAATTATTCTGTTGGATTTGTATTTCAAAGTTATAATTTAATACCACATCAAACAATTCTTTCAAATGTAGAATTAGCACTTACAATATCAGGTGTATCTAAAAAAGAAAGAAAACAAAGAGCGATAAAAGCACTAACAGATGTTGGACTAGGAGATATTGTAAATAAAAAGCCAAATCAACTTTCAGGAGGACAAATGCAAAGGGTAGCTATTGCAAGAGCTTTAGTGAATAATCCAGATATTATATTAGCAGATGAACCTACAGGAGCATTAGATACAAAAACTAGTGTGCAGATTATGGAAATACTAAAAGAAATTTCAAAAGATAAGTTAATTGTAATGGTAACACATAATCCAGAGCTAGCAGAAAAATATTCAACTAGAATAGTAAAAATTCTAGATGGACTTATAATAGATGATTCAATGCCATTTACTAAAAAAGATGAGGAAAAAGAGAAAGATGCAAAGGCAAAAACAGGAAGAACATCTATGAAGTTTTTTACTGCATTGAGATTAAGTTTAAACAATCTGATGACAAAAAAGGGAAGAACTTTATTAACATCTTTTGCAGGAAGTATTGGTATAATAGGAATAGCATTAATACTTGCAATTTCTACAGGAGTACAAAATTATATTGATAGAGTAGAAGAAGATACATTATCTTCTTATCCAATTATGATTGAAGAAGCAACAATTGATATGACAAGTATGATGGAATCAATGATGGGAGAAAATGAAGGTGATACATTAAATAAAGAAGAAGGAAAAGTATATTCAGCAGATATTATGGATGATATGATAACAACTCTATCAAATAAAAAACAGAGTAATAATTTAGCAGAATTAAAAAAATATTTAGACAATGATGAGGAAATAAAAGATTATAGCAATAGCATAGAATATGGATATAATTTAAAAATCAATTTATATAAGGAAGATACAGCAAATGGCATTGTAAGAGTAAATCCAAGTACAGTTATGAATGCTCTAGGTATGGGAGATATGATAGAAGCTAGCAATTCTTCTTCTGTATCATCTATGTTTGGAAGTACAATGATGACTAATACAGATATATGGATTGAAATGAGAGATAATCAAGAATTATTAGAATCACAATTTGATTTAATAAAAGGAAGTTGGCCTAAAGAATATAATGAAGTAGTTTTAATATTAAAAGAAGATGGAACAATAGATGATTATACATTATATTCATTAGGGCTAAAAGATCAAAAAGAACTAGAAGAAAAATGGAAAGCAGTGGAAAATGATGAAAAGTTAGAAGAAGAAACAGAACCAACATCATATACTTATGATGAATTGTTAAATTTATCTTTTAAGCTATTATTAAATACAGATTATTATCAAAAAGAAAATGGTGTATGGCTAGATAAAAGTGAAGATGAGGAATATATTAAAAACAAAATTGCAGAAGCTGAAAATATCAAAATAGTTGGTATTATAAAACAAAATGAAGAAAGTGTAGCTTCAACTTCAGTAACAAGTGGTATAGGATATACTAAGAAACTAAAAGAATATGTAATAAATAAATCAAATGAAGCAGAAATAGTAAAAGAACAAAAAGAAAAACAAGATGTAAATGTATTTTCAGGTTTGAATTTCCCAACTGATGATAACAGTGCTAGTTTTGATTATAACTCATTATCTGATGAGCAAAAAATGGCAATGAGTAGACTAAGCAATGAACAAATTGCAGATATGATGCAAGCATATGCTGAAAATAAAAATGCAAGCTATGAAAAAAATTTACAAAAATTAAATGCTATTGATATAGAAGTGCCAACATCTATAAATATTTATCCTAAAAATTTTGAATCAAAGGATAAAATAGCAGAAAAAATAGAAGAATATAACCAAAAACAAAGAGATGAAGGAAAAGAAGAAAATGTAATTAATTATACAGACATAGTAGGGGTTATGATGAAATCAGTTAGTCAAATTATAGACACTATTAGTTATGTACTAATTGCATTTGTTGCAATATCATTAATAGTTTCATCTATTATGATTGGAATAATCACATATATTTCAGTATTAGAAAGAACAAAAGAAATAGGAATATTAAGAGCTATAGGAGCTTCTAAAAAGGATATATCAAGAGTATTTAATGCAGAAACATTTATAGTTGGATTGATTTCAGGACTTTTAGGAATAGGAATTACAGTATTGTTAACAATACCTATAAATGCATTTATACACCAATTAACTGGTGTAACAGTAATAACAATGGTACCACCTATAGCAGGTGCAATATTAGTTTTAATAAGTATGCTTTTAACTATAATTGCAGGATTAATACCAGCTAAAATGGCAAGTAGAAGAGATCCAGTTGAAGCATTACGCACAGAATAATAAAATATAAAATATTAATATATAGGCATTTTCTGAATTTATGTGTATTGGATGGCTGACTAGTAACATAAAAGTAGGAGTATTATAAAAATACTCCTACTTTTAAAATTTTTATGCTGATTGAAATTTTTGTTTCACAGAATCAATTTTTGTTTGTTCAACATTTTCAGTCTTATACCAACCTTTTTCAGCCATTAAATTATATATTTTATTTTGAATGTCTAAAGATTCATTTAAAGCATCTTTAAAAGCACAATGAACATCAGCAGTTGTAGATTCTATAGTTCCATGAAGATATAAATCACAAACACCTTTAATAATTAGCAATTCTTTTTCCATTAATTCTTTATCTTCCATAACATATTCTCCCTTCTATAATAAATTTAAAAACTTGTTAAATAATTCACAATGTTTTTTTTCTAATTCTGCCATATAAGTAGAAAGTGAAACATCTTGTAATTGTTCAGAAACTTTAGTACAACATGATTTCATAATATTTTCATGTCCTAAAGCATCTTCAATGTATAAAAGCTCTTTACTTGTCATAAAAATCACCACCTAAAAATATTATTTCCAAAATTTATAAATATATACAAAACTGCCAATATTATGTAACAATTGTAATATTTTTTAATACTATAATTATAGGAGGAATGGTGAAAATGAATTATCAAAATGTATTAAATGCTAAGAAATATTTGGCTAGATTTGATCAGATATTAGATGAAATGGCTAGTAAAATGCTAAATTCTAACATAACAAATAGTATAACAATAAATTTTATAGAATGTATGGTACCACACCATCAAGCTGCAATATATATGTGCGAAAATTTATTGCAATATACTACTTATAAACCACTACAAGAAATAGCAAGAGGTATAATAAATATGCAAACTAGAGGAATACAGCAGATGAGAGAAATAAAGAGAACTACAGCAGGATTTGCAAATCTGCCAAGAAATGTTGATAGTTACATGCGAACATATTTAGAAATTACTAAAAATATGATTGAAAAAATGAAAAACAGTCCAAGAAGTGTAAATATTGATTTAAACTTTGTTAATGAAATGATTCCACATCATGAAGGAGCAGTAAAAATGTGTGAGAATTTATTGCAGTATTATATTGATCCTAGATTAAGAGAAGTTGCACAAACTATTATTAAAGAGCAAAGCAAAGGAATAGTAGAACTTGAACAAATAAGAAATAATTTATGTAAATATAATTAATTAAAAAGGTTGATATATTATATTTAATATATCAATCTTTTGACTTTATTATCTTATAAAGTTAGAAAAAGTTTTATTAAATCTTTCTAATTCATCATAAAAGCAAACATGCCCAGAATGTTCAAAAGTAAATAGAGTAGAATTACTAATATATTTATTTTGAATTTTAGCAAATTCGTAAGAACAAACTTCGTCTAATTTACCATGGAAAATACCTGTAGGAGCATGAATAAAAGGCAATTCATAAAATAAATCTTCATCACGAAGAGATATTGCAGTTTGAACTGTGCCAACACCAGAAGCACTATTGCTAATATCTTGAAACCAATTCCTAAAACTTTCAGAAGGATTAGAAGCAAAAAGTTTATTTCCAAAATCTTCATTCATTTGAGGTCTATCAGTTAGAGCTTGATTAATTAAACTATCAACACTCTGAATAGTAGAACCATAGGGATTATTAACAGTTTTAGTAAATGATGGAACAGCTGCATCAATCAAACATAATTTAGAAACGGCATAATTTTTATATAAATACATATATCTGCAAACAATAGCTCCACCCATAGAAAATCCAACTAAAATAATATTATGTAGTTTTAAATTAAGTATAACATTATATAAATCAGTAGCTAAAGAAGTATAATCATATCCATTAGCGGTTGTATCAGAATTTCCAAAACCTCTTAAATCAATAGAAATAACCCTATAATTTAAGTTCAACAACATTTCTAGCTGATATTCAAAGATTTTATGTGATAATGGCCAGCCATGAACAAATAATATAGTTTTAGAACTATAAGGATTTAAATCATATACAGCGATTTTATTATTATCAAAAGAACGAATATAATACATATATAACCTCCACTTAGTTAATAGTTAATATAAAATATGATAAAAAAATAATATAAGTGATTTAATTGACAAAAGTATATAATTTAGATTACAATATGGATGAGTTAGGAAAATTTGCCATTAGGGACGCTCTTTTTTGGCAACTAATATAAATTGCCAAAAAAGAGCGTCCCCAATGGCAAGAGTTAAAGGAGGAAAAAAAATGTCATTTATAGAAGATATAAAACAAAGAGCAAGAGGAGATATAAAGACAATAGTGTTGCCTGAAGCAGAGGATATAAGAATATTAGAAGCAACTCAAATGGTATTGGAAGAAAAGTATGCTGATATTATTTTAGTGGGAGATAAAGAAAGAATAGAAGAAATAGCAAAGAAAAATAATTTAAATATTCAAGGGGCTACAATAGTAAATCCTAGTAAATCAGAGAAATATGAAGAGTATACTAATTTATTATATGAATTAAGAAAGAATAAGGGGATGACAATAGAAAAGGCTAGAGAATTAGTAAAAGATCCGGTTTATTATGGAATGCTTATGGTTAAGGATGAGAAAACGAAAGCAGATGGATTAGTATCAGGAGCCGCACATTCTACGTCTGATACTTTGAGACCAGCACTTCAAATTTTAAAAACTGCTCCAGATACTAAATTAGTTTCTGCATTTTTTGTTATGGTTGTTCCAGACTGTAAATATGGTGAAAATGGAACATTTGTATTTGGAGATTGTGGTTTGAATGAGAATCCAGGAATTTTGGCATTAACTGAAATTGCGTCTTCTTCTGCGAAGAGTTTCAAACAATTAGTACAAAAAGAGCCTAAAGTTGCGATGTTATCATATTCTACATATGGAAGTGCAAAATCAGAATTAACAGAAAAAGTAATTAAAGCGACAAATGATGTTAAGAAAAAAAATCCAGATTTAATTGTAGATGGAGAATTACAATTAGATTCTGCTATAATTCCAGAAATAGCAGAGTTTAAGGCTCCTGGAAGTCCATTAAAAGGAGAAGCAAATGTATTAATTTTTCCAGATTTAAATGCTGGAAATATAGGATATAAATTAGTACAAAGATTAGGAAAAGCGGAAGCTTATGGGCCACTTTGCCAGGGAATTGCTAAACCAGTAAATGATTTATCAAGAGGATGTAGTAGTAAAGATGTAGCTGGAGTAATAGCTATAACTGCAGTACAAGCACAAGAATTATAACATATATAATAAAGGAGGAATTTATGAAAATATTAGTTTTAAATTCAGGAAGTTCTTCATTAAAGTATCAAGTGATAGATACACAAACCAAAGAAATGCTTGTAAAGGGCTATTATGAAAGAATAGGTCAGCCAAATGCTTTTTTAACACATAAAGTAAATGGAGAAAAACACAAATTTGAACATCCAGCTAAAAATCATGAGGAAGCAATTGAATTTGTATTATCTAGATTAATTAATAAACATTACGGAGTAATAAGAAATTTAGATGAGTTGGGTGGAATTGGGCATAGAGTTGTACATGGAGGAGAAAAATTTAGTGATGCTGTTATTATAACAGATGAAGTAATTGAAGAAATAAAAAAATGTTCAGATTTAGCACCACTACATAATCCAGCAGCAGTTTTAGGAATTGAAGCTTGTAGAAACATTGTTCCAGATATGAAAATGGTAGCAGTTTTTGACACAGCATTTCATCAAACTATATCTAAAGAAAAATATATTTATCCAATTCCATATAGGTATTATGAAAAGTATGGAATAAGAAAATATGGTTTTCATGGTACTTCACATAAATATGTTGCAAATAGAGTTGCAACATTAATGAAAAAAGATATAAAAGATTTAAAAATAGTAAATTGTCATTTAGGACAGGGCTGTAGTGTGTGTGCAATAAAAAACGGCGTATCAGTAGAAACAAGCATGGGACTTACCCCTTTAGGTGGTATTCCTATGGGAAGTAGAAGTGGAGATATAGATCCATCAATAATTACATATTTAATGAAAAAAGAAAACTTATCAGCAGATGACATGAATTATATTTTAAATAAAGAGTCTGGAATATATGGTGTATCTAAAATTTCATTAGATATGAGGGATATTGAAGTAGAAGCTCTATCTGGTGGAGAGTCAGCTATACTTGCTTTAGATGTATTTCATTATTTAACTGCATGTTATATTGCAAGGTGTGCAGTTGCTATGAATGGAATAGATGTAATAACATTTACAGCAGGCGTTGGAGAAAAAGGACCTATTTCTAGAAAAGCAATATGTGAATTGTTGCAATTTTTAGGAGTGGAAATAGACGATGAAAGAAATAATGTAAAAAGTAAAGAAAGAGAAATATCTACTCCAAACTCAAAAGTCAAGGTATATATAGTACCTACAAATGAAGAATTGATGATAGCAGAAGAAACTCAAAAATTAATTAATTAATAAAAAGAAAGGAAGAATTTAAATGAAAATTTTAGTATTAAACTGTGGAAGTTCATCTTTAAAATATCAATTAATTGATATGCAAACAGAAGAATTATTAGCTTCTGGAAAATATGAAAGAATAGGAGAAAAAGAAGCATTTATTACACATAAGGTAAATGGGCAAAAGATACAAATTGAAAATCCAGCATATAATCACACAGAAGCTATAGAATTTACTTTAAAACAATTAGTAAATCCAGAATATAAGGTAATAGATAGCTTAGAGGAAATAAATGCAATAGGACATAGACTAGTTCATGGAGGAGAAAAAATTTCAGAATCAGTTCTTATTGATGAGAATGTAGAGCAAGTTTTAAAAGAATGCTCAGATTTAGCACCACTACATAATCCAGCATGTATTTTAGGAATAGAAGCATGTAGAAAAGTAATGCCAGGAAAACCAATGGTGGGAGTTTTTGACACAGCATTTCATCAATCTATTCCAAAACAAAGATATATATATCCAATACCATATGAATATTATGAAAAATATAGTGTAAGAAAATATGGATTTCATGGAACATCACATATGTATGTATCTCAAAGATTAGCAGAAATAGTAAATAAACCAATAAAAGATTTAAAAATAGTTACTTGTCATTTAGGACAAGGTTCTAGCATTAGTGCGGTAGAAGGTGGAAAATCAGTAGAAACTAGTATGGGATTAACACCATTAGGAGGAATACCAATGGTTACAAGAAGTGGAGATTTAGACCCATCAATATTATTATATATAATGAAAAAAGAAAAAATTTCAGCAGAAGAAATGGAAAATATATTAAATAAGAAATCAGGAGTACAAGGAATTTCAGGTTTAGCACCAGATTTTAGAGAAATAGAAGCAGAAAGTTATAATGATAATGAAACAGCTAAAATTGCAATAGAAAACTTCAAATATGCAATAGCAAGTTATATTGCAAAATGTGCAGTTGCTATGAATGGAGTAGATTATATAGTATTTACTGGTGGAGTAGGTGAAAATCAAGTAAATATTCGTAAAGGAATTTGTGAACAGCTACAATTTATGGGAGTAGATTTAGACGAAGAAGCGAATAAAACAAGAGGAGAAGAAATAATGATTTCTAAACCAGATTCAAAAGTTAAAGTTTATGTTGTACCAACAAATGAGGAACTAATGATAGCAAAAGAAACTCAAAGAATAGTTGCAAAACAATAAATATAATTGAATGGAGTATTATATGAAAAAAAATAAAAAATTATATATTGCATGTATATGTTTTTTAATATTAATAGTTGCAACTTCAATAACTAAAATAATGCAAAACGATACATATTTTACAATAGCAACAGGTAATAGCATTATAGAAAATGGATATGATAATTTAGACCATTTAACATCACATGAAGGATTAAAATTTTACAAGTTAAGGTGGGCTTTTGATGTTACAATAGCTACAATATATAATAATTTTGGATTTACAGGAATATATGTTTTCACTTTAATAATTGCATGTACAACAACAATAATATTATTTAATATATTATTAAAAATGAAAACCAATATTTTGGTAGCATTTATTATGACTATGATTTCGATGATGCTCTTAGTTCTAAATGGCTATTTTACAGCAAGAGCTCAAATAATATCATATTTATTATTGCTAGTAGAAGTGTATTTGATAGAAAAAGTAATAGAAAAGCCACAAACAATATATTATATTTTAATATTTTTAGTATCAGTTTTAATTGTTAACTTTCATGCATCTATATGGATGATGACTATAATATTAATTTTACCATATTTAGCAGAAGCAATTATAGGTAAATTTAATAAAAAATGTAAAAATAAAAAAATTATAATTAGAAAAATTAATATAATGTCATTGATAACAGTAATTGGAATAAATATATTAGGTAGCCTATTTTCTCCAATAGGAATATATACTTATACTTATATGTTTAAAGTTATAGGAGGAATTTCTTCTCAAATTATATCTGAATTACAGGGGACTAATGTAGTTATGAATGTTGGAATAATGACAATGCTTGTAATTACAATTGCTATAACTTTGACAACAAAAACTAAAATTAGGTTAAGCGATTTATTAATGTTTGTAGGATTATTTATAATGGGAGTAATGGCAAATAGAAATAATGCGTATTTTTATATTATAGGAAGTATTGTTGTAGCAAGATTAGTAACACAATTTTTTAATGATTATGATAATGAAAATATTATAGAAAAGGCAAGTATAAAATTACAAAAAAATAAGTCATTATCAATATTAACAATATTTATTGCAATTATTGCAATATGTTGTTATTCATATAGAATGAAAGAACAATATGTAGATAAAACAACATATCCAGTTGATGCAGTGAAATATATTAAAGAAAATATGGACTATAAAAATTTGAAAATATTTAATCACTTAGATTTTGGAAGCTATATTGAGTTATCTGGAATACCAGCTTTTATAGATTCTAGAACAGAAATATATACTAAGGAGTTTAATGATACAGATATACTAGAAGAATGGTGGAAAACTATGAGTGGAAGTATACACTATGACGATACATTTAAAAAATACGACATTGATTATGCTATATTATATAATGAAGAAATAATTAATACATATATACAAAAAGATAAAAACTATGAACAAGTATATAAAGACGATTATTTTTCTGTGTATGTGAAAAGAAATGGTGTGACTATTTAAGTTTCTGTATTTTTTGTAACTTAGCACTTCTCACCTTTTATTCTACAATACGACAGCATATGGCATATATATTTAGTTGATAAATCAATGCTTGATTGGAATGAAAAATAGAAATTCTTATATACAAAATTGAGGGATGTTC
>CANPZF010000041.1 GCA_947589015.1 uncultured Clostridia bacterium
GTTAAAAACATTATATCATATTGGTATTTCCTTTTTTATATCTTAGTGTGACATATCTATTGTAAACCTATATTTTTATTAAAAATTTTTACCACATTTTTATTTTTAAAAGCCACTTTTTATCTGTGTTAATTTTATTTTTGTACAAAAATTTCATAGAACAGGGACTTGCTAAAAATACTAGCTTTAGAGAAATTGCTAAATATCTATCAAAAAAATCCTACTACTATTTCTCGAGAAATAAAAAAACAATGGCATCTTATTAATGCGTTGTTTGCCATGCAAATTTTTCTTTAATATATTTAAATTATACTATATTTTTTCTTTTTTTATCATAAAAGTATTGAAGAAAATTACTGAAATTTAGTATTTTCTTCAATACAGTCAATTTTTTTACTATGTTGCTTTTACTTTTTAACTAATCCTATTTTATAATTACTTCATGCAACTAACAAACAGAGTCACATATCACTGCCAAGTAAATATTGGATAACCATTATTTATATTTTCTCTGTCTTCTTTAAATGCATCCCCTAAAAAACTACATGCATTCTTTAACTCATCTTCACTTTTCCCTAATATAGTTTCAGTTGTTCCTTCACTATATCCTATTCCTCCTATTCCTTCATTTGCTATATAATATGAATTGCTTATACTTCCATTACTATATATATATCCACATAAACTACCTTTAAATATATTAACTGCATTCTCACTTTTTAATGAAATTTTTCCAGTATTATAACAATTTTTTATACTGGAACCACTAACTGAACCTGTTATACCACCAATATCAACTGCATTTTCTGATGTATGAACCGTTGATATATTTCCATTATTGTAACAATTTTCTATTACCGAATTAAAACATTGCCCAGCTATACCGCCATTATAATTTACTTCTGAACCCATTTTTTTTGTTAATATATTAGATAAATTAAAGCAATTATATATTTTTCCATCAGTATTATTATTACCAGTTATTCCCCCACAAAGCGACGTTTTATTTCCATCACTAATCAAATTAATATTTCCACTACAAGAACATTCTTGTATTTTTCCTTTATTATTTCCAACTATTCCTCCACAACAAATGCCTACATTAGAATTACAATTAATATTTACATTTTTCAACTCTATTCCTGAAATAGTACCAAAATTTACATTGAATAATCCAACATGTATAAAGTTTTCTCCTTTTTTCTTATTTATATACAAATGATTGATTGTGTGATAATTTCCCTTAAAAACTCCTTTGAATGATTTATTTTCTCTATCTTCATCATTTTCAACACCAACTCCATAAAATCCTCTACCCGTTGTTAATTCAATTAATAGTTCCTCTTCCTTTCCATTTTTATTTATATCTCCAAATTCCTTTGTAGTAGAATTAACATATGATGCTGGATTAGAAAAGTCTAAATCACAATTAAGTTCAATATATTGTTCACTGTAAGTTGTTCCTTCTTTTATTTCATTTGAAAAATAAATGAAATCTTCCATACTTTCAATTAAATATGGATTTTCTTCTGTTCCTCCTCCACTTAAAACTCCTGGGTTCTCATCTTTTACTTGCTTTGCAACTATAATTGCTCCATTTCTTGACACTTCATAGTCTCTATTTGTATTATTTATTTTTATAGTATAATTTCCATAACCATCATCATATACTTCGGCTTTGTTTTCTCCTAATTGTGCATTTAATGCTTTCTGTAAACTTTCTTTTGTTATTTTTCCATTTTCAATTCCTTTCATATTTGCATCTGCTATTGCCAATTCTACCATTTCTTTTTCACTTGCAATTTCTGTCTTTTCTTTTGCTTCTGATGCTTTAGTTAATATACCATTGTCCCCTGTTAATGTTGCTATACTCACTCCTGCTAATATTAACAACACGATTATCGTTATAACTAATGCTATCAATGTTATTCCTTTTTCTTTTTTTAATAGCCAAAATTTCATTCTTTCTCCTTCCTTTACTTTCATTTTTTCTTGCTCTCCTTTCTCTTCCTTTTATTTATTTTTTAATGTTAATAACTTTTTTATCTTTCTAAAACACAAAAAGATAGTAACATAAATCATGTATTTCTACATGACTTATATCACTATCTTTTTTATTTATTTTATTTTTTACAATTCCAATTAAACTACACTTTATTTCTCTAAAGTATAGCTCTCTCTCTCTCTCTCTCTCTCTCTCTCTCTCTCTTACAGTTTCAGTGGTTTTACGCATTTTCATCTTTCATTTTTCCTTTCTTTATACCTTGATATTTATTTACTTATCTATTTTTATTAAAACTTATAGTAATAATTTTTATATCATTGCTGTTCTTACTTGTACACGTGTTTTTCTCCACTATTATCTTCATTTTTTTGTATTTTATTCTTAATATTATTTATTTTTTGAATATTATCCCAAATCATTACAGTTTTTTTACATTTTTATTACTTTTTGTTTACATTGATATTCAAAAATCTAACTACTATATTCCTCTATATACAAAAAATGTTTGTTAATATTTTATTTATTACTATAAAAATAAAATAACTTACTTTCAAATGCGAAAAATTATTAAAACTCTTATATTTTTTCGCAACTTAAAAAATAAGTTATTTAATTTTCGTAATAATCTATTCCTCTACTTCTTCAAATTGACTATTATATAAATCTGCGTAAAATCCATTTTGACTTAGTAATTCTTCATGTGTTCCCTGTTCTATAATATCTCCATGATTCATTACTAAAATTAAATCTGCATTTTTAATAGTAGATAATCTGTGAGCAATAATAAAACTTGTTCTTCCTTTCATTAAATTATCCATTGCATCTTGGATTTGTATTTCAGTTCTAGTATCAATAGAGCTTGTGGCTTCATCTAAAATTAATATTTTAGGATTTGCTAAAATAACTCTTGCTATTGTAAGTAATTGTTTTTGCCCCGCTGACACATTACTTGATTCCTCATTTAAAACAGAATTATATCCTTTTGGTAAAGTCTTTATAAAATGATGTACATGTGCTGCTTTAGTTGCTTCTATTACCTCATCATCTGTGCTATCTTCTTTACTATATTTTATGTTATCTTTTACAGTTCCTCCAAATAGCCATGTATCTTGAAGTACCATACCAAACATTTTTCTATATTCTCCTCTTGGGAAGTCCTTAACATTATGTCCATCAACTAAGATTTCTCCAGAGTCTACATCATAAAATCTCATTAATAAATTTACCATCGTAGTCTTTCCAGCACCTGTTGGCCCTACTATTGCTATTTTTTGTCCTTCTTTTACTTTTACATTAAAGTCATTTATAATCATTTTATCTTTATCATAGCCAAATTTTACATGATTAAATTCTACATTTCCTTTTAATTTTGAAGTATCAATTTTTCCTTTTGCTGTTTCTTCTTCTTCTTTTTCATCTAAAAATTCGAAAACTCTCTCTGCTGCTGCTACCATTGCTTGCAACATTCCTGATACTTGTGCTACCTGACCTATAGGTTGAATAAATTGTCTATTATATTGTATAAAACTTTGTATATTTCCAACAGTAATAGTTCCTTCAATTGCTAAATATCCTCCTACTACTGCCACTGCAACATATGAGATATTTCCCATAAAATTCATCAGTGGATGCATTAGTCCTGATAAAAATTGTGATCTCCATCCTGAATGGTATAATTCAGAATTTAATTTCTGAAATTGCTCTATTTCTTTTTGTTCTCCATTAAATGCTTTTACAATATTTAATCCACTATATATTTCTTCTACTTGACCATTTACATGTGCTAAATAGTCTTGCTGTCTTTTAAAATATTTTTGAGATTTTGTAACTACTATTTTAACAATTAATACTGCCATTGGTAAAATTACTAATGATATCAATGTCATCTTCCAACTGATAGAAAACATCATAATTAGAATTCCTATAATTGTACAAATAGTTGTTATTATTTGAGTGATACTTTGATTTAAATTCATACTTAGTGTATCAATATCATTTGTTATTATTGATAAAACCTCACCATGTGTCCTTTTATCAAAATATTTCATTGGTAGTTTATTAATTTTTATAGCAATATCATTTCTCAATTTATATGTTAATTTTTGTGCTACATTTGTCATTGTAAATCCTTGTATAAAGGAGAATATTGCACTTATTATATATAACATCAATAATGTTAATAAAATTTGTCCGATTTTTTCAAAGTCTATTCCATTTCCTCCAGATAATTTGCTTATCAATCCATTAAAAATTTCTGTTGTTGCATTTCCTAATATCTTTGGTCCTACTATAGTAAATATCGTGCTTCCTATTGCAAATATAAATACTATTATTAAGGAAATCTTATATTGTGCAAGATATTTAGTTACTAGTTTTTTTGTTGTACTTTTAAAATTTTTTGCTTTTACTACATTTGCTCCTGGTGGTCCATTTCTAGGTCCTCTCATCATTGGTCCCGGCATTTTTATTCCTCCTTTCTATTTTGTAGTTCTTCTTCTGATAGTTGTGATAATGCTATTTGTCTATATACTTCATTATTTTTCATTAATTCTTCATGTGTTCCTATTCCTACTACTTTTCCTTCATCTAAAACTATTATTTGATTTGCATTTAATATAGTATTAATACGTTGTGCAACTATTATTACTGTTTTATTTTTCGTCTGTTTTGATAAAGCTTCTCTTAATTTACTATCTGTTTTAAAATCTAATGCAGAAAAACTATCATCAAATACTAATATTTCTGGGTCCTTTGCTATTGCTCTTGCTATTGATAAACGTTGTTTTTGACCACCACTAACATTTGTTCCTCCTTGTGCTATACTATCTTTATATTTATTTTCCTTTGCATCTATAAATTCTGTAGCTTGTGCAATATCTGCTGCTTTTTCCATTTGTTCATCAGACATATTTTCATTTGAATATTTAATATTTGATTCTATTGTTCCAGAAAATAGTATTCCTTTTTGTGGTACAAATCCTATAATTTCTCTTAATTTCTTTTGAGAAACATCTTTTACATTAACTCCATCTATTAGTAGCTCTCCTCCTGTTACATCATAAAATCTTGGTATTAAGTTAACTATAGTTGATTTACCACTTCCTGTACTTCCTATTATTGCTGTTGTTTCTCCTGGTTTTGCAGTAAAATTAATATCCTCTAATATCTCTGTGTCTGCATCTGGATATCTGAAAGATACATTCTTAAATTGTACTAATCCTTTTTTAGTGCTATCAAATTCTTTTGTTTCTTTTTTGTCTTCTATACTTGGTTCTGTTTCTATTACTTCATTAATACGTCTAGCAGAAACAGATGCTCTTGGAAGCATTATTGATATCATTGAAATTACTAAAAATGATATTAATATTTGCATCATATATTGAATAAATGCCATCATATTTCCAACTTGTAACATTCCTTGATCTACTGCATGACCACCTACCCATATTATTAGAATCATTGTTGAATTCATTACAAACATAAGCATAGGCATCATCATAGACATTGCTCTATTTACAAAAATATTTGCTTTCATTAATTCTGTATTAGCATCATCAAATCTTTTTTCTTCATGTTTTTCTTTATTAAATGCTCTTATTACTGGTAATCCAGTTAAAAATTCTCTTGAAACAAGATTTAATTTATCTGTTAAATCTTGTAATTTCTTGAATTTAGGCATTGCTATTATAAATAGAGTTCCTATAATAAATAGAATTGCTAAAATTGCTACTCCTACAATCCATGCCATTGAGTTATCACTATTTGTTAATACTTTAATAAATCCACCTATTCCCATTATTGGTGCATAAACTACTACTCTAAATAACATTGTTATTAATTGTTGAATCTGTTGAATATCGTTTGTGCTACGTGTAATTAAAGATGCCGTTGAGAATTCTCTTAATTCTTTAGTTGAAAATTTTAATACTTTTTCAAATACTTTTTCTCTTAATGTTTCTCCTAATTTTGCAGCTACTCTTGAAGAAAGTAACATTATAATAACTGCTGATATCATACTTATAAATGCTACACCTAACATTTGAATTCCAGTTTGCCATATATAACTATTTTGTATTCTTTCCGTGTCTGCATTTAGATTTGTATATATTTGTTTGACTGATGCAATTGCTGATTGCTCTTTTATTGAATCTGCCATTTCATCTATTTTTTTTGTTGCTTCTTGTAATAGTGTCTCTCTTTGCTCTTCTGGCATATTTTTTATTAAGTCTTTTAAAGATTGATTTTGTATATATTGTTTTTGTTCTTGTGGAAGGTTTGCTATCATTTGTTCTTTTATGGCATTTGCTGTTTCTTCATTATTTATAGTAGCAAATTGGATTAATGGTACTGTCAATATTTTAGAAAGTTCTTCTTGTTCAACTTCCTGTATTTCATTTAATATGTACATCTCTTCTGGTTCTAGTTCACTATTCTTTCCAAAATATTTATCTATTACTTTTTGTTCATATTTGGTTAGTATATCTCCTTTTAACCTGTAATTATCCAATATTTCATTATCTTGTTTTGTAAATAATAATATTATATCCATATCTTCTTTTGAAATTACTTGTGGCACTCCTGTTTCAATTCCACCAGATTGGATTCCTACATTTACAATTCTTGAAGTAAAATCTGGTAGTGCTAAGTCTGTTGCTGCTTGAACACATAATAATATTGCTATAAATATTACTGATATAAATGATTTTTTTAAATTTTTTAATACTTTTAGCATACTTCTTCTCCTCTAATACATATAATATTTTCATTACATAATAAATGACACTGTTTCTTTATTATATTTGACACAGTGCCATTTGTCAATTAATCAATTGTGAATTCTTTGTGAAGAGTTATTAAATAAATAATTACATCTTCCTAAATACTCCTGCTACTTTTCCAAGTATCTCACAATTAGGTACTATAATAGGATCCATTGTAGAATTTTCAGGTTGTAATCTTATATGATCTTTTTCTTTATAAAATGTTTTTACTGTTGCTTCTTCTCCTATTAGTGCAACAACTATTTCTCCATTATTAGCATTATTTTGTTTTTTTACTAATATGTAATCTCCATCTAAAATTCCTGCTTCTATCATGCTTTCTCCTCTTACTGTAAGCATAAAGCTTTCAGAATTTCCAACAAAGTCAATTGGAATAGGAAATGTGTCTGTAACATTTTCTACTGCTAAAATTGGCTCTCCTGCTGTTATCTTTCCTATAATTGGAACTTCTACTAATTCCTTTTGCGTATAAAAATCTTTACTTGATGTTGTTTTTGGTTCTCCTGAACCTCCTTTTAATAAACGTAATGTTCTTCCTTTTTTGTCTTTCTTTTTAATATATCCTTTTTCTTCTAATTTTGCTAGATATCCATGAACTGTAGCTGTAGAGCTTAACCCTACTGCTTTACATATTTCTCTTACTGATGGTGGATATCCATCTGTCATTATTTGTTTTTCAATAAATTTTAATATTGATTTCTCTCTTTTATTTAAATCTGTTTTCTTTTTTGGCATATTTTTCACTCCATTTCTCATTTTTTGATATCATATCACACAAACAAAAAAATGTCAAACATAAGTTTCTTAAGTTTCAGTATTTTTTTAACTTGGGTAAATTGCACTTTTTATTCTACAATAAGGCACTAGGTAGTAGACATATTAGTTGATAAATCAACTTGTTCATTACATTCAAAAAGAAATTCTAATATACAAAATTGCGCCTCTTTCACTCA
>CANPZF010000042.1 GCA_947589015.1 uncultured Clostridia bacterium
AGAACGTCCCCTTTGGCAATCTAAGAACTTCCCCTTTGGCAACCCTTGGCAATTTAAGAGCGTCCCTTTTGGCAAGCTTCTGGCAATTTTAGTAATCTATTAAATTCATGATTTCATAAAAAGTTGCATCTTTGCCTGTCAATACGATATCAAAGTTATTATTATATATTGATAAATTTTCCTCGATTTTACTATTTAGTATACCAATCTTTATTGTTTTCTTTAAGTATTTACTATTAATCATTTTTATATCGTCAACCAAATCTCCTAGTAATATTCTATAATTTTTGCTTAATAGCTTTTCTTTCAGTTCTATCGGTATATGTTCTTCCATAGTTTTATTTAGAGAATGTATCATCATATTGTTATTAAACTTTTTCATGTTCCCATTATCATCAAATTCAATAAAATTAGAAACAATATATACATTGTCACATAAACAATTGTTATCTTTTAAAAATTGTTCTATTGTATTCCCTATACCTGCTGAAACAATTATAATTGGGATATTATATTTGTTTAAATTGCAAATAAACTCCTCTGCCCCTTCTCTAAATATTACATTACTATTTCTTACTGATTGTAATAATTGCTCTTTTGTCAATTTATATTCAAAATATAAATTCATGCACTTTGTATACCATTCTTCCATTAGCTTTTCTTTCTTTTCTTTTTCCAAAGTATAATCAACTTCTATTGGTGCATAGTATTTATATAGACTATTCATTTTTTCTTTAAAGTCATCTCCTAGTGTCTTACCACTTGCATCCCATGAGTCTTCACTATCTGCACTAGTAATCGTTTTATCAAAATCTATAACTACAAAAAAATTTTCTTTATTTAAAACCATTGTTTTCCATTCGTTTTTATTAAAATATTTCACTAAAAATCCCCCTTGTTTCCAAAATTCTATTATGATATAATATACCAAAATTAAAGGAGGAAGTCGAGTATTTTCTCGATAATTGTAAAAATATGAAAAATTTCTTTATTGTTTTAGCCATGAAAGCCTTACATTTAGGATTAAAAATAATGGGAAAAAATGGTGGCAATTTCTTAGGAAAATTAGCATATGATTGGAATCCAAATATATTTAAATATTTTAAAATAGACTGCCCTATTATAGCAGTTACTGCCACAAATGGAAAAACTATGACTAATAATGCTATTGGATATGTTTTTAAAACTGCTGGCAAAAAAGTAATTAGTAATACTGAAGGCAATAATATGGAAACTGGTATTCTTTCTACTATATTAAAAAATTGTACTTTAACAGGAAAAGTAAAAGCTGATTATTTAGTTTTTGAAGTAGATGAAGGATATGTTCCTGTAGTTTTTAAAGATTTAAAATTAGATACTCTTGTAGTTATCAACTTTTTTAGAGACCAATTAGATAGAAATGGAGAAGTTGAATCATTAATTTTAAAAATAAACGAATTTTTAAAAAACTACTCTGGAAATTTAGTATTAAATAATGATGACCCTAATGTTGCCAGATTAGGACATGCAAATCCTAATAATGAAAATGTATTCTACTTTAGCGTTGATAAATATGAACATGCAACAACTAACATGAAAGAAGCAGGAGAAGGAAAATTTTGTCCATTTTGCAATACTCGTATTGAATATCAATATTATCAATATTCTCACATCGGAAAATTTGAATGTCCACAATGTCATTATGGCAATAACAATATTTATAGAACTGCTATAAATATAGATTTAAAAAATAAATGCTTTGATGTAGATAATACAACATATCATATAAGATTTAATAGCATTTATAATATATATAATTTTACAGCCGTTATAGCATGTGCAAGTTTATATAAAGTAGATACAGAAATAGTGAAAAAAGCATTATCCGAATTTGTTTTAAATAATGGTAGATTAGAGGAATTACAAGTTCATAATATTCCAACAATAATTAATCTAGCCAAAAATCCAACTGGTGCTAATGTAAGTCTTAGAGTTTTAAATGAAGATAATGATGAAAAAGAATTATTATTTGTCTTAAATGACAATATGGCTGATGGATTTGACGTTTCTTGGATTTGGGATATTAATTTTGATAATTTAAATAATGTAACAAGAATTGTAACTTCTGGAACACGAGCATTTGATATAGCAATCAGAATAAAAACTTCTGGGTATACTCCAGCTAAAATAGAACCTTATTTAAATTTAGAAGAAGCTATTACAAATCTTTATAAAACAAATACTAAAAAATATGTGATAGCAAATTATACCTCTTTACAATCAACAAGAAAAGAAATATTAAAATATTCTGAAAAAAAACTTTAAAATGAAAATCTGAATTGAGAAAGGAATAAATGTATGAAAGAACTAAAAATTTTATATTTATATCCTGATATATTGGAATTATATGGGGATTTTGGAAATATTCAAGTTCTTCGTTATAGATTAGAGCAACGTGGATTTAAAGCAATAATTACTCCATATTCTATAGGAGATTTAGCTCCTAATTTTAATGACTATGATTTAGTTTTTGCTGGTGGTGGTGCTGACCAAGAACAAAGTATCTTAGCAAAAGACCTAATACAATATAAAGATAATATACAACAAGCTGTTGATGATGGTGTATTCTTTCTTTTAATATGTGGTGCTTACCAATTATTTGGAAAATATTATAAAGGTGTTGAAGGAAATATAATTCCTGGATTAGAAATTTTTCCCTATTATACAGAAGCAATTAATGATAGAAAAAAAAGATGTATTGGTAATATAGTAATAGAAACTACGTTAAATAATATCAAAACAAAAGTTATTGGATTTGAAAATCATGGTGGTCAAACTTTTGATGTGAATACTCCTTTTGGTGATGTTTTATTTGGTAATGGTAATAAGTTTGGAGATTCTAAAGAAGGTTTTTTCTTAAATAATGTTATTGCTACATATTTGCACGGTCCTCTACTTTCTAAAAATCCAGAACTTGCTGATTATATTATAAAATATTGCCTTGATAGAAAATATAATGAGAATATTACCTTATCTGCTTTAGACGATAGTTTTGAGAGTTGCGTCAGAGAACAATTATTAGATAGATTTTTAAAAAAACTGTAAAATACAGTTTTTTTTAAAATTTATATTAATATTTTCTTTATAATTTTCTCTTAGACATTTGTCTTCATTATTTTGTCATAATTTCGCACATTAAATTACTTATCTCTGTTGGATTTTCAATTGTCAACCCTTCAATAAGTCTTGCTTGTGCATATAAAACTTTGGTATATTTTTGCAACATTTCTTTGTTGTCTTTGTATAAGTCTTTTAATTTATTGGCTATTTCATGATTTTCATTTATTTCTAATATAGTTTGAGCTTTTATTCCTTGATTATTTGGCATTTGATTTAATGTTTTTTCCATCTCTACTGAAATTGCTCCTTCAGAAGTTAAACATACAGGATGATTTTTCAATCTATGTGTAAATCTTATATCTTGTACTTCATCTTTAATAGCTTCTTTCATTGCACTAAACATATCCTTACTATTCTCATTTGCTTTTTTTAATTTTTCTTTTTCTTCATTTGTATCTAAATCCAAATTATCGCTTGAAGCATTTTGAAATGTTTTCTCATTATAATTCATCAATACTTGTAAAACAAATTCATCTATATTTTCTGTTAAATACAATATTTCTAATCCTTGGTCTTTTAATAATTCTACTTGTGGCATCATATCTATTTTATCAATTGTTTCTCCACATGCATAATATATGACTTTTTGTTCTTCTTTCATTCTTTCAACATATTCTTTTAATGTTACTAATTTCTTTTCAGTTGATGAATAGAATAATAATAAATCTTGTAATTTGTCTTTATCCTTTCCATAATCGCTATATGTTCCGTATTTTAATTGGGTTCCAAATGTATTGAAAAATTGTTCATATTTATCTCTTTCATTTTTTAACATATTTTCTAATTCTGTTCTAATTTTGTTTTCAATATTTCTTGAAATTATTCTTAAACTTCTATCATTTTGTAACATTTCTCGTGATATATTTAATGATAAATCTTCACTATCAATTAATCCTTTAACAAATCCAAAATAATCTGGTAATAATTCATCACATTTTTCCATTATTAGCACACCATTGCTATATAGTTGTAAGCCCTTTTCATAATCATTTGTATAATAATCATAAGGCATATGTGAAGGAATATATATTAAACTATCATAATTGTATTGCCCCTCAACATGATTATGTATTACTTTTAATGGTTTATCATAATCATGGAATTTATCCATATAAAAACTTTCATATTCTTCATTTTTAATTTCTTTCTTATTTTTCTTCCATATTGGGGTCATAGAATTTATAGTTTCAGTTTCTATTATTGTTTCATACTCATTTTCAGTACCTTCTTTTTTCTTACTGTGTTCAACATTCATTTGAATTGGATATCTTATATAGTCTGAATATGTCTTTATTATTTTTTGTATTTTATACGTATCTAAAAATTCACTGTATTTTTCTTCCTCAGTGTCATCTTTAATATGAAGTGTAATTTTTGTTCCTATGTCTTCTTTTTCACATTCTTCTATTGAATATCCATCTACACCTTTTGATGTCCATTTATAAGCTTTCTCAGAATCAATAGATTTACTTTCAACAGTAACCAAATCGCTTACCATAAATGAAGAGTAAAATCCAACTCCAAATTGACCTATAATATCAATATCCTTTTTCTTTTCATTTTCTTCTTTAAATGCTAAAGAACCACTTTGAGCAATCGTTCCTAAATTTTTGTCCAATTCTTCTTCTGTCATTCCACATCCATTGTCTCTTATTGTTAGAGTTTTAGCATCTTTATCTAGATCAATTATTATCTTAAAATCGGTTTTATTTAGTTTTATATTTTTATCAGTTAGTGAGCGATAATGTAATTTATCAATCGCATCACTTGCGTTTGAAATTAACTCTCTTAAAAATATCTCCTTATTTGTATAAATTGAATTAATCATTAAATTTAATAATCTCTTTGATTCTGCTTTAAATTGTTTGTTTTCCATTATTATTCCTTCTTTCTACATTATTATATTATTTACAATAAATTGAATTACATCATCTTCATTATAGTTTTGTTTATCATTATTTCTATCTTCTTGTGTCAGATCTACAAAATATTTATTACACTCAGGCATAATTGATATAGAGTCTAAAGGATAACCAGGATTTCTCTTTTGGCATGGTTTGTCTACTAAATGGAAATTACTTTTACTCCAACTATATTCTTTTTCTTCTTTTCCATTGTAGATTACCATTCCATATATCCATTTTGCTATTAAATTTCCACCATACTGATGTACTAAATTAGTATAATACTCAATCATTTCATCATCATTTAGCTCTTTACCATTTACTCTTCTTACATGTGTTCCTGGTTGCTTTTCTTCAGGTAATCCTTCTATATACAAGTTATTATCCATTCCAATTGTTGTTATTCCTGTTTTATCATAATACGCTTTTGCCTTTATATAAGCATTTTCTATTGCATTTTTTCCATTTTCCTCTACATGAAGTTTGATTCCTATATCTTTAATTGTTATAAGTTCTATACCTCTTTTGGTTAATTCATCAGCATATTTTTTTACTTTTGCTGGATTTGTTGTTGCAAATAACACCTTCAACTTACTTCATTCTCCTTTATATTTCTATAACCTTATAATATTAATTGCTCATATTCTAACATAATTACAACAATTTTACAAGCATAGTAAAAGCCTATTTTTCGGTATTTGACGCACTCTTCATTTCATTTATTTCTTCCTTAAGTAATTTGCTTACAAATTCCCACCTATTTTTTATAAACATTCCATTATTTACTAAATCATTGATTTCTTCCCATGTTGCCCACCTTGCATCTGAAACTTCATCTTCTTGAAATTTCATTTTAGATATTTCATAATCACATTTTAAAATATATGTATCAATCCAAACATTACCTGTTTTAAACCTTGTAATTAATTTTAGATTGTCTGTATTAATATCTATGTATAATTCTTCCTTCGCTTCTCTAACTATAGTTTTTAATGAATTTTCTCCTAATATAACTGAACCACCTGTCATAGCCCATACATTAGGGTCTAATCTTTTTAGTGGTGACCTCTTTTGAATTAAAATTTTATTTTTACTATTTATTATCCATACATCTGCACCCAAATGATAAAATCCTTTTTCAAAAACTTTTTTATCATGTCTTTCCATTATTTCTCCTGTGGGATTCCCATTATCATCTAATACTTCCCAATATTCCATAAATAATTTTTCTCCTATTTTAAATAATCATATTTCTTACTTACAACTCTATATTTCGCGCCACTACTTAATTAATTTTCCTCTACTTTTCCTATTTTTTATGTATTAATATATGATAGTGATATGAGTCAAATAATTTTTCCTTTTCTTCATAATAATCTATTACTTGATATATATTAAAAATTTCAAAGTCTTTAAACAGTTCTTTTACTAAATTATAGTCTACATAAAAATGTGGTATTTTATATTCTGGTCCTTCTTCCATTCGTAATCTTGTATTCTCATCAATTAAAGGCCAATCTTCTTGTTTGAATCCCCATGTGTCTTTTGAACCTAATGTCAAATAACATTCGCCATCATTTTTCATTACTCTATAAAGTTCTTTAATGACTTTCTTGATTCCTTCTGTATCTGTATGAGAAATTACATTTCTACAATAAATACAGTCAAATTTCTCATTTTCATAAGGAAGATTAAGCATATCTCCAACTTTATAGTCAAATTCTAATTTTTCTTTCTTAGCCCATTCTTTAGTTCTATTAATTGCATTTTGACTTATGTCAAAACAACTGACATTAAAGTCATTTTTACCAAATAAAATTGAATGTCTACCTAATCCACAACCTAAATCAAGAAAATCCTTTTTGTTTTGAACTTTCCATCTATTTAATAAATAATAAGATTCAATACTTGGATTTTTCCATATTTCTTCTTGTTCCTCTTTAACTATTTTCCAATTCCAACCTTTTGACTCTATCATACATTTTTCTCCTATTACTCTTTTATATTATCATTTTAAAATTTCTGTCATATCCATTAAATTATCATTAGCATATTTTCTAGTTAATGGATATTCTAGCCTTTTTTATTATTTCTTTGCTTTTAAATTCTTGATTGTCTATTTTCTCATTGTAAATAGCAGTATAAGTAAAAGTAATTTGTTGTATATTTTCATCATCAGCTTTGATAATTTCTTCACTTATTCCTGATAATTCAAAATGTAAATTTTCAAATCCTGTTTCTTCTTTTATTTCTCTTCTTATTGCTTGTATACTTTCTTCTAACTCTTTAACTTTTCCTCCTGGCAACATATAGTAATCACTATCGTTGCCAGTAAAAAGTAGTATTTCCGTTTGGTCAGAATTGTATATTATTGCCGATACCCTATATGCAAACTTAAATTTATTATTTTTATATTTTATATCTTTCATCCATTTCTCCTTATTTACTCTTTAAATTGCCTTTTATTATTTTACTTCTCCTATCCAATACTTTTTCATATTCTAATATTACCCCTTAATAAATTCTTTTTAACATTTTGAAATATCTATAAACCTACCCATTCTTTAATATATTTTTTGGAAATATTTAAATTTCCATTGCCTACTCCTATTTGTATATCTGGTTTCTTATTTCCATGATAATCACTTCCACCACTAATATATAAATTATTCTT
>CANPZF010000043.1 GCA_947589015.1 uncultured Clostridia bacterium
GGTTAAAAACATTATATCATATTGGTATTTCCTTTTTTATATCTTAGTGTGACATATCTATTGTAAACCTATATTTTCTGTATTTTTATACAAATTCTTCCCATACTAAATTGGCAAAATCTAATCCTTTATTAGTTAATCTAATAAAATCACCATCTATTTCTAATAAATTTTCATCAATCAATTTATTCAATTCCATTCTAAATAAATACAAAGGATTTTCTACAAACTTCTTTTTAAAATCAGAAATATGTACTCCATCTAACTTTCTTAAGCCTAATAACATATATTCTTTCATCTCATCTTGCTTACTTTGTTTTTCATTAACAATTTTGTTTCTATTATTTATATATTCCTCTAAATCATCTGTATTGCAATATCTTTCTTTGTTCAAATATGAATGTGCTGCAACTCCAATTCCTATATATTGTTTTTGTTCCCAACAATTCATATTATGTTTAGATTCCTTACCATGTTTTGCAAAATTAGAAATTTCATAATGTTTATAACCTTTTAATTCCAATGTATTTTTTACATACCAATACATATTTCTTTCCAATTCTTCACTTGGTAAATGCATATTTCCTTTTTGTATTTCCTCTTCTAATTTTGTCCCTTCTTCTACAATTAAAGAATATACACTTATATGATTAGGTTCAAACTTTATAATTCTTTCTAATGATTCCTTTAAATCTTGAATAGTTTGATTTGGTAATCCTAATATTAAATCTACATTTATATTTTCAAACCCTACTTTTTTAGCTAATTCATAAGTTTGTTCAAAATCTTCAAATGTGTGAATTCTGCCAATTTGTTTTAATAATTTGTTGTTGGTAGTTTGTAAACCTATACTTAGTCTATTTATCCCTATTTGCTTATATGTATTTAACTTTTCTTCTGTTACAGTTCCTGGATTTACTTCTATAGTTATTTCCATATTTTTCAAATCTTGTTTTAATTTAGACTTTAAACATCTAAATATGTCTTCTACATAATTAGAGTTTATAAAAGATGGTGTTCCACCACCTATATATATTGTAGTTACATTGTATTTATCAAAATTATATTCTTGTATTTCTCTTTTTAATTCATCAACATATTTTTTTATTAAATTTTCACTTTTATTTGTATATGATATAAAATCGCAATAATAGCATTTTCTTTTGCAAAATGGTATATGTACATATATTCCTAATTCATTATTCATTTGCTATCTCCATTATCTTTTTTAATCTATAATTTACTCCTGATTTTCCTATTGGATTTTTTAAAAGTTTTCCCAATTCTACTAATGGCATATCAGGGTTGTCCAATCTTAAATTTGCTATTTCTTTTAAGTTATCATCTAATTTATTAAATTTGCCACTTTTTTGCAACTTTTTTATTGCATCTATTTGTTCTATTGAAGCATTAATTGTTTTATTTAAATTTGCTGTTTCACAATTTACTATCCTATTTACTTTTCCTCTCATTTGTCTTACTACTCGTATGTCTTCAAAATTCATTACTGCTTTATTAGCTCCCATTAAAGCTAATAAATTAGAAATTTCTTCTCCTTCTTTTAAATATACTATATATTTATTTTTAGTATTTAGTTCTTTTATTTTTATTCCTAAATCTATTAATAAATTAAATATCTTTTGCTGGTATTGTTTATTTAAAAATATTATTTCTAAATGATATTTTTTTTCTGGGTTATTTATAGAACCTCCCCCCATAAAAGCTCCTCTTATTATAGCTTTTTTAGCTTCTTGTGAAATCATTGTATTTAAGTTTTCAAATTCTTCATATAATTTCTCTATATCTTTTAATTTGCATGTAATAATAAAATTTTTTCCAACTATTTCTATATCATGTTTAATGTTTAAATTAGACAATAATTTTGAAAATCTATTAATATTATAATCACTTTCTGTAGAAAATTTAGCAGATTTCTTATTATCTATTATACTTATATTCCCTGATATTAAATATCCTATTAATTCATATTTTACTAATTCTTTATTAGCCAAATTACTGTTTTTATTTAATTCTTGTTTTATATCTGAAGAAAATGACATTTTTAACCTTCTTTCCTATTATTCCTTTCATTTGTTAGCTTTAATCTCCTACTTTTGTCACAACTATTCTATCTTTATCATATAAATCCTTTTTACTATATGTGTCTATATAATTTTCTTCTTTTTGTATTAATTCAATTACTTCATTTTTTTGATCAAATCCAATTTCTAGGCATAAATATCCTTTATATTTTATATAATTATATCCTTCATGTATAATTTTTTTATAAAATTTTAACCCATCAATTCCACCATTGAGTGCTATTAATGGCTCTCTTTGTACTTCTAAATCTATTTTTTTTATTACCTCTTCTTTTATATATGGAGGATTTGAAACTATTATATCATATTTTTGTTTTGATAATTTTTCAAATAAATCTGATTGTATAAATGTTATTTGACTTTCTACTTCATTTGCTTTAGCATTTTTCTTTGCCACTTTTATAGCTTTATTACTAATATCTATTGCTGTTATTTTACTATTTGGAATATATTTTGCCAAAGATATAGCTATTGCTCCACTTCCTGTGCATAAATCCAGAATTTCTCTTGCATTAATTCTTTTTGCTATTTCTATTACCTCTTCAACTAGTATTTCTGTATCTGGTCTTGGTATTAATACATTTTCATCAACATAGAAACTCATTTTCATGAATTCTTGTTGATGTGTAATATGTTGTAATGGTACTCCTTCTGTTATTTTTTTTATAGCATTAAAATATTGTATTTCTTTTGTTTTATCTAATTTTTCTAAATCATGTGCTAATAAATACTGTCTTGATTTGTTTAATATGTATTGCATTAATAATCTTGCTTTCATTTTAGGAGTTTCTATATTTTTTACTTTTAAAGCTATTACACCTTTTTCTATAGCTTGTTTTATTGTCATATAAAAATTCATTCCTTTCTCGCTTCTCTTGGAAAGCACACATTGATTTCTTCCAAACTAAATTCACTTTTTTATAAATTTTAATACACAAAAAGCCCATATAAATGAGCTTTTATACATTTACTATAACATTTTGTCTTTCCCAATATTTTTCGTATAATTCTTTTGCTGTTTTTGGGCTATCAACACCTTCTCTATTTTTTACAGGTGCAAAATCATCTTCTCTCTTTCCTCTTAATATAGCAATATCATCAAAAAATTCAAATGCATCAAAAATAAAAGATTCAAATTTATATGAATTTGGTTCCTTAGGTATTATTTCTTTTCCTTCTTCATCTATGTACGAATTGGCTTTAAATGCACTATGATACATAAGTGGTTCTTTACTTATTTTTTCAATTGCCTCTATACTAAATAGGTTACACATAATATGAGATTCTCCATATTTTAGTTCACCATTTTCATCAACTTCTTCTGCCATTTTCTCTGGTAGCTCAGTATATTCTATAACTTTTGGGTGTCCATTCATTCTGCAAAATACTCCTACTCTTTCATGCGGATTTGCTTTTACTACAGATTTAGAAGCTATTTGTACGCCTTCATTTATTGCCATTCCTAAAAGTGTTATATCTACCATTTTTAATAATGCATTATCTACACTTCCTATAAAAATCCATTTTATTCCTTTTTCTTTCATATCTGCTAAACATCCACTTGCTCGTAATGATGAATATGTTCCTCCATTTCCATCTGATGCCTCTTTTATTTTCATATCTTTACCTATTAAAAATTTTCCGTCTGTATCTAATAATGGTAGTTCTCCTTGTGTAAATATTGTTACATATTCTTTTGGATATCCAAAATAGTTATTTTTTTCTAAGAATTTTTTAGTTGCTGCATTGTTTTCCTTACTTGTCATAATATACCATGGAATGATTATATCGTATTTTGTATTACTTTCTTTTAAGTTTTCTACTAGTATTTCAAATAGATATTTTCCTTTTCCATATACATCTAATTTGAATGTTCCCTTTGGTCCTATATGTCCTAATCTAGTTCCTTGTCCTCCTGCCATTGTTACAACTGCATATTCTCCTTTTCTAAGTGCCACTTCTCCTAACATATCTAATTCTTCTTTTTGCTCTATTGATAATTTTTCTTTGTCTAAATATGGTAATGGTTCTATTTTATTTTCTTTTATTTGTATTTCTTTTTTTGTATTATCATATAATTCCATCATCTGATGAAAATCAATTTTATTTATTTGTTCTATTAATTCTGTCTTTTGTTTTCCTTCTAATTTTTCTAAAATCTTGATAATATGAGTTTGATTATAAACTTTTAAAGTATCTATTGTATCTTGAATTTTATCCATTATACTTCGTCCTTTCTATCTTCTTGCGTAAATCTTTTATATTATATGATTTTTTCTCTAATATTGTTATTTTATCATATTTTTTTCATATTATCAAGTTTTTTGTACTAACTTATTCATCTTTAGCAGTATTTATCTTTAGCAATTTGAATATTTCTACAATTATAATTGGAGCTAAAATTAACACAATCAATTCTATAACATTTTGCGTTGGTAGAACTGGTATACTAAATATACTTCTCAAAAATGGTATTAATAAAATAACTAACATTAAAGCTGCTGACGCAATTATTGCTAATACTAGTTTACTATTATTAAATACTTTTGTTTTAAATAATGATTTTTTATTATTTCTTATATTAAATACATGTGCTAATTCAGACAACGCAAGTGTTGCAAATGCCATTGTTTGACCTACCTCTATTTTTGATTCGTCTAAACTTAGTCCTTCTATTGGAGTTGTAGTTGTTGCTAATCCTATCATAAATGCTGAAAGTGTTAATAATCCTATCATTATACCTTGATATATAACTCTCCATGTCATTCCTTTTGTAAATACTCCTTTTCCTGGTTTAGCAGGCTCTCTATTCATTATATCTTCATTTGCTGGGTCAAATGCCAATGCTAATGCAGGAAGAGAATCTGTTACTAAATTTATCCATAAAATGTGTATTGGTAATAATATTTCTAAATGCGTTATATCTGATATTCCAAACCATTGTGCAAAAAGTGGTGTGCAAAGTGTTGCTAAAAATAACACTACTATTTCTCCTACATTGCTTGATAATAAAAATTGTATAACTTTTAAAATGTTATCATAAATTCTTCTTCCTTCTTCTACTGCTGATACTATTGTTGCAAAATTATCATCTGTTAAAATAACATCTGCAGCTTCTTTCGCTACATCTGTTCCAACAATTCCCATTGCACATCCTATATCTGATGTTTTTAGTGCTGGGCTATCGTTTACTCCATCTCCTGTCATTGCGACTATTTCTCCATTTTTCTGCCATGCTTTTACTATTCTTACTTTATGTTCTGGAGATACTCTTGCATATACAGAGTATTGTCTTACATTTTTTTCTAGTTCTTCATCCGTCATTTTTTCTAACTCAATGCCTGTAATTGCTTCATTTTCGTTTTCCAAAATTCCTAATTTTTTTGCTATAGCTGTTGCTGTAATTTTATGATCACCTGTAATCATTACTGTTTTAATTCCAGCTGTTTTACATTTTTCTACAGCTCTTTTTGCTTCTTCTCTTGGTGGATCTATCATTCCAACTAAACCAATAAATATTAGCTCACTTTCTATATTTTGCATTTCTTCCTTTGATGGTTTATGGTCAATCTCTTTATATCCACATGCTAAAACTCTTAAAGCTTCTTTTGCCATGTTTTCATTATGATTTCTTATTACTTGTGTATAATCATTAAGATTTTGTTTAACTTCTCCATTTTGTAAATATGCTATACAATTTTTTAATAATTCATCCACTCCACCTTTTGTATAAACAATATATTTTCCATTAACTTCATTTACCGTTGTCATTAATTTTCTATCTGAATCAAATGGAACTTCTTCTATACGAGGCATTATATCATATATACTAGGTTCAAAATCCAATTTAAACGCCATATCCACCAATGCCGTTTCTGTAGGATCTCCGGTTAGTGTTCCATCACTTGATATTTTTGTATCATTGCAAAGCATATTTGCATATACAAGTTTATTTATGTCTTCATTTATATCTTCTTCTTTTATCTTTTCTAGTTCTAATGTATTTCCATTTATAAATACTTTTTGAACTGTCATTTTGTTTTGAGTTAATGTTCCTGTTTTATCAGAACATATAACTGTTGCACTTCCTAATGTTTCTACAGCTGGAAGTCTTTTTACTATTGCATTTCTTTTTACCATCTTTTGCACACCAATAGCTAAAACTATTGTCGATACTGCTACTAATCCTTCTGGTATTGCTGCTACTGCAAGAGATACTGCTGTCATAAACATATGAATTGGTTCTTTACCTTGTAATAGTCCTACGGCAAATATAAATACACATATTGCTAATGCTGCTATTCCTAATGTTTTTCCTAATTTATTTAATTTTTGTTGTAATGGCGTTTCTTGTTTTTCTGTTTCATTTATCATTCCTGCAATTCTTCCAACCTCTGTTGTCATTCCAGTTTCTACAACAATTCCTTTTCCTCTACCATAGGTTACTAGGCTAGAAGAAAATAACATATTTATTCTGTCACCTATTCCTACTTCTTTTTCTTCTATTACTTCTGAATTCTTTTCTACTGGAACTGATTCTCCTGTAAGTGAAGCCTCTTGCGATTTTAAATTTACTGCTTCTACTACTCTTAAATCTGCTGGTATATAATCTCCTGTATCTAATACTACTATATCTCCAGGAACTAACTCTTTGGCTGGTATTACAGTTACTTCTCCATTTCTTATTACTTTAGATGCATGGTCGGTTAATTTTTGCAAAGCTTCTAATGATTTTTCTGCTTTTGCTTCTTGTGATACTCCTATTATCGCATTTACTATTACTACTATTAAAATTATTATAGTATCTGTTATTCCTTCTCCTTCTGCAATTCCTACTGCTCCTGAGACTATTGCTGCAATTATTAATACTATTATTGAAAAATCTTTAAATTGTTCTAAAAATTTTTGAATTAGATTCTTTTTCTTTTTTGCTTTTAATTCATTTAATCCATATTTTTCTTGTCTTATTTTAACCTCATCTGTTGATAACCCCTTTTTCAAGTCTGTTTTTAGTTCTTTTTCAACATCCTTTACTCCTTTGTTAAACCAATTATTAGTTTCCATTTTCTTTAAATCAACTCCTTATTAATAAAAAATAAACTTTTAAAAGGATTTTTGTCCTCTTAAAAGTCTCGCTTACTTTTTTAGAGCTTACTAACCAGATACTTTCGTATCGCGACTGTTGATTAGTAATTTAAAGCTACTCCCTTTTAATATAAGAATGCTCTGGTGACCCCTACGGGAATCGAACCCATGATTCCACCTTGAGAGGGTGGCGTCTTAACCGCTTGACCAAGGGGCCTT
>CANPZF010000044.1 GCA_947589015.1 uncultured Clostridia bacterium
CTCTCTCTCTCTCTCTCTCTCTCTTACAGCCACAACGTTTTTACATTTTTTCATTTTTATCCTCTTTTCCTTTTATTTCATTGTACTACAATATACATTCCTTTGCAGTTCTTTTCAGCACATTTATAATAATAATTTTTATATCATTGTTGGTTCTGCCTGTACACATATTTTTCTCCACTATTATTTTCATTTTTTTGTATTTTATTCTTAGTATTATTTATTTTTTCTATATTTTTCCGTGTATTACAAATTCATTACAATTGTATTAATTTTTATTTACATCATCCTGTAAAAAATTAAATATTAACTGATTCATTTTTTCCCCCATTTCTGCACAAAAAAAACTGTGCAATTCAAAAATTTTATTTTTTGAATTTACACAGTTAAATTTATACTCTCTAAGAGTTTGTCAAATTCCTACATATTATATTATTATGACATTTACGGCAAAGTCACCTCAAAGTGCTAAGCACCGACCAACACCACACGGAATCCTTGACCATAATGGCTCTCGCCTTGAGTATAGTGGAAATAGAACAGACCGGCTTCGTCCTTATAGTTCCATTTACCACCACGAACAGAGAACGGATTGTTCGTAAAAGCAAAGAAAGATATGTCGTTGTACCATGAAGTCTTACCAATACCGCTAGTTGAAGTTTCTGCAATTGCATTTCCAAATATATCTTTATTTGCTTCATAATTTTCTGTATATGTGTCACTTGTTCCCTTTTTATATACCATTGTATATTTTGTTCTTTTAGCTTTATTTTCACTGTATGTTAAACTTGCTCCATATTTATTTAAGTTTTCATGTTCATTGTCTACATATGATGCTGTTCTTTCCCATATTCCTCCACTTAAGTCATATATTCCATATATTGTTCCTGTTGTACTTGCTCCTGTTCCTGTTTTCTGTTCCCATGTATATATATTTTTTTTGTCGTTGTCTATTTCTACTTCTGCTGGTGTATCTCCTTTTAATCCATTTATTTCTTTTGTTATACCTTGTAATTGCTCTGTAGTTAATTTTATTTCACTAGCATCTAATACCCCCTCTGTTAATCCTGTCATTGCATATACACTTTCTACTCCTGTTTGTCCTGCATTTGATGTTCTTGCTTTTCCTCCGCCACTTAAATTTACATTATTTACAGCTATATTTATTCCATTTAGTCCATATTGGCTTTGACTTAAATATGCTACTGCTCCCCATTCACTATCTTTCATCATATGACTATCTGCTGCTGTTGATAATCCGTATGGATTTCCTGCTGATGATATTTCTTTTGCTAATAAAAATGCATCATTATTATTTATATAATTCATTGAATATGTTGTTCCCATAAATACTGGATATTTTATTGTTGTTTTTGTTTCTCCATATACTCCATCCAACCAGTTTCTGGCTGTATCATCTCCTTCGTTATTAGGATTCTTTTGGTTCTCTGTTACTCCTACCCATATTGTATCTTGACTATATGTTAAGTTCGATTCTTTTACTGCTGCATCATTATTTCCTTGTGCATATCCTGCTTCAAACTTTGCTACCCATATTCCTCTTAGTTCTTTATCCCATCCTCCATTTTTATAATCTACTGCCTTTTCATTTGTAAATGCTGGATGTACATAATAATCTGTACTTGTATCTGCTCCTTCTTTTACTCTTTTTGCTGTTTGTTCATTTCCTTCTTCATCAAAGTACTTATCTGTTGTTCCTATTAAGAATTTTACATCTACTGTTTGACTGACACTATTTATTTTATATGCAAATCTTGGTATCCATACCCACATGCTTCCATCTTCTGTTTCTACATTTGCCCACTTCTTGTCATCATAATTATACCAACTATCTTCTAAAAATCCTTCATCTCCACTTCTTAATGTTGCTCCTTTTTCAGTATCTGTTGGATCTTTAAACATTATTTTTTTCATTCCTGATAATAATCTTGGTGAATTTACATATTTTACCTTTTGGTCTTTGGTCAATCCTTCCAGACTTCCTCCTTCATAGTCATCTAATGTACTTAGAATTTCTTCTATATCATCTTGTTCTTTTCTTGATGCTGCCTCTGTTTCCTCTTTTGCTTTTGATGCTTTAGTTAATATACCATTGTCTCCTGTTAATGTTGCTATACTTACTCCTGCTAGTATTAACAATACTATTATCGTAATAACTAATGCCACTAGTGTTATTCCTTTTTCTTTTTTTAATAGCCAAAATTTCATTTTTTCTCCTTCCTTTACTTTCATTTTTTCTTGCTCTCCTTTCTCTTCCTTTTATTTATTTTTTAATGTTAATAACTTTTTTATCTTTTTAAAGCACAAAAAGATAGCAATACAAACCATGTTTTTTTACATGATTTATATCACTATCTTTTTTTATTTTCTCTATTTTCTTTTTTTCTTCGCTAATTAAGCTACTCTTTATTTTTCTAAAGTATAGCTCTCTCTCTCTCTCTCTCTCTCTTACAGCCACAACGTTTTTACATTTTTTCATTTTTATCCTCTTTTCCTTTTATTTCATTGTACTACAATATACATTCCTTTTCAGTTCTTTTCAGCACATTTATAATAATAATTTTTATATCATTATTGGTTCTGCCTGTACACATATTTTTCTCCACTATTATTTCCATTTTTTTGTATTTTATTCTCAGTATTATTTATTTTTTCTATATTTGTCCATATTTTACAAATTCATTACAATTGTATTAATTTTTATTTACATCTTCCTGTGAAAACTTAAATATTAACTGATTCATTTTTTCCTTCATTTCTGCACAAAAAATATGATGTGCTTTTTATTTTCCACACACCATATTCTACACCTTTACAAAATTCCTACATATTATATTATTATAACATTTACAGCAAAGTCATCTCAAAGTGCTAAACACCGACCAACACCGCACGGAAGCCAGTGTGGTAATTGCTATTGCCTTTAGGGCCGTAGAAAGAGAACAGTCCGGCGCTGGCTTCGTCAAGCCAATCGCCACCGCGAATAGATAACGGCCCATTGGCGTAAACAAAGTTAGAGTAGTCGTCGTACCAGGAAGTCGAACCAGTGCCACTATTAGAAGTTTCTCCCATTGCATTTCCAAATATATCTTTATTTGCATTATAAACTCCTGTCTGCAAATCATCTGTTCCTTTTTCATATACCATTGTATATTTTGTTCTTTTAACTTTACTTTCGCTGTCTGTTAGACTTGCTCCATATTTATTTAAGTACTCATCATTACTATTTGCTACATATGCTGATGTTCTTTCCCATACTCCTCCACTTAAATCATATATTCCGTATATTGTTCCTGTTGAACTTGCTTTTGTTCCCGTTTCTTGTTCCCATGTATATATTCCTTCGTTTGTTGTTGGTGTATTTCCTGTTACTTTATTTATTTTATCTACTATTTCTTGTGTTCCACTTATTACTTTTGATTTTTCTTCTGCATCATTAGTTGTTACTCCTGACATTGCATATACACTTTCTATTCCTGTTTTTCCTGCATCTAATGTTCTTGCTTTTCCTCCGCTATTTAAATTTACATTATTTACAGCTATATTTATTCCATTTAGTCCATATTGGCTTTGACTTAAATATGCTACTGCTCCCCATTCACTATCTTTCATCATATGACTATCTGCTGCTGTTGATAATCCATAGGGATTTCCTGTTGCTGATATTTCTTTTGCCAATAAAAATGCATCATTATGATTTATATAATTCATTGAATATGTTGTCCCCATAAATACTGGATATTTTATTGTTGTTTTTGTTGCTCCATATTCTCCATCTAGCCAGTTTCTAGCCGTATTATCTCCGTCTTTACCAGAATTCTTTTGGTTTTCTTTTTCTCCTACCCATACTTCTTCTTGACTATACGTTAAATTAGTCTCTTTTACTACTGCATCATTATTTCCTTGTGCATATCCTGCTTCAAATTTTGCTACCCATATTCCTCTTAGCTCTTTATCCCATCCTCCATTTTTAAAGTCTACAGCCTTTTCATTTGTAAATGCTGGATGTACATAATAATCTGTACTTGTATCTGCTCCGCTTTCCGTTACTCTTTTTGCTGTTTGTTCATTTCCTTCTTCATCAAAGTACTTATCTGTTGTTCCTATTAAGAATTTTACATCTACTGTTTGACTGACACTATTTATTTTATATGCAAATCTTGGTATCCATACCCACATGCTTCCATCTTCTGTTTCTACATTTGCCCACTTCTTGTCATCATAATTATACCAACTATCTTCTAAAAATCCTTCATCTCCACTTCTTAATGTTGCTCCTTTTTCAGTATCTGTTGGATCTTTAAACATTATTTTTTTCATTCCTGATAATAATCTTGGTGAATTTACATATTTTACCTTTTGGTCTTTGGTCAATCCTTCCAGACTTCCTCCTTCATAGTCATCTAATGTACTTAGAATTTCTTCTATATCATCTTGTTCTTTTCTTGATGCTGCCTCTGTTTTTTCTTTTGCTTCTGACGCTTTAGTTAATATACCATTATCCCCTGTTAACGTTGCTATACTTACTCCTGCTAGTATTAACAATACTATTATCGTGATAACTAATGCCACTAGTGTTATTCCTTTTTCTTTTTTTAATAGCCAATATTTCATTCTTTCTCCTTCCTTTACTTTCATTTTTTCTTTCTCTCCTTTCTCTTCCTTTTATTTATTTTTTAATGTTAATAACTTTTTATCTTTTTAAAGCACAAAAAGATAGCAATACAAACCATGTTTTTTTACATGATTTATATCACTATCTTTTTCTATTTTCTTTTTTACAACTCTATTTAAACTACACTTTATTTTTCTAAAGTATAGCTCTCTCTCTCTCTCTCTCTCTCTCTTACAGCCACAACGTTTTTACATTTTTTCATTTTTATCCTCTTTTCCTTTTATTTCATTGTACTACAATATACATTCCTTTGCAGTTCTTTTCAGCACATTTATAATAATAATTTTTATATCATTATTGGTTCTGCCTGTACACATATTTTTCTCCACTATTATTTCCATTTTTTTGTATTTTATTCTCAGTATTATTTATTTTTTCTATATTTGTCCATATTTTACAAATTCATTACAATTGTATTAATTTTTATTTACATCTTCCTGTGAAAACTTAAATATTAACTGATTCATTTTTTCCTTCATTTCTGCACAAAAAATATGATGTGCTTTTTATTTCCACACACCATATTCTACACCTTCAGAAAAAACTACATTTCTATTATCTCATAAACACATAGGAAAAACGACATTTTTGTCAAATTCCTACATATTATATTATTATGACATTTACGGCAAAGTCACCTCAAAGTGCTAAGCACCGACCAACACCGCACGGAAGCCAGTGTCGTAAGCGCTACTGCCGTCAGCTTTAGCAAAACAGAACAAACCGGCACCGACGTCGTCACCCCATATACCACTACGAAGAAAAAACGGACCGCGTTGCAGAAACAAAGTAAGAGTAGTCGCTGTACCATGAAGTCAAACCAGTACCGCTAGTTGAAGTTTCTGCCATTGCGTTTCCATATACATCTTTATTCGCATTATAATTTTCTGTATCTATATCACTTGATCCTTTTTCATATACCATTGTATATTTTGTTCCTTTTACTGCCTTTTTACTATCTGTTAAGCTTGCTCCATATTTATTCAAGTTATCATTATCATTTGCAACATATGCCGCTGTTCTTTCCCATAATCCTCCGCTTAAATCATATATCCCATATATTGTTCCTGTTGTACTCGCCTTTATTCCTGTTGCCTGTTCCCATGTATATATTTTTTCTGTTGTTGGTGTATTTCCTGTTACTTTATTTATTTTATCTACTATTTCTTTCGTTCCACTTATTACTTTTGATTTTTCTTGCTCATCATTAATTGTTAATCCTGTCATTGCATATACACTTTCTACTCCTGTTTTCCCTTCATTTGACGTTCTTTCTTTTCCTCCTCCATTTAAACTTATATTATTTATAAATATATCTGTTTTTCCTAATCCATATTGACTTTTGCTTAAATATGCTACTGCTCCCCATTCACTATCTTTCATCATATGACTATCGGCTGCTGTTGATAATCCATATGGGTTTCCCGCTGATGATATTTCTCTTGCTAATAAAAATGCATCATTATGATTTATATAATTCATTGAATATGTTGTTCCCATAAATACTGGATATTTTATTGTAGTTTTTGTTGTTCCATATATTCCATCTAACCAGTTTCTGGCTGTATCAGTACCATCTGAATTTCCGTCTTTCTGCTCCTCCTACCCATACTGAAGATTGGCTATATTTTAAATCCGTTGCTTTTACTGTTACATCATTATTTCCTTTTGCATATCCTGCTTCAAACTTTGCTACCCATATTCCTCTTAATTCTCTATCCCATCCTCCATTTTTAAAGTCTACGGCCTTTTCATTCGTAAATGCTGGATGAACATAATAATCATTACTTGTATTTACTCCACTTTCTGTTACTCTTTTCGCTGTTTGTTCATTTCCATCTTTATCAAAATATTTGTCTGTTGTTCCTATTAAAAATTTTACATGTACTGTTTGATTTTCACTATTTATTTTATATGCAAATCTTGGTATCCAAACCCACATACTTCCATCTTCTGTTTCTACATTTGCCCACTTCTTTTCATCATAATTATACCAACTATCTTCTTTAAATTCTACATCTCCACTTCTTAATGTCCTCCCCTTTTCACTATTGGTTGGGTCTGTAAACATTATCTTTTTCATTCCTGATAATAGTCTTGGTGAATTTACATATTTTACCTTTTGGTCTTTGGTCAATCCTTCCAGACTTCCTCCTTCATAGTCATCTAATGTACTTAGAATTTCTTCTATATCATCTTGTTCTTTTCTTGATGCTGCCTCTGTTTCCTCTTTTGCTTTTGATGCTTTAGTTAATATACCATTGTCTCCTGTTAATGTTGCTATACTTACTCCTGCTAGTATTAACAATACTATTATCGTAATAACTAATGCCACTAGTGTTATTCCTTTTTCTTTTTTTAATAGCCAATATTTCATTCTTTCTCCTTCCTTTACTTTCATTTTTTCTTTCTCTCCTTTCTCTTCCTTTTATTTATTTTTTAATGTTAATAACTTTTTATCTTTTTAAAGCACAAAAAGATAGCAACACAAACCATGTTTTTTTACATGATTTATATCACTATCTTTTTTTATTTTTTCTATTTTCTTTTTTTCTTCGCTAATTAAGCTACTCTTTATTTTTCTAAAGTATAGCTCTCTCTCTCTCTCTCTCTCTCT
>CANPZF010000045.1 GCA_947589015.1 uncultured Clostridia bacterium
CATAAAGTTATGTACTTCATGACTTTTTTTATTAAATTTTGTCAAAAAATATTAAAAAAACTAGATATTATTAAATACATAATATCTAGTTTTTTTATACCATTTATTCTTCACTATCCTCTGTTGATTCCATACTATCGTTATCATCTTCAGTTTCTTGAATATTCTCTTCAGGTTCTTGAATATCCTCTTGAGGAGGTTCCTCACTACTGTTATTTTCATCAGTTTGATTAGATTTACTCTTTTGTGTATTATTATCATTTCTTGTAGCATCATTTAATACAATACCATTTTCATCTTTTGCCACAATTCCCTGATTATCCAAATATTTTTCAGCATCTCTTGGTCTATCATTTGCTAATATATAATATTTGTATTCACCAGATTCCATAGTCATATAAATATCATCGACTAGCACTGGTAAGACCTTTTCCCCATATGAATTTAATAATAAATATTTTCCGGATTTTTCTGCAACTATTACATCATAATTTGGTATAACAAGTAAATTCATAGCATCTTTATTTGTATTTGCTGTATATCCAAAATTAGTATATTCTAAATCTACTACTAGTTTTCCAGTTTTATCATACATTCCCCATAAATCATCTTTACACACTGGTATTAAATTATTAGCTATAATATATCCATTTTTTATATTATTTTGCGTAAATTTTTGAGCATCTATTCCTATTTTGTCATATTCAATATATATTTTTACATTTCCTCTTGAATCTATAACTCCATATTTATTATCTTTTTTTACTAAATATAATCCCTCATCACTATCTATTAATTCTATACTGTCATATATTAATTGTATTCTCATAGATTTGTCTTTTGATATAATTCCCATTTTATTATTACTTGAAACTAAAAAGTCTCCTATTGTAGGTATAAAACTTATTTTATCATATTTAGGTTCTATTATGGTTTCTCCTGTCTGTATATTTATTACTCCATAATTATTCCTTTTTACTATTAACATACTTTGCAAAATAGCTTTTTGATCATTAAATTCTTGACTCATTTCTATATAATTGTTATCTAATACATTACTTGAATATAATGATATTAAATATGGTAATGTATATATATTTATAGTATTTGTAGATTGATCATAAATATAAGATACATTAAATGCTTTCTGCAATCCATCTACTGTTGTATATAAAGCTCCCCCTCTTGCCATAATATCTTCATCTATATAATAATATTCATAGTTTAATTCTTTTTCTAAATCTAATTTATATATCTTTTTAGATGCTAATGAAAAATTAACTATTTCATTTTCATTTTGAATATAACATTTACTTGGATTTTCTGACTTATTATTATATTCACCATTATAGCTTTCATATCCTAAATATTCTGCAATTCCTCTTATTTTTATATAAGTTTTTCCATTTTCAAACAGAAATTCCTCTACTAAATCGGGCTGATACACTCCATCAACAGCAATTGTTAAAACAGCATTTTTTATTTGAGTAATAGCTGCTAAAATTCCTATGATAACCAATATTATTATAAATATTAATATTAATATTACTGTCGTTATTTTTGATTTATCTTTCTTTTTAGTAAATTCTTCTTGTACTAGTTTCATTTGTATCCCCCCAATTCTTACTAATTATAACCATATTTCTTATAAAATTGATTTCTGAATGTTCCTAAATTATCTCCCTCTATTTCTATTTTAACCCTTTCCATCAAATTAGTCAAGAACCTTAGGTTGTGTATTGATAATAACCTTATTCCTAAAATTTCATTTGCTTTCACTAAATGCCTTATATATGCCCTTGTATAATTCTTACAAGTATAACAATCACATTCTTCATCCAATGGTCTAAAATCTCTTTCATACGTTGCATTTCTTACTACTACTTTACCATTCCATGTCATTGCTGTTCCATTTCTCGCAATTCTTGTTGGTAACACACAATCACACATATCTATTCCTGCCATTGCCGCTTCTATCAAATAATCTGGTGTTCCTACTCCCATCAAATATCTAGGTTTATTTTTTGGCATTAATGGTGCCGTATAGTTAAGCATTTTCAAGAATTCCTCTTTAGGCTCTCCTACACTAATTCCTCCAATGGCATATCCTGGTAAATCTAAACTTATTAAGTCTTCTGCACTTTTTTTCCTTAAATCCTCATAAAATCCTCCTTGTATAATTCCAAACAAAGCTTGATTTTCTGTTTTGTGTGCCTCTTTACATCTTATAGCCCACCTAGTTGTTCTTTCCATTGATTGTTTTGTGTATTCATATGTTGCGGGATATTCTACACATTCGTCAAATGCCATTATAATGTCTGCTCCCAAATCTTCTTCTATTTCCATTACCGATTCTGGAGAAAAGAAATGTTTGCTTCCATCTAAATGTGATTTAAATTCTACTCCCTCTTCTGTTATTGTCCTTAATTCCCCTAAACTAAATACTTGGAACCCACCACTATCTGTAAGTATTGGCCTGTCCCATCTCATGAAATTATGTAATCCTCCTGCTTCTCTTACTAGTTTACTTCCTGGTCTTAAATATAAATGATATGTATTTGATAATATAATTTCCGCCTTTACTTCTTCTTTTAATTCCTCTGGTGTCATTGACTTTACTGTTGCCTGTGTTCCAACTGGCATAAATACTGGAGTTTGTATATCCCCATGTGGTGTGTGTATTACTCCTCTTCTTGCACCTGTTTGCTTACATTCGTGTAATAATTCATATGTTACTGCTGGTTTCATTTTTCCTCCTTGTATTAATATATTTTAAAAAATAGCCATTGCATCTCCAAAACTAAAAAATCTATATTTTTTCTTCACTGCTTCCTCATATGCATTCATTATAAAATCTTTTCCTGCTAAACTTGATACAAGCATAAGCAACGTAGATTCTGGTAAATGAAAATTTGTTATTAATCCATCTAATATTTTAAATTTATATCCTGGATAAATAAATATTTTTGTATCCCCTTCAGTTGCCTCAACATGTCCATTCTCATCTGCTATAGTTTCTAATACCCTGCATGATGTTGTACCTACCGCAATTACTCTTTTTCCATTTTGTTTTGCTCTATTTATTTTTTCAGCATCTTCTTGTTTTATGTAATAATGTTCTGAATGCATTTGATGTTTTTCTACTGTTTCTTCTTTTACTGGTCTAAATGTTCCTATTCCAACATGTAAAGTTACATTTGCTATTTCTATTCCTTTATTTTGTATTTCTTCTAATAATTCTGGTGTAAAATGCAGTCCTGCTGTTGGTGCTGCCGCTGAACCTTCATATTTCGCATATACTGTTTGGTATCTATCTTTGTCTTTTAATTCTTCATGTATATATGGAGGTAATGGCATTAGTCCAATTTTATCTAATATTTCATTAAAAATCCCTTTGTATTTGAATTGTACCTTTCTTGTGCCTCCTGGCATTACTTCTAAAATTTCTGCTTCTAATAACCCATTTTCAAATATTACTTTAGTTCCTACATGTAACTTATTTCCAGGTCTTACTATAGATTCCCAAATGTCTCCTTCTATATTATTTAATAGTAAAAATTCAACATTAGCTCCCGTTTCTTTTTTTCCATAAATTCTAGCTGGTATTACTTTTGTATTATTTCTTACTAAAACATCACCTGGTTCTAAATATTCTATTATATTTTTGAATTTTTTATGTTCTATTGTTTTACCCTCTCTGTGTAATACCATTAATCTTGATTCATCTCTTTTTTCTATTGGTGTTTGAGCTATTAGTTCTTCTGGTAATTCATATTTAAAATCTGATACTTTCAACTGTTCTCCCTCTTTTTCTATAATATATATTTTACTTTCCCTATTACGTTATTTATTAGTTCTTTAATTACCTCTATTATATTTTCTGGTTGTTTGAACTCATCTATTTTATAGTTGTATTTAAAATCTGATTTTTTGGCTGGTTTTAATGTATATACTTTCTCAGGTAGTCCTATTCTTTGGCTTGTTCCCTGATTCAATATATCTGAATTCATATAGTCTGTATACCATCTTTTTTCTCCTATTAATGCTTCATATTTATATCCATACGCTTCATAATCATGTAATGCTGGTATTTCATATCCATATTCTTTTGATGTTCTTTCTAATGAGTGTAAAAATTCATGTAAAAAAACTTCCTCTGGAAACAGATTAATTCTTGAATTATATCTATATACATAACTTTGAGCATCATTTGGTAAACGTATATTTGAGTATCCCATTCCATAATAGTCCATATATCCTAAACCTATCCAATCATTTATTTGAATATCATTTTCATGCTGCTCATCGCCTAATCTTACCACTATAAAAATATGGTCATAATCTTTACCTTCTATAGTTGATTTTATTTGTTGTTCTACATCCTCTGGAGCTACATAATATCCAAATTCTTGATCATATGACAAAGTTGTTATTGGTTCTTCTATTCTATAAACATCACATTTAGCTGTCATTTTTTGTTTTGATAATTCTTTGCATGATTTTTCAAACCTGCCTATTGTATTTACTATATCATCAATATCTCTCTGAGTTACATTTAATTTAATCTGTTTTTGGTTTATATTTACATCTGTATTTTCAAATATAAAACATGCAAATTTCCATTCATTATTTTCTTCTGCTATTCCTTCTTCCATTTCTATATCTGAAAACCACACTTCTCCTTTAGCATTTCCTAAATATCCTCCTAGTCTAAATGCAACTTCTACATATTCTCTATCTTTAGAATTAAATATTAGTTCTAATTTTTGCCAATCGTTTGTATTTTGTATTGCAGTTGACCTTTCGGTTGTTCCTACAATTGCTATTTGTGCACCTATTCCCGTGTTTTGTTTTTCTGATTCAACATTATTAGTTTTTACCATACAGCTTACTTTATAAGGTGTATTTTTTTTAACTGCTACTTTTTTTAAAAACATTGCATCTTCATATTCTTGTGTTGTTATTTTATAACTTCGATGTTTAGAATATTTTATTTCATTATCCCTTTCAAACTTTGCAACATATAATTTTGATTCACTTTTTACAAATGAATTAAAATTGTTACTTTGATAAAATTCATATGCAAAATATAATATTATTAACAATATAATTAATGTTATTGTATTAACTGTTTTATTTTTCTTAGTTTTTCTCATCCTTAATTTTTTCCTCCTAAGTTTATAAATATATTATATATAATTTTCTTTAATATATCAATATTAGAATTTTTTAAATTTCGGTATTTTTTTGTAACTTTGGCACTTCTCACTTTTTGTTCTACAATACGGCATCATGTAGTAGATATATTAGTTGATAAATCAACGCTTGATTGGAATGAAAAATAGAAATTCTTATATACAAAATTGAGGGATGTTCACGGAAAAATGATTATTAATATATTCTTTTTCTTTACACGACTCGGCTTGATACATGACTTAGAAATTCTT
>CANPZF010000046.1 GCA_947589015.1 uncultured Clostridia bacterium
AGGTATAATATGTATATAGTTCATTCCTAAATATAATATTAATATTTTGAATTTACACACTTAGCTTGAAACTCTCTCACCAAAATGTTCCATTTTACCTAACGTACAATGCTGGGCGGAATCCACAGTAGAAGTCGCCGATGAGTGGATAGACGCTGACACGGCTAGAAACTGGATAGGTGTTAGCATTACTGCCGTAATAGCCTCCTCTAAGAACTCGGGAGCTAGTGGAGGAGGCTTCCATTGTCCATTCGCTCACATTTCCTGCCATATCATATATATTCTTCATTTGATATGCCTCATTGCTTCCTGTTCCTCCTTCTAATAATTTATTTGAAGAATAGTTTCCTTTTTCTCCACTTTCTTTTAAATATTGTGATAATGTATCATCCTTACTTATCCATCTCATTACTGCATCCCATTGCACTCCATATACTAATGTACTTGTTACATTTTTATATCCTTTTTCTTCTGCAAATTTTCTTGCTTTCTCTACTGCTTTTCCTGTTTCCTTTGTCATCTCACTACTATCTGACCATTCTATATAATTATACACCTTAACTCCCTTTTTACATACTACTTTACTGTTTTCACTTCCTGCCTCATATCTTCCTATATAAAATCCTCCATTTTCTTTTACACTTGCATACATATTTTTTACTTCCTCTAATGTTTCTTTTGATGCATATTCTGTATCTGTACTTTCTGGGGTAGGCTCATAATATTTACTACTTGCTACTGTGTCTGTTACAAACCTTTCATCTGTTATATTTTGATTTCCAAAATCATGTCTCACAAACTCCTTAAAATCTTCCACTGGCACCCATACAAATTGATTTCCTTCATTTTTTGTATCATTTGCTTTGTCTGATATTACCAACCCCTCTGACACATCGTCTAAATCTGGCACTATTGCAAATCCTACTGGGATTACTGCTGTTCCTTTGTTTGTGTATTCCTTATTTTCTCCTTCCACCTTTTCTCCTACTTTTGCTTGCCTTATTGGTCCTTTTACTTTCCCTCCTTGTATTCTATACTTATTTCCACTTGGAAATACTACTTCTATTTTTTCTCCATTTCCATTTGCTGTTGCTCCTGTATCCAAATTATCTAATTCTTCTTGCAATCCTTTTATGTCATCTTCATCTGTGCCCACTGTGTATTTTCCATTCTCCATATTTTTTGACATTTGTGCATCATATGCTAATTGCACCTGCTCCTTCTCTGTTGCATTTTTTGTATTATCTGCTGCTCTTGACGCCTGATTTAATATTCCATTTTCTCCTGTTAATGTTGCTATACTTACTGCCGCTAAGATTAATAACACTATTATCGTGATAACTAAGGCTATTAGTGTTATACCCTTATTTTCTTTTTTTCCTTCCATTTTTAAATTCATTTTTTTCCTTTCTTTCATCTCAATATTCCCCTCTCTCTTTTGTTTTTTCTTTATTCCAATTATTTTGTTTTTGGCTTTATTTTTTCCGTATCTTATGACGTGTCATTTATATATTTATAAACACAAAAAAGACAACATTCAAACCTACTTTTTTTCGGTTTAATGCTATCTTTTTTATTATATACTTTTATTATTCTTTTTTTTATTTTTCTAAAGTGTAGCTCTCTCTCTCTCTCTCTCTCTCTCTTACAGTCTCAACCTTTTCATTCGTTTTCATCTATTATATTCCTCTCATTTCTTTTTCTTTCTGTTTTTAGTATAACATATACTTTTTATTTATTTCAATATTTTTTTATTTTGTAATCAAAATGTAATATTTTATCAAAAACTTATTTTTTGTCTTCTACTAGTTCACTTTTATATTGTTTATCTCCAACTTTAAAATTAATGAATAATTTTTTGGCTAAGTCTTTTTTAGTTGCATTAATGGACATTTTATATTCACTTTCGCCTGTTGTACCTCCACCCATATCTTGGTAGACTTTTCCTTCCTCATCTGTAATGTTTAACATTTCTTTACATTTATTCATAAATTCTTCTCCTGGCATATCTTTTCCTGCACTTATCAAATTTACATATTCCTCTGATTTAAAGTTCATAACTAATTTTGTATCTGTTAAAGTCATATTCGTTATTGTTAACCCAGGAATTTCATTTGCTAGTTTCAATTCTATTGTTTCTCTTTTATTCATTTCTTCTGGAATATCAAATTCAAATAACCATTTTGCATCACTTAAATTTATATTTGTTGCACTTCTTGGATCATATTTTCCATTTTCATCTTTATCTATTGTATAATATCCCAAATCAAATATTTTAATGTAAATCTTTTTACTTAGAGGAAATTTATCTTTAGCTTCAGTCGTTATTTTATTTATTGTAGTTTTTTCATTTTCATTTATCTCTTCACTAGTCATTCCTGCTCTATCTGATAAATATATACTATATATGTCTTTTTTATTATATACTCCAAGTTCACGTTGCATAAATATTGAATTATAATCATACTTTTCATTTGTTCCCATATGCATCCTTGAATATATTTCATAAATATTTTTATTTTCATCATATATAGCATATCCATATCCTAAAGTCCTATAATCAAATTCTTCTTCAAATTTAAAATCAATATTTGCAGAAAATGTATCATCATTTAAGCTTATTGAATCTACTTTAACACCAATTCCATCTTGAGTTATATAGTCCATATTTTCTACTTTAGAATAGTTTTCATCTTTCACATATGATAGTGTTCCTTTTGTTTCTATAGCTTGAACTTTTTCAAACTCGTTATATCGTCTATCAATATCAATACGTAAATATACCTTATATGAAATAAAGGCAATTACTAATATTAGAATGATTATTACTAAAAATAGTATTATTTTTTTGCATAATTTTATTTTTTTCTTTTCCATAAAAAATCCCCTCCATTTTTATAATTTGGAAGGCAACCTAGCTATCTTGAGGATTATCTCCTTTTAGACCTATGGCTTTGCGTCATAAACTTTCGTTTACTTTGCCATTTTACATACCTATTTAAATTATACCATATTTTTATAAATATAGCAAATTGATATATTCGTCAAATTTTACTTTTTATTTGTTATAATGATTTACTGTTTTATATCTCTTGATTTTATCGTTATTGTGTTGAAATAAGTTTTATATCTTGTGAAGTTTCTAATGTTCCAGCCAAAGTAATAGAATTAAATCCAAATTTATTTTTTATCTCATCTAATGTTTTATCTAGTTTTTCACTATCTTGTACATTATTATTTGAAAAAAATGATATTTGCTCATTTTCTTTATTTATTAAATTATCTACTTTTATTCCTATCAATCTAATTGGCATTCTCTTTTTATACATTTCACTTAAAATTTCTTTGGCTGTTTTATATATTTCTTTTGTACTTGATGTACTATATAAAAGTTTTTTTTGATGTGAAAAATTTTTAAATTGATTGTTTCTTAACTGTACATTAATAGTATTTGTTAATAAATTGTATTTTCTCATTTTAAAAGCTACATGTTCTGTTAGTGTTAATAATATAGGTTCTAATTTATCAATTCTAGTAATATCTTCTGGCAATGTTATTGAATGACCTATACTTTTCGGTAATTCCCTTATATATTTAACCTCTGAATTATCAATACCATTTGCATATTCCCATATTAAACTACCATATTTCCCAAATTTCTTAATTATTTCATATCTATCATATCTTGCCAAATCTCCAATAGTATTTATTCCCATACTATTTAACTTAGGCGCTGTCTTTTTTCCTAACATAAAAAGTTCAGAAATTGGTAATATCCACATTTTTGATTCTATCTCATCTTCGAATAATGTGTGTACTCTATCTGGTTTCTTAAAATCTGACGCCATTTTTGCCAACAATTTATTATGTGCAACTCCTACATTAACAGTAAATCCTAGTTCTTTTTTTACTCTAGCATTTATTTCTTTTCCTATTTCTAATAATGTATGACCTTTTAAATGTTCTGTCACATCAAGGAAGCACTCATCAATGGAAAATCTTTCTATAATGTCAGTATATTCATTTAATAAATTATATAATTTATTTGAATATTCTTTATATTGAGAGTGTTTTAAGCCTCTGTATATTTTAATCCATGGACATTTACTCTTTGCACTATAAATAGATTCTGCTGTAACTATACCATATTCCTTTGCTTTCATACTTTTAGCAATAACTATTCCTCGCCTGTTTTTCTCATCTCCACCTATAATACATGGCTCTTTCCTAATATCAATATTACTACCATTTTTTAACATTTCAATTGCTGTCCAACTTAAAAAAGCATTATTAACATCTACATGCAAAATTTGTCTATCCATAAAATATCCTCTATACAATACTAATTATCTATTTGCTTAATAACTTTACAAGGATTTCCTACTGCTACTACATTTGATGGAATATCTTTATTAACAATACTGCCTGCTCCTATTACAACATTATCTCCAATTGTTACCCCAGGAAGTACAACAACATTTCCACCAATCCATACATTATTACCAACTTTAATTGGTCTAGCATATTCTAATCCTTGGTTTCTTCTTTGAAAATCTAGTGGATGACCTGCTGTATAAAAAGCACAGTTCGGTGCAATAAATACATTATCTCCAAATTCGACTTTATTACCATCAAGTATAATTAAATTATGGTTGGAATAAAAACTTTCTCCAATCTCAATATTGTATCCATAATCACACATAAAGGGTTGTTCAATAGTAAATGTATTTCCTGTTTTTCCAAATAAACTTTTTATAATATTTGTTTTTTGTGTGTGATTTGATGGTTTTAATTGATTATAGTCATAGCATTTATCTTTAGCTATATATCTTTCTTTTATTAAATCTTCGTTATAATTTGCATCATACAATTGTCCAGCTAGCATTTTCTCTTTTTCGTTCATAAAATATGTCTCCTCATTAATTACTATTTATTTTGTTAAATAATAACATAAAATCAAGTAACTTTCAATATATTATCATATCACTATCAACTATATCGTTACAGGATAATGGTTACAAACTTAGAATATGCCAAAAATGCTTATATATTAATATTTGCAGTCAAGACCCGGATTGTTACACCCCAGATATGTTTTGACAAAATATATTAATATATAAGCATTTTCATAGCTAATTTTTAAACCATTAATTTGAAAATAAAAGTAAAAAAATAAAACAAAAATAGATAAAAAAACATAGTTCCCCCTTACCCCCAAAAAT
>CANPZF010000047.1 GCA_947589015.1 uncultured Clostridia bacterium
TTATATTATAAGCTAATATCTCAATTTTTTTATTTTTAAATGTTGCATTCATTTCTGCACCTTTTATAATTTTACCTCTGAATATATCACTTTTTATTGTTTCATCTGAATACGCTTTACATGTATTATGGTCTGTTATTGATATATATTCTAACTTTTGCTTCTCACACATCTTTAATATTTCTTCTATTGTTTTATCTCCATCAGAATATAACGAATGCATATGTAAATCTATCATTTAACTTATCTCCTTTTTTATTGTGTTTATGTCTACTTGATTTGTAGAGAATTAATTATTTTCTTTCCACTCTATAAATTCTTCTTTTAATAAACCTGTAATACATTCATCTACATATTCATTAGTTGCCAAACATAAATATTTTTTTCTCCTTATCCCCTCATATTTATATCCAAGTTTTTGTTGCATTCTCTTTGATTTTTCATTATTAACAAAGTATCCATTTTCTATTCTTCTTAATCCCAATACATCAAAAGCATATTTTATTCTAGCAGAAAAAGCTTCTGTACCATATCCGTTTTTTTGGTATTTTTCGTTTAACCATATACCACCACTTGCAGTTCCATCTTTCTTATTTATATTTCTTAATTCAGTTCCACCTATTACCTTACTATTCTCTTTTAATACTATTGCTAAAGATATTTTAACTTTTTCATTTTGATTTTTTATCATTTCAATAAAATTCTTAGCATCTTCTTTAGTGTATGGAACTGGAACTCCAGCCAGCCATTTAGCAACATTTATATTATTGAGTCCTTCAACTAAATCATCTATATCTTCATCTTTCCAATCCCTTAAAATTAATCTTTTACTTTCTATTATCATTTTTTGTTCTCCTTTTTATATTTGCATTGAATATGCCATACTCTTTACTTTGAATTCTAAATCCTCGTAGACTTTTATTGCATTTACATTTTCTTTATTTACTGTTAAATATAAGTCTGTACAATTTTCTTTTTTCATTTACTTCATAAATACATAACAATAATTATGAATTTTGTTTTAAAAATTCTTTAGCAATACTAAGATCTCCATAAGTTGTAATTTTTATGTTTGTATAATCTCCTTCTACAATTTTAATTTTATGATTATCAATCTCTAGTAATTCACAATCATCTGTTACGTCTCCATTTTTATATTTATTGTGCATTTTCAATAAAATTTTTCTATCAAAACATTGCGGTGTTTGAATTATCCATGTATTAGCTCTTTTGGTTGTATTTATAACAATATTGTTTTCGTCAGTTATTTTTATTGTATCTTTTGATTTTACTCCAATTGTTACTCCTTTGAATTTATCCATATTTTCAATACATTTATTTATATATTCTTGCTTTATCATTGGTCTTGCTCCATCATGAATAATTACAATATCTGAGTTTACATCTTTTATACAATTATATACAGATTGTTTTCTTGTGCTTCCACCAATTACTATTTTTATACTTTTTGTAATATTTTCTTGTTGTATAATATCTTTTACTTTTGAAATTTCTTCTTCTTTTGTTGCTACTATTATATTATCTATATATTTGTTTTTATCAAATGCTTTTAAACTATAATATAATACTGTTTTTCCATTTATTTTTTCAAAATTTTTATTTCTATTTTGTCCAAACCTTGTACTATTACCTGCGACTAATATTATTGCTGTAACTATTTTTGTATCTATCAAAATTCTTCCCTCACTATTCTATCTTCATATATTTCAAAAATATATATTACTTTATGTTTTTATTTCTTATATAGCTTTCACCAAATTCATTTTCTAAAATATCCATAGCTATTGTATCATAATATTTGCCATTAATAAATTTATTTTCACGAATCCTCCCTGTTTCTTTAAATCCACATTTTTTATAACATTTTAATGCTCTTTCATTAAAACTCATTACATGTAATTTAATGCTATGTAAATTCATATAATTAAATCCATAATCTAATAATAATCTGATAGCTTCTGTTCCATATCCTTTACTTAAATACTCTTTATCTCCAATAAAAATACCTAATGTTGCTGTTCTATTCATATAATCAATTCTTTCTAAGCTAATAGTTCCAATTAATTTATCTTCATCTATAGTTATAATTGAAAATGTAGCCTCTGGATTTACATTTTCTAACAAATATTTTCTTTCTCCTTCTAATGACATAAGTTGCCCACTTCTTCCAGTATAATCTGTAACTTCAAAGTCATTCATCCACTCTGTAAATTTTTCTACATCTTCTATATTTCTTGGAGATAAATATATTCTATCTCCTAATATTTTTTTAAAATATCTCATTTTTTTCTACCTCATTTCTATAATTTAAATTCATCTTTTATCATTTTAGCAACAACCTCAGCTGATAAATTTGTATTATCTATTCTCATATAATTTTTATGTTTTATTTCACCATCTTGCGAATTTAATCTATACTTATCTACACTATTTAATAATTCTTGTTCGCTCCACTCAATATTTCTTTTAGTTGGTTTATTTTGTAATCTATTTTCTGTTTTATTTCTTAAAATTCTTTCGTTTAAATCAGCCTCTAGTTCTACAATATATGTTTCTCCTCCATTTTTTTCAAATACATCAAAAATACTCTTAATATAATCCCAATCTTCTTGCATATTAAAAGCCCACACATATGTAAATATCAGCCCATATTTACCACTATTGGCAAATTTTTCAAATATTTGTTTTCTAAACATGCTATTTAATTCTTTAAATTCTTTTGACTTATATTCAAATATTTTTAATAACGGTTCTATTGTCATATGATTATGAAGTAATTTTAAATCTGTTATTTTAGTTAATTCTTGCCCAACTGTCATTTTTCCAACAGCTTGTGGTCCACATATCAATATAATTTTCGCCATTTTAGTTATCTCCAATCATAATTTTTAAGTATTTATTTGTAAATTTCCTCTACTTGTTCTTTATATTCTTTTGTTGGAAATACGAGTTTTAATTCTCCATTTGCATTCAATTTATATCACCCTCCTTAATCCAAAAAGTCTTGCTAAAAGAATCTTTAAGACTCCTTTGCAAGACTTTATATAATCTTACTTTATAAGTGTAAGTAACATTTATATCTTTGTTACCCTTTACCGCTCAAAGTTTATTACTTCTAGGTAAACTCTTAATTATGTTTTTAATTGTAACATATTATTGTAAGTCTGTCAAATATTTTTTGACCTACTAAATTTATCTCCATATATCTCCATTTATATGTTTTGTTAAAGCCATAATAAAAGCATTTCTTGTTAAATCAATTCTTGAAACTTCATCTTTTGTTAGAAAACTTATTCCACCTTTTCCCCTGCCTAATTCCTTTCCACTAAATATTTTATCCATAACTTTTCCAAGTTCAGTTTTCTTTATTTCATCTATGTACTTATCTGGAATTGGAAATCCTTGACTTGTTCCTACACTTTGTCGTCCTTCTTTACTTTCCACCACTACACAATTTATATCAATCCATTCTCCTAATAAATTGGTGATTCCTGCTTCACTTGATACAAAATAATCAGCTTTCATATTATTATTTTTTGCATATTCTTTTAAATTCTTTATTCTATTTTTAGCACCTTGTAGTATTTCTTCATTCAATGGTTGATCTCCTACATCTGAAATTACCTGTATTCCTTCTATTTCAACATTATTAAAATATCTTTCAAAAGCTTGTTTTGCTCCTTCTATTTTTCCTGGATTTTTCGTTCCCATTAATACTTTCATTTAACTTCTATCTCCTTTATATATCTATAAATTTCGCCCCAATTGCTAACTTCTTTTATGTATTCATTTTATTCTAACAAGCAAAAATTCTTTTGCAATATTGTAATTTTATTGAATTGATTGTTCTTTATTTTTTAATTGTTTGTTGACTAAAAAATTAATATATATTGCTCTTACTAAAAAAATATATACACTAGTATATAAAACATATAAAATATAGATAAACGGACTAAAGTAATTACCTGCAAATTGAATCAAATTATCATAAAATGTTGAATCCGCACCTGTATCAACATAAGCAGCTCCTCCTAAAGTAATAAACATCATAAATAATATAAAAATCCCTATCATTAATCCAATACCTAAATATATGGCAAGTGTAATTACAATACCTAAATTAATTCTAAATAGATATTTTGATAATTTTTTATCTTTTGCATTTTTCTTTGTTTCCTTGTAATTTTCTTTACCCTTTAATTTATTTACTAAAATACTATTATTTATTTTAAAAAATACCCAAACAAAAAATAATATATAAAATACAATGGCAAATATATTTCTTAATAATTCCATAATTTATTTCCTTACCTTCTTTTATTTAGCTTCATTTATTATCAAACATAAATATTCCATCTTCAAAAAAATTATTATTTTCTGTATATTCATCTATAACATTTTTCCAAAATGAAAATGCTATTTTACTTCCATAAGATGGCTTAACCTCCCAATTACCTTTGTGCATGTTAAAAATCTCTACTGCAACTCTCTTTCCTATTTTTAATCTTCTATATTTGGGAATTACCATAAACTCTGCTATACTATGTCCTTTTTCTATTTTTTGCATATATTCATTTACCAGAGCAAAACCTAACAATTTGTTCGAATTTTCCTCTTTAACAAAATAAGCTTCTCTAGTAATGTCCTTAAAGTAAGTTTCAAACCACTTATATTCAAATATTGCTTCATCATTCATTTCATTTTGATCTGTTAAACTTTCCTCAAATAATGAATATTGCAATAATCTATGTAAAATATCTTTATCTTTTATTTTTACTCTCTCTAATTTGTATTTTATTTGCTCCATTATATTTTCCCTCATTCATATATAATCATATAAAATTTTAATTTTTATATATTTCTTTTTTATTTTATCTTAATATTTCGCTATCAAAAAATCTCTCTTGAAATTCTGTTAATGCCTTTATTTGTTCATTAGTATATGATAAATTATCTGGAACAATAATCAATTTATCATCATTATCATTTAATCTATGGATAACAGCAATACATTTTCCTTTAAAAAAATCTATGGGTTCAAACACTCCTAATACATAGCAATCTAATTCCTCTCCATCGCCACCAATTGTGTTAGGTACATATCCATAATTTACTGGATATATAAATCCGTATGTTGGATGTTTTGAACCCATTTTTCTATCTATTTTAACTTCAACTATTTTTCCAATATAATT
>CANPZF010000048.1 GCA_947589015.1 uncultured Clostridia bacterium
CCGTGAACATCCCTCAATTTTGTATATAAGAATTTCTATTTTTCATTCCAATCAAGCATTGATTTATCAACTAATATGTCTACTACCTAGTGCCTTATTGTAGAATAAAAAGTGCAATTTACCCAAGTTAAAAAAATACTGAAACTTAAATAAATTTTTATGAATATAAAAAAAAGCCAAGGAAATTCATCACTTGACTTTAAATATAAATTTTTATTTTATATAAATACTAGGATCTACTGCTAGAGAATCCTTTAAAATTTCAAAATGCAAATGTGGTTCATCTACGACCTCAAATACAGCCGTATTTCCAACAGTTCCAATAGATTGTCCCTTTTCTACTTTTTCTCCCTCAACAACAAATTCAGAAGTTAATAAATTAGAATACACTGTTTGAAAATTATTATCATGTTCTATTACTATAGTCAAACCATATCTAGGATCATTTTTTATAGATTTAATAGTTCCAGCCTCAGATGCCTTAACTACAGTTGTCTTATCAGCTTTTATATCTATACCTGTGTGAGTTACCCATTCTTTTAATGTTTCTGAATACACAAGATTTTCCTTAGCATATTCTCTTACTATATCCCCTTCTACAGGTTTTTGAAATGTTAATTCTTTTACTGGTTCTTTTTTGGTATCATTTGAATTAGTTGTATTATTATTTACAGCTGTTTTATTTGTATTAGTAGTATTTAATTTATTTGTGCTATTATTTGCTTTATTTACTGTATTTGTATTAATTGTATTTGTTACATTCATTCTCTTTTCAACTATATTATTACCTGTTGATGTATTATTTACATTATTTTCTACTTTGTTTTCATTACTTTCATTTTGAACTTCTTCAATATTTTTACCTATTTCTGTACTTGCACTTTCAGTCTCATTGTCATTATCTCCTGCAATATTAGCCATTTGCTCTAATGATAATGTACTATTTTGTACATCACTGCTTAATTTTTTGCTATACATTAATAATCCTAAAACAATAACTGCAAGAACAGCAACTCCTATACCACTATACAATATTATTTTATCATTTAAAGTCTTTGAACCATCCTTTTTTAATCTAGAATTTCTTCTCATATAATCCTCCTTAAATACTTTTATTATTACAAGTATTTCCTAAAATTAGAAGATTATACATTTAAATGGAATTTATTTCTACGTTTGCATAAAAATGATGTATAATCTCTTCGCAATTTTTCCCTTCTTTTGCCATAGTGTTAGCTCCTGTTTGGCTCATTCCTACTCCATGTCCATATCCTTTTACTTTAAAATTTATAATTCCATTTTCACTTTTCACTTCAAAATTCGTTGATCTTAATCCAAATATTGTTCTTGATTCTACTCCTGATAATTGATGATTTCCAAATTTTATTGTTTTGACTCTTCCACTATCTGTATATTCAAGGATTTTTATATCATCAGCATTTGTAAAATTAATTTGAATATCTGAATATTTTTCTTTTAATTTATTTAATAACTCACTTTGTGTCAAATTTACCTCTGAACTATATTGTGCATATCCTTCTTCTCCAGCAGTTTCTACTACTTGTAAATATGGAAAATTTGTACCTCCCCAAACATTAACTGGTATTTCAGTTGTACCTCCACTATTTGAATGGAAAAATGCATTAATTGGTTGATTTTGATATGTTACAATTTTTCCTCTAGTGGCTTGTACACATTTTTCAATTTTTTCCCAATTAGTTTGTCTTTTGCTTTCTTCCCATCTTGCCAATCTATTTTCTTTAGATATCCATGCTTGGCAACATGCTGAGTCATCACATATATCTGCATTTTCATGTTTCCTATTATTAGATTTATATATTGTATACGTCCTTGCAACAATTGCTTGAGCTTTTAATGCTTCTTCTTCATAATCTGCTGGCATTTCTGCTGAAACTACATGACATAAATATTCTTCTAAATCAACTTCTTCTACTTCTTGTGTTTCTTTATGTAATAATTTTATTTTTCTACTAGCTTCTATTGGTTTACTTCCTTCTATATTATTATCATCTACCTTTACTTCATTATTATCATCTACTTTTACCTCTTCTACTGTTATTTGGTTTACTGACACTGGCACATATCTTTTAGTAAATAAAGCTGGTAAAATAAAGCATAGGAAAACAAATGCAAAAAAATAGATAAAAACCTTTTTCATATTATCACCTTCTTTTTAGCCATTTACCCACATTCTAAAAGATGTTGCCTCATATATCCTAAAATTTTTCTTTCAATTCTAGAAACTTGCACTTGAGTTATTCCTAATATTTTTGCGACCTGCATTTGTGTTTTTTCTTTATAAAATCTTAAAAGAATAACTTCTCTATCTCTTTTTTCTAATCCATTTAATAATTGTCTTATAGCTAATTTATTGGTAATTAATTCTTCTTCGTTTTTATCTGTTGAAATTTGTTCTATTAAACTAATATTACTTCCATCTTTATAGTCTATATAACTATTACTGTCTATTGATTCTACTGTATTTGTAGCTTCTAATGCTAATGTTATATCTTCTTTAGATATTTTTAACTGTTTTGATATTTCATCTATGCTAATTTCCGTTCCCTTTTTATTTATATATTCTTTTTGTAATTCTCTTATTTTTACACCTAGCTCTTTTATACTTCTACTCACCTTTATAGGTCCATCATCTCTAATATATCTTTTTATTTCTCCTATCATATATGGTACAGCATATGTAGATAATTTTACTTCAAAATTTGTATCAAACCTTTTTATTGATTTAATAAATCCCATACAACCTATTTGGTATAAATCTTCTAATTCATAGCCCCTTCCTTGAAATCTTTTTACTATACTCCATATAAGTCCGATTATTATATTTTATCAATTTTTCTAATTCAAATTTATCTCCTTCTTGGGCTTTTTTTATTGAATTTGTATCATTTTCGTACATAATTACCCCTACTTTTCTTTTATTCTTTCGTAATCATTTGTTTTTCATTTTCCTGTTCTTCTTGTTTAACCTTAATTTCTTTTTCCATTGTAATTTTAGTTCCCAATCCTACAATAGATTCTATTCGTACATTATCCATAAAGCTTTCCATTATAGTGAATCCCATTCCAGATCTTTCTAAATTAGGCTTTGTTGTATACAATGGTTCTTTGGCAATATCAATATTCTCAATTCCTTTTCCTGTATCTGAAATTTCAATTATAACTTTATTATCTTTTATCTTTGCTTCTATTTTTACAATTCCTTGTCTATTATCATAAGCATGAATAATACTATTAGTTACTGCTTCAGATACTGCTGTTTTTATATCTGCTAGTTCTTCTATCGTAGGATCTAATTGTGAAGCAAATGCAGCTACCGTTATTCTTGCAAATGCTTCATTCGATGCTTTGCTTATAAACTCTAGTTTCATTTGATTTTCAAATTCACTTTTCATTCTAAATTCGTTCCTTTCTCGATTCGTTCAAAAGCACAAACGGAAATAAAAAATTGTTTTATTTTTCCTTTATGCTTCTTATTAAAATATTATTTATATATTTTATCTATAGACTTGTCCACATCTTCATTTAACTCTGTTACTGGAATTAATTTTAAAATTCCACTCATTTCAAATATCTTCTTTACACTATCTGTTAGATTTGCAACCTCTAGCTTTCCACCTAACATATTAGTAAACTTATATCTCCCTATAATTAGGCCTATTCCCGCACTATCCATAAAAGTAACACTATCAAAATCAAATACCACTCTTTTAGGCATATATCTTTCAATTTCATAATCAGCTTTCCTCCTTATCTTTTGAACACTATAATCATCTATTTCATCCGAAATTTTAAAAACTAGAAGTTTGTCCTTCTCATAATAAATTGATTCCATAAATTCCTCCTTTAGTTTTTTCTTTTATTATTATAGTATCATTTCCAATATTTTCCAATAGCAAAAAATAAGAAGTTTTGTCGAACTAAAAAAAGTCATCGACTTTTTTCGATTTCACCAAAAGGTTGCGATGGTTGCCAATAGGGACGTTCTTATGCCAACGGTTGCGAATGGTTGCCAATAGGGACGTTCTTAAA
>CANPZF010000049.1 GCA_947589015.1 uncultured Clostridia bacterium
TAGGTATAATATGTATATAGTTCATTCCTAAATATAATATTAATATTTTGAATTTACACACTTAGCTTGAAACTCTCCGTTCGAACTCTTTCAAAATTTTACCTAACGTACAAAGCTGGACGGAATCCATAGCGGCCGTAATTGCTACCTGGAGAGATGTAGTCACGGTAAGAAACTGGATTATTGCTGGCATTAACGTCGAAAATGCCTCCTCTAATAACTCGGTGGTCAGTGCCGTAGGCTTCCATTGTCCACTCATACACATTTCCTGCCATATCATATATATTCTTCATTTGATATGCATCTTTGCTTCCTGTTTTTGCTACTTTACTTGTACTATAAACTCCTTTTCCTGTACTATTTTTTAAATATCCTTTTAATTCTTCATCTTTACTTATCCATCTCATTACTGCATCCCATTGCACTCCATAACACAATGTACTTGTTACTCCTACTTTTTCATTGTTTTCCTCATACGTTTCTTTTACAAAATTTCTTGCTTTCTCTACTGCTCCTCCTTCTTCGCTCGTCATACTTTTTCCCCATTTTATATTATACACTGTTACTCCTTTTTTACATACTACTTTTGTTGTTTCTGACCATCCTGTATTTGAGTCATAACTTCCTCCTTCTGCGCCTGCCTCATATCTTCCTATATAAAATCCTCCATTTTCTTTTACACTTGCATACATCTTTTTTACCTCTTTCAATGTTTCATCTGTTGTATATCCTGTATTTGTACTTTCTGGGTTTGGCTCATAATATTTTTTATCTACTGCTTTGTCTGTTACAAAATCTTTTATGTTTTGATTTCCAAAATCTTGTCTCACAAACTCACTAAAATTTTCCACTGGTACCCAAACAAATTGATTTCCATTTGATACTTTTTTTCCTTCTTCCTCTGTGTCTCCTTCATCATCTGATATCACCAATCCCTTTGACACATCATCTAGTCCTGGCACTATTGCAAATCCCACTGGAATTTCTGCTATTCCATTATTTGAATATTCCTTATTTTCTCCTTCTACTTTTTCTCCTACCTTTGCTTCCTCTATTGGTCCTTTTACTTTTCCTTCTCTTATTCTATATTTATTTCCACTGGGAAATTGTACTTCTATTCTTCCTCCATTTTCCTTTGCCGTTGCTTCTGTTTCTAAATTATCTAATTCTTCTTGCACTCCTCCTACATCATCTGTGTCCACTGTGTATTTTCCATTCTCAATATTTTTTGACATTTGTGTATCATATGCTAATTGCACCTGCTCTTTCTCTGTTGCATTTTTTGTATTATCTGCTGCTCTTGACGCTTGATTTAATATTCCATTCTCCCCTGTTAATGTTGCTATACTTACTGCCGCTAAAATTAATAGCACTATTATCGTGATAACTAAGGCTATTAACGTTATACCCTTATTTTCATAGGATATTTTCATTTTCTTCATCTCTTTTCTTTTCACCTCGAAATTCTCCTCTCTCCTTTGTTTTTCTTTTATTTCAATTATTTTTTTTACTTTTTGCATATCTCATGATGTGTCATTTATATATTTATAAACACAAAAAAGACAACATTCAAACCTACTTTTTTGTGGTTTAATGCTATCTTTTTTATTATATACATTTATTATTCTTTTTTTTATTTTCCTAAAGTGTAGCTCTCTCTCTCTCTCTCTCTTACAGTCTCAGCCTTTTCATTCATTTTCATCTATTATATTCCTCTCGTTTCTTTTTATTTATCCTTCTGCTTTTTAGTATAACATATATCTTTTATTCATTTCAATATTTTTTTATTTTGTAATCAAAATGTAATATTTTTCATCAAAAACTTAACTAAAATCAACATACATAAAAAATGGCTTTAAAAAATAAAATTAAGTTTATTCAAATTAAGCAAATAAATGTTTGACTTTTTATTTTAAAGGTGATATGATGACACAAATGTTCGGAGGGGAAAGTTTTATGGATATTTTAGAAAAATTGCAAATTCTTTCTGATTCCGCTAAATATGATGCTTCATGCAGTTCTAGTGGAAGCAAAAGAAAAAATGGAAATAATGGAATTGGAAATGGAAATTTCTCTGGTATTTGTCATAGCTGGGGAGCTGATGGTAGATGCATATCACTTTTAAAAATATTATTTAGCAATAGTTGCATATATGACTGCAAATATTGCATCAATAGATGTAGTAATACTGTCAAAAGAGCTACTTTTACACCAAAAGAAATAGCGGATTTAACAATTAATTTTTATAAAAGAAATTATATTGAAGGTCTTTTTTTAAGCTCTGCTGTTATTGTTTCTGCTGACTATACTATGGAAATGTTAATAAAAACAATAACAATTTTAAGAAAAGAATATAATTTTAATGGTTATATACACTGCAAAACCATTCCTGGAAGCAGTAAAGAATTAATAGACAAACTTGGAGTTTTAGTAGATAGAATGAGTGTTAATATTGAATTACCTTCAAATGACAGTTTAAAATTACTTGCTCCTCAAAAAGAAAAAAAGGGTATTTTAGAGCCTATGTCATATATATCTCAAGAAATCAATTACAGTCAATTAGATAAAAATAAATTTAAAAACAATTTTGTTCCTGCTCGGTCAAACAACTCAATTAATAGTTGGTGCAACTCCTGAGAGTGATTTAAAAATACTTAAATTATCAGAAGGATTATATAGAAAACTAAAATTAAAAAGAGTATATTATTCCGCATATGTTAGTGTAAACAAAGATAAGAATTTGCCAACATTAGAATCTCCTCCTCTACTTCGTGAAAATCGACTTTATCAAGCTGACTGGCTTATTCGTTTTTATGGATTTAAATCAGAAGAACTTTTAGATGAAAGCCACCCTAATTTTAATAACTTATTAGATCCAAAATGCGACTGGGCTTTAAGGCATCTTGATAAATTTCCTATAGAAATAAATACTGCAGATTACTTTACATTACTTAGAATTCCAGGTATTGGAATAATATCAGCTAAAAAAATTATTTCTGCAAGACGCTCTTTTCTTTTAGATTTTGAAGCTTTAAAACATTTAGGTGTAGTTTTAAAAAGAGCCAAGTACTTCATCACTTGTAAAGGAAAATACTTTAATAAAATTAATACTTTTAAAAAATCTTTTATTGAAACAAACTTGATTTATCAAGAGAGATTATGTTTACCACAAAATCAGTTTAAACAACTATCACTTTTTGATACTTTAAGCCCTACAAAGGAGGATAAAATAAAATGCCTAACTGGAAGCTTATAAACAAAACTTTTTTATATGATAATACTTTTAATGGACTTTTAACTATTGTTTTTGACTGCTATTCTAATAAAACATTACCTCAAAAAATTTTTCCTCTAGATTCTTATATTTCTAATTTTTTAGATACTAAAATTTATATAGAAACAGATGAAAAAAAATCAACTAGAATTCTTAATGGAATTTATAATAATATTGGACACGATGCATTACACAATAGTTATTATGCGTTTCTTTCAAATGAAAGTCAAAAAGAAATGTATATATTAAAATATTTATGCAATGGATTTGATATTGGTCCATCTATAAACAATATGCTTACACTTTCTTATGTATTTAAAGTAATAAATATTCGAAAAAGAGCTCTTTCGGAGTGTCATAAATTAAAAGGATTATTGAGATTTCAAGAAATTAGTAATAATATATTTTATGCCTCTATACATCCTGACAATTTCATTTTAGAACCTTTAGGCCATCATTTTATGAATCGTTTACCAAATCAAGATTTTATTATTCACGACAAAAATCGAGAATTATGTTTTATTCATCATAATTTCTCTTATCAAATAATAGAAAGTAAAACGTTAAAAATACCTAGCATTACTGAAGAAGAAAAACTTTATCAAGATTTGTGGAAGACTTTTTTTAATACAATTTCAATTAAAGAACGATTAAATCCTAGATGTCAAATGCAATTCATGCCCAAAAAATATTGGAAGGATTTAATTGAAACTCCTTAGTGCTTGCCAAAAGGGACGCTCTTAAATTGCCAAGGGTTGCCAAAGGGGAAGTTCTTAGATTGCCAAAGGGGACGTTCT
>CANPZF010000050.1 GCA_947589015.1 uncultured Clostridia bacterium
CTTAAGTGTAACTTTTCAATAAAACATTCTGCTCCATATAGTTCTATTAACTTTTCCTTTGCACTTTTATTACTCATTTTTTCTTTAATTCCTTTTCAACAAGTTCGTGCCAATTTTCTTTAATTGGTTCAAAGTCTTTACAACGGTATACTGATTTAAAATCTTCACTTTCTAACCTTAAACAGCCTGCACAATATTTGCATATACCTGGCATATCTTCTAGTTGTTTCATAAGCTAATCCTCTGGCATTTCATATACTTTTGGAAATACAGTTACTGCATTGCAATCATCAATATCATATTTTCCATATTTATTTACTATTTCTTTCAATACTGCTTTTGCTCTTTCTTCTGTTTTATAAAGACCTAACATATAAAATTCATTAGAATTACAACTTGTACCTATTGCTTGAATAGCAACCGCATTTTCATAAGCATATATTCTAATATTTTCAATATTATCAAAATTTACAATAATACTTTTATCTTGAGCCACTATTATCACCTTAAATTTTCCCCCTGTTCTTTTATTAAATAATCATATAGCTTTTCTACAGTAGATAAATCAATGTTGTTTCCTTCTTTATCTTGTATGCAACCATCTTCATACTTTCTTCCATAGTCTAAATCATATAGCCACCAACTCAATGTATCATCTGCATTAAACATTTCTTCTAGTAACTCTACTACGATATTTTCATGTGATATTGATAAACTGCTTGCATTAAAGAAATCTGAAATTATTGCATCATCTAATTGCCTTGCTTTATTATTTACTTCATCAACAAAGTCATTTACTTTTCTTAATTTTTCAATTATTTCTACAAACTTTTTCTTACTTAACATTTTTTCTCCTATATCTTTTCTACTAAATCTGCTTCTCTATTTGCATAAGCTTCTAATATTTCAAAACCTTTCGATAATTTAACATTTTTCCAGTCTATTTCTGCTTCTATTGTTTCAATTTTTCTATCCATACAAGGTTTCAAATCAACAAATAATTTATAAAAAGTTTTTGCTATATATTCATCACTAAATACAAAGTTTAATTTTGAATAAGTAAGAAAATTTCCGTATTTATCTGTAATGAGCAATTCGCATTCGTCACAATATTTTCTAAATGATAATTGACTACTTCTACTAACAGTTTTTCCATTTTCATCTAAGGGTTTTTCTGTATTTTCATATAAAATTAAATTTTCTCCGACACCACCCCAATGGAGCTACATTTGTTATTTTTTCATTTCTAACTTCTTTTACACATTCTATAAAATCTTGTTCTGTTATATCTTCTAATTTTTTCACAACTTCCTCCTAATACCCTGGAATATGCTTTTCATTTGCATACTCCATATACTCTATTTGTTCTGCTTGTCTTGCTTCTTCTGTTTCCTTATGTACTAATTCTGGATAATTTCTTTGTACTTTACGCCTAGCCCTTGTTATTGATTCAAAACTTATTCCTTTAGACTTGCCTTTAAACATTACATTTGCAAAACTTGTTCCAGCTAATTCTGGATTTGTTCTTTGCACTACTTCGAATATTAAATAACAATCATCTTCTCTTGCTAAAGGCGAATTTTGTAGAATCTCTTTTACTATTTTCTCTAGGCTTATTAATTTATTTAATTTCATTTGTTTATCACTCTCCCAACTTTTTCTTTACAAGCTCAATTACTTTTTTACACTGTTCTTTTTCAAACCATGCTATATGTGTTTTTTCTTTTTCTATTCCTAATTGTTTTGCTAAGCTTCATTTCTTTTCATTATTCGTGTAGGCTCTTTCCATAACTTATCAAAATAATAATGTGCTTCATTTCTAGCCTTTCTTAATTCGTTATCAGCTAATGTTCCTAAAGGTATTTTCGTTCCAGTATGTACTCCTACAAATGCTCTGCAGTTTCTGCAGAGATAGCATTGTCCATTACCATACTCTTTACCATATATTTCAGAGTTTGAAGTATAAACAACTGGATTTCCACAATATCTACAGGTTTTTGGTATTGGTAATACATCTATTTTTGTTTTACTTTTTCCCATTTGGTTCTCCTATAATCCAATTTCAGCTAAAGTTGGCAAATTATAGCCGTTTATTTGTTTTTGTTTATCGGCATTTTCACAAGTACAAAGTGCAACATATTCGTATTCAAGCATTCTATCTCCGTCTTTCACTTTTCTAAAATACTTTATAAAACCTTCTCCATTGCATTTATTACACTTAACAAATTCAATTTTTTCTTTGTTTTTAACATTTGATATTTCCATGTCAACATTTTTCAAATCAGCAATCTTAGGTAGATATTTACAATTTTGAATAGCATAATTCACAGCTCTTCTATACTTTTCAATACTCCATTCCCTTAACATATCAAACATTATTTTTTGTTGTTCTGAAGTATATTCTTTGCCAAAATAATTTTCTAATTTAGCCGTAACTTGAACAAATTCAGTATTGCTCATGACTTGTTTCCTCCAGTTCTTTTATTTTTCTAGCTATTTTTTCTTCTTCTGTTTCCTGTTTTGAATTACTGTTTTGAGTTTTATGTTGTAAATCATCTGCTTGTACTTCCTCTATTGTTTTAAATCCCTTTTTTATATAACTTTCTAAAATTGGAATAGTGTATTGCCAACAAGGATAACGTACTCTAGCTGTCTTTTTTAGTGCATATTCTATTAACTCAAATGGTAATTTATCTAAATAATCAATACATTCTTTTATGTTATTAAGATTAGTAGTTCCAATGGTTTCAATCATTATTTTCTGTAATTTTTCTATTTCTAAATCGTATAGATTATTATTTTCTCTACTACTACTATTCTCTTCTATACTATTCTTATCTATACTATTCTCTACTATACTGGGTATACCATTTGGTTGACAGTTGGTTGACATCTGGTTGACATTTGGTATACCAACCTCTGAAACCAAGTTATATGTACCATTTTCGTCTTCTACTAGTTTTTTCTTTTCTGCTTTATATATTGTTTCAATGTATCTATCTTTTCGTATATAATTATTTAGTTTCCAATGTCTTATAACTACTATTCCACTTTCAAAAGGGATAACTAACTGTTTTGAAATCAATATTTTTAAGTCATCATCATTAGCTCCTATTGTTCTTACTATTTTTTTAGGGTTACTTACAAATCCATCATCATCTGCCCTCATTCCTAAATGAAAATACAAATTTTGTGTAGATTGTGGCATTTCAAGGAAGAAATCTGTATCTACGATTTCTAGATCGAACATTCGCTTTCTTGCCATAATTATTCCTCCTTGATTTTTTGGATTATATAATCATAGGTATCTTTTGCACATTTCAGCGGATCATTGTATATCTGTGTACCACTAAATCTTAAAACATCATATCCTGCTATTTTTAAATCATATTCTCTTTCATTGTCATTTTGTATTTGCTTTTTGCTCTTTTGATGAAATTCGTATCCATCACATTCTATTGCTAATTTGAATTTATTATTTTTTATTTCTTCTCCAAATGTTAAATAAGTTAAATAGTCGTCTGCTTCAAACTCAAAATCTATATAATACCTTTTATTATTACAATTTATTTCTTTTTGCGGAAATAAAAAAATACTCTTTTTATTTTCTAATCTGCAATATAACTCAAATGCTGTAATAAAAATTTGTTCAATTGGACTTTTTATATTTTCATCATTCCAAAACTCTGGATATAAATGATTGTTAACTAATGACAACATTAATAATTGTTGTACTTTTTTAGGGGAATTTAAAAATAATTCTAAATATAACTCTGTATCTTTATAATTTAAAAATGTTTCTTTTTCTGATGCCATTTTCCTTCTCCTTTCGTATAATATAAGGACAAACTTTATTATGCCTGCCCTTAGTTGACTTAATTTTCTATTGAAGCCATTTCTCCATCTTCAAATATATCTACTTTTTTAATA
>CANPZF010000051.1 GCA_947589015.1 uncultured Clostridia bacterium
TTAACTATTATGGGTATAATGGTTGCAGTTTCTTTAATTCCAAGAATTATATATAAATTCTTATAGGAATTATGATACCATAAACGGACTTTTTTTAATGTCCGTTTATGGTTTATTTCTAAATGAAGGGAGTAATATAATAACATGAAAAAAACTAATTTTAAATTTATTATTATTTTATTATTAATTTGCTTACTTATATTACTTAATACAAAAAGCTATGCCACTAATATTAATGATTTGCCAGATTTACCAGATGAAGTAAAAGATTACGAGTATTTTTTTATATGTGAGATTACTAATTCTGGTAAATATAAACTTTTATATAGTCATAAACCATTTACTTATGAAGAAAAATGTACAGCATTTTACAAAGGCTATGGTGTTGATTGTATTTATTTTGGTATTTGGGACTATTATAAGTATGACTCATCTTCTTCTAGCAAAACATGGGAATACGTTAATAATGAATCGGATTTACATATTTCAGGTTTTTTGAAATATAATGAAGGTCAACATTGGTACACTATGATTTATACTAACCATGATATTTTAAATAAGAAAGATGGCAGTGTGGTTTTTCAAAAAACCCCACAGAATATGGTAACAATTCCAGCAATACAACAGGTGGAGGAAATACCACAACAGGTGGGGGAAATTCTGAAAATGACAATTCCAGTTGGTTTGATAGTATTGTCGATTGGTTTATTAATATATTTAACGCGATTGGTAATCTTGCGAATGACATAGCAACAGCAATACGGAAACATATTTAAAGGACTATTTGATAGTGTATTATCCATTTTAGATTACATAAACCCATTTAGTGAGAATTTTATATTGAAAGGTGTACTTAATTTTTTAGGTTCTATACTTGATTATATAAACCCATTTAGTGAAAAATTTTTTTTAAAAGTATTAATTGAATGGATTGGTAACTTCTTTATTGGTTTAAGGGATTTATTTATTAGTTTATTTGTACCAGAAGATAATTATTTTACTAATAAAATAGATGACATTAAATATAAAATTTCTCAAAAATTACCTTATCAAGATTATATGAATATGTTTGAAACTGTAAAACAAGTAGAAAGTGGCGAAGATATTTCAATAAGTCTTGATAATTATAAAGTTGGAAATATGAATTTAAATATGCCAAAATTTATTAATTTTAGTTTTATAACAAAATACAAAAATACATGGTATGCTTGGGTTAGAGGTTTTATATTTGTGTTTTTGATTATATATAATATTAATCAAATTATAAAATTATTAAGAGGGTATAATGTGGCAGACGGTGTAAATCAATTAAATAATAGTTCTGGAGGTGTCAATAAGTAATGATTATTAAGTTAATATGTGCACCATTCTTTTTACTAATTGACGGTATTATTTCTTTAATGCCAGCATTAACATATATACCAACATCTATTGTAGATACTGTTTCTTTATTATTAAAGGCTATGCAATTTTTCCCTACTGATGTATGGATAATGGTAATAGGTAATGTTGTTTTTTGGATAGCATTACATTTTATTATTGCTCTTATAAAATTTGTTTTAAGTTGGATACCATTTATAAATATGGGGGGATAGTATATGAAACAAATTCATTTAAATAAATATTATAAACATTTAAGGAATAATGTTTTTAGTGATTTAAATATAGAGGAATTTATTGAAATATTTGAAAAATTTAAAAAACTAAAATTTGATTATAAACTTTTGCAATTATGTAATAGAATTGAAAAATTACATATACCATGTATTGAAATTCCTATCTTTAGATTTTTTAGTATGTTAGTAGATTTAATAAGGTGGCTCGTTTATGACTTATTATGGACTATAATAAATGGCAAAGTTTTTAAACCTTATGGACTTACTTGTTTCGTTGGTCGTCAACGGTGGTGGTAAAACTATTTCTATGGTTGAATATTTAGACAGAATGAAAGAACTTTATCCAGATAGTATAGTAGTTACTAATTTTAATTACATAAAACAAGACATGCCTTTTACAAGTTGGAGACAATTTACAGAAGTTAGGAACGGTTTAAATGGTGTTATTTTTGCTATTGACGAATTGCAAAACGAATATAATTCTAACAATTGGAAAGACTTTCCCGAAGATTTATTGTCTGTTGTAACCATGCAAAGAAAACAGAGGATTAAAATTGTTGCTACTTCTCAAGTTTTCACTAGAGTTGTGAAGCAATTAAGGGAGCAATGTTATGAAGTTGTAGAGTGTAAAACGTTTTTTGGTCGTTGGACAAAACAAAGGTGTTATGATGCAGACGATTATAATTATATTATTGATAATTCAACACCAGAAAGGAAACTAAAGACACGCAAAAAATGGAAGTATAGTTTTATACAGAGTAATTTTATTAGAAATTTATTTGATAGTTATGCAGTCGTTGAAAGTGTAAAAAAGAAAGAATTTATTGAAAGAAATGAAAGGAATGTTTAAAAATATGGAAAATATGGAAAATATGGAAAAATCTATTATAGTGCATTTGTCAAGAAGTACAAAAATTGAAAATTTTATTAATATACAATTAACAGACTTACAATATGATTACTTAAAAGAAGTTTTAAACTGTATGTATAATGAATTAAAAAAATTTCCTAAAAAAATGAGAACGCACAAATTTTATATTTTAGAAAATTTAATTAATAAATGTTTTAGTAAATAATATCTTACAGAGCTATGCTTTGATATGCTAGGGGTTGAGATTAAACGGATTTTACTTCTTGCACTTACTTCCGTTATCTCAAGAGGGGGAATAGTCCCCCTAGTGAAAAGCCTAACGGCGTTTGAGTGAAAAATTTGTATTTTATTAAGTGAAAGGAGAATTATAAGTGGCTGAAAAGATTATTATTTTTTTGATATTAATTTTGCCAATATTTAATACTATTCAAATAATAAAAATATATCAGATTTTAAATAGAAATTCGGAGGGTTCTTAGTAACACCCTCCGAGTGTCCCATATATGAGAAAAATATAAAAAGAGGTATTATAAAATGATAGATACTATAAAAATATATACAGAAATAGACAAAGAAACTTATGACAGAATTAAATCTGTTTCCATTGTAAAAAATTCTATTGATTATAACAGTAATACTATTTTATATGAGATAGTTAATGACCATTTAAAAGGTTCTTATGATAGCAATTTAAGTGTTAGAATTGATAGTGGCATAAAATATAGATTCGTAAATAAAGGCTATTGTATAGAAATAGAAGGTAGCTACCATAAAATTGTAAATGGATATAATAGCCATAACGGTTATTGTGATTTAATTTTTATTTCTGAAAATTTAATACAAATGGTTGAATTAGCTTATAATATAAAATTACCTTGTATAAGTAGTTGGTTTTTACAAAGGTGTGATGTAGCAATTTGTTATGACTTAAAAAATCAGGATAATGTAAAAAGCTATATAAACAGTCTTAGCCGTTGCTCGTATCCTAGACGTAAAGCCAAGTTTTTCTATGATGAAAGTATTTATCTTTCTGGAACTACAACTACATTAAAAATATATAATAAATTACTTGAATTTAGAAAACATGATTTGAAAAAATTTGTAAATACTGATTTTAATTTGGAACAATATATTAATACTATAAATGGATTTATTAGGTTTGAATGTGAAATTAAAAAGAAAATGCTATTAAAATTATTTAATAATAAATTTAATCATATAAAATTATTAGATTTGAATTATGATATATTAAAAAAAGTTTGGAGTGATGAATTTATGAAATTATTACAATTTATAAAAAATGATTTAGATATTGTTTATGGTAGAGAAAAGGTATTTAAAAGGTTACAAGAAATATATAAACCTAATAAAGCTAATTTATTATATAATTTTTATTGTGCTATTCAATTAAATGGTCTAGCAGATGTCAAAAAAAATTATTCTTCTAGTACATATTATAGGAACATAAAAGAATTAAAAAAGTCAAAAGTATATTTTGGACAAAGTTATAAAATACAAGAAAATAAAATTTTTTATTTTAATCCTTTTAAAAGTAAAGAAGTAGCCTAGTTTCATAAAATAAATAGTTTACAAAATAGTAAATATTTACATTTCGTAAGCTATTTTTAGCTTTTTGTAAAAAAAAGCACCCATTTTTTAATGAGTGCTTTATAATTAAATGGTGTACTTGCAAGTATAATTATGGAATATATTGAACAATATCAGAAATCTGACAATTATATGTTTTACATATTCTTTCAATGACTTGTAAACTAATATAATCATTTTTTCCCATTTTAGCCACTGTGGATTTGCTTAGTTTACATTCATTAATTAAGTTTGTTTTATTTTTTCCTAAATCTATTAATAATTTCCATAAAGGATTATAACTTATCATATTATCATCTCCATTGCATTGACTATATCATAAAAAAATTTTAAATGCAATATAAAATATTATAAAAATCAAAAATTAGGATAAAAATCCACAAAAAGACACAAAAAGTTCGAGAAAAAAGACAAAAAGTATTGCAAATAAGTCTGAAATATGCTACAATAAGTCTATAAGTAGCTACAAAAAGTCTATAAATGCAAATTAAAAGGAGGTAATATGAAAATGCAAGAGGAAGGAAAATTTAAAGTAAACAATTTAGAACTAAATTATAATCTTTATACATTATTAATGAAAGCATTACAATATTATAAAAATGCGTCTATTGAGTTTTCTGTTGACGGAGATGTTTTGACAGATATTTATGTACTAACGACAAAAATTGAAGAAAGAACAAATATGATTATGACATAAAAATTAAAAAAGAAAGGATGTTGAAATATGGAATTTTTAAAGTTTTATGATGATGAACAAAGGAAATTTTTTCTTCGACATAATGGGGAAAAATTGGATATTTATAATAAAAGTTTAGTATATTTATTATCACTAACGGAAGATACAAGAAAACATTTTGCAAGTATATATGATGAAAGTAAAAGAGAAATAAATATAGACATATTAAGTAAATCATGGCAAACAAGTACAAGTATAATTATATGTCGATTAGCTTTCAACTTGTTCAATGGATTTATAGGAACTGAAGAAAAAGAAGCAAAATCGTATGTAGTAGATAATATATTCTATATAAAAGAATTTGCACCATATTTTTGGCAAGCAATAAAAGTAAGATTTGAAATAAAGGGGGACATTTAATGACAGATTTTTATCATAAAAAAGTTATACCATTTGAGAATTATATCAAGATGTAGATATAATATTAAAAAGTTTAGAATTATTTTGTTATAATGTAAAGAATGTTTATTTAATGAAAGAAGATAACTTTGCGATAAGAGAAAAACTATATAAAATAAGTATATTATATAATCTTATTTTATCTTCTTATACTTTGCATATTGATAATGAATTAAAGAAAAAAAGTAGAAAAGTATATCATTTAAAAAATGGAAATAGCAATTTAAGTAAAGCAGGAGGGATTAAAATTGTCAGTTAGTTATCAATGGAATAGAGAAATAAATCCAGATTTTTTAAATTTTTTCTTAGATTATAGAAATACTATTGACAATTTTTCTGAGCAAACTGTATATTCGGACAATAGCGAAATTAGAAGTTTTTTAAAATTTGAAAAAAGTTATAAATTATTAAAAGACATTAGTAAATATGATGAAATAAAAAATTTAAGCGATATATCTATTGACTTTATAGAAAATTTAGATTTACCAGATATAATTCAGTATATTGATTTTTTAACTAATATTAAGGAATTAGAACAAAAAACGGTTACTAATAAAATAATATCAGTTAGATTATTTTATAGATATTTACATAGAAAATTACATTTGATAAAAGATAATAAAATCGAATATTTGGAAGTACCAAAGTATAAATGTAAAACTATTGTATCATTACCTTTGAATGAATGTGAAAAACTTATTAATATTATTATAGATACAAAATTAGAAATGTGGCAAAGAGATTATGCAATAGTAGTGTTATTTTTAAATACTGGTATGAGATTATCAGAATTATGCAATGCAGAAATGCAAAAACTAGACATGATAAATAAAAAAATAGTTGTTTTAGGAAAAGGAGGTAAAGAAAGAGAAATACCATTAAATGATATTTGCATTAGTGC
>CANPZF010000052.1 GCA_947589015.1 uncultured Clostridia bacterium
GAGCTTATATATCGTAAAAGGTATTTCAAACACTATATTTATCAATAAAGTGTGACATATGTTTGACAAACCTACATATTATCCCTAAAATTTTAAGGTTTTGGCTTGCAAAATTCTAGCTATTTTAGTATAATACGAATGTAGAAAAAACAATGGAAAGAGGGAGAAACAATGGATGAAGAGCAAAAAAGAAATGACGGAAAAATAATAGAGAGAGACATCGAAAAAGAAATGAGAACAGCTTATATAGATTATGCAATGAGTGTAATAGTATCTCGAGCACTTCCTGATGTAAGAGATGGTTTAAAGCCAGTTCATAGAAGAATTTTATATGCAATGCATGAAGATGGAATAACATCAGATAAACCATATAGAAAGTGCGCTAACACAGTAGGTTCAGTTTTAGGAAGATATCATCCACATGGAGATAGCTCTGTATATGATGCAATGGTAAGACTTGCACAAGATTTTTCAATGAGATACATGTTAATTGATGGACATGGAAACTTTGGTTCTGTTGATGGTGATGGAGCAGCAGCTATGAGGTACACAGAAGCAAGAATGGCTAAAATTTCTGAATATATGTTAACAGATATAGAAAAAAATACAGTAAACTTTATGCCAAACTATGATGACAGGTTACAAGAACCAACAGTTCTACCAGCTAGAATACCAGCACTTTTAGTAAATGGTTCATCAGGAATTGCAGTTGGAATGGCAACAAATATACCACCACATAATCTAACAGAAGTTATAAATGGAATAATAAAAGTAATTGATGAAGATGAAGTATCAGATGAAGACTTAATGGCAGAAATAAAAGGACCAGATTTTCCAACAGAAGGTATAATTCTGGGTATAGAAGGAATCAAACAAGCATATAAAACAGGTAAAGGAAAAATTACATTAAGAGCAGAAGCAGAAATAGAGGAAATGAGTAATAATAGGCAAAGAATAATAGTTTCTTCTTTACCATATCAAGTAAACAAAGCAAATCTTATAAAGAATATATCAGACTTATCAAAAGAGAGAAAAATAGAAGGAATATCAGAATGTAGAGATGAATCTGATAGAAACGAAAGAGTAAGAGTTGTAATAGAATTAAAAAGAGATGCTAATGCACAAGTAGTATTAAATCAACTATTCAAACACACACAAATGCAAACTACATTTGGTATTATAATGCTTGCATTAGTAAATGGAGAACCTAAAATATTAACTCTAAGACAATGCATAGACTGTTATATTGAACATAGAAAAGATGTTATATTAAGAAGAACACAATTTGAGCTAGATAAAGCATTAGCAAGAGCACATATTTTGGAAGGTTTAAAAATAGCACTAGATAACATTGATGAAGTAATTCAAATTATTCGTTCAGCATATGATGATGCAAAAGAAAGATTAATGGAAAGATTTGGACTTTCTGATATACAAGCACAAGCTATTTTAGATATGAGATTAAAGACGTTATCAGGTTTGCAACGTGAAAAAATAGAAGAAGAATATAATGAATTAATGGCATTAATAGCACATTTAAGAGAAATTTTAAATAGTGAAAGATTAGTATTTGATATTATAAAAGAGGAACTTACTGAAATAAAAGAAAAATTTGGTGATGAAAGAAAAACCAAAATAGTTGCAGCAGAAGGCGAAATAGATGTAGAAGACTTGATAAAAGAAGAACAAAGTGTTATTACGTTAACTCATTTTGGCTACATAAAGAGAATGCCAATAGATACATATAAAAGCCAAAGAAGAGGCGGAAAGGGAATTTCAGGAATTGCTACAAGAGAAGAAGATTTTGTAAAACAAATATTTACAGCTTCAACACATGACACAATTTTATTCTTCTCAAATAAAGGAAAAGTATATTATCTAAAAGGATATGAAATACCAGAGGCAGGAAGAACAGCAAAAGGAACTGCAATAGTAAATTTATTGAGCTTAGATCCAGGTGAAAAAATTTCAGCAGTTATACCAATCCAAAACTTTGCAGAAGGAAAATATCTTTTAATGGCAACAAAAAATGGATTAATAAAGAAAACACCATTAAAAGAATATGATTCCAATAGAAAAACAGGTCTTCAAGGTATTACATTAAAAGAAGATGATGAGCTAATTGCTGTTAGATTAACAGATGGACAAGACAATGTAGTTTTAGTTACAAGAAATGGTATGTGTATTACATTTGAAGAAAAAGAAGTAAGACCAATAGGAAGAGTATCTCAAGGCGTTATAGGAATTAGAATTGATGAAGATGATGTTGTTATTGGAATGGAATCTATTATAGCAGGAGGTAAAGCTACATTACTTGCAATAACTGAAAATGGATTTGGAAAGAGAACTGAACTAGATGAATATAGGGTGCAAATAAGAGGCGGAAAGGGAGTTGTTACTTATAAAATAACTCCAAAAACAGGAAAATTAGTAGGTGTTAGAATTGCAACAGAAGAAGATGACGTAATGTTAATTACTGACACAGGAACTATAATTAGGCTAAATGTAAAAGAAATTAGTGTTTTAGGTAGAGCAACACAGGGAGTTACATTAATGAGGACAAATGATGGCGGAAAAGTAGTAAGCATTGAAAAACTAAGTCCTGAAATGGAAGATTTCTCAGAGGAATAATTATAAAACAAAAAAGACCAATTTAAACGTAGTTTAAGTTGGTCTTAAATTATCTATTTTTAAATCTTAAATCATCACCAAAGAAATAATATATATCATAATATCCAGCTATTCTTGAACCAATTCTTTCTTCATAATTATTAAATATATTGTTAATACTTAAATTTGTAGAAATTATAGTTTTGGTAGGTTTTTTATTTATATTAAGAATTCTAGTATTTATTATAGTAAATAATTCACTAAGTTTCATGCTGTTTAAACTTTCAGTTCCTAAATCATCTATAATTAATAAATCAGTTTCTAAAACAGCTGTATAAATATCTTCTGAAGAATTTTTTTGTTTACTCATTTTATAGTCAATAATACTTTCTAACAAAACAGGTGCTGTTTGGTATAAAACAGTTTTTCCTCTTTTTAATAATTCATTAGCAATACAATTTGTCATAAAAGTTTTGCCGTAAACCTGTATTACCAGTAAATAGTAAATTTTTGGTTGATGTATCATTAAAATTTTCTACGAAATTAATAGCTTTTTGCTTAATGTTTAAAATATTTCTTTTAGGTGATATGTTCATTTTATATTTTGCCAAATCAACATCATCAGAAAATAGATTTTCATTAAAAGTAGAAAAATTCTCTTTCGATAAATTCGAAATATTAGATTTATTAAAAGAAATATCAATTAATTTTTGCCTTAAGCAATTACACATTTTACTTCCAAAAACATTATTTGAAATATAGCCAGTATCATTACATATTGAACATTCATAATTAGGCTTTAAACTGTTGATAGTTAAATTATGTTGCTGTAAAATAGCTTCTTTTTTTTGCTTTAAAAAATTTATTTGTTGTGTAAAGTCTAAGACATCAGAAGTAGTATCACTGTTTAAAATTTTTTTGGCTTGATTTATAGCCAAATTATTTATTTGTTCATCAATTTGTAATAATTCAGGAATGTGCTCATATAAAAGCTCTTTTTTTCTATCTGCATCAATTTCAGCTTTTAACTTTTTTTGCTCATATTGTTTTAATAAAGAATTTAAAATTTCATTAGACATTCCATGACTCCTTTTCTGTGTTATTTGCATATAAAAATTCTAAATTATCATATTGCCTTTGAGCATAATTTGCTTTAGATACTTGTGATTTTAATTCTTTAGTATCTTTAGCTTGTTTTTTACGTTGTTCTATAAAAGCATTGACTTCTGCAGAAGTTTTTAAATTTCTATCATGCCAGTCTGTAATAACTGTATTTATATATTCAAAAGTAGGATTTTGCTTTAAAGTTGTTCTTTTTAAGGCAATTTCTATGATGTTCATATCATATCCGAAATTTTGAACCCAATTTTCTATGTATGCATCTTCGTATTGTGTTAAACCATTATATTTTCCTAATTTTTTAGCTATTGACTTTTTAATTTTATTTAAATTTTCTTGTTGCTCATAATATTTATCTAAATCGTTCCATGTCTTAACATTATTTGAAGCCCAAGCTTCTGCAACAGTTTGAATATAATTTTTGTGCATTGCGCTTCTATTATAACAGTAGTCAAATAAGGCTATCATTACTTGTTCATCAAAATTGTATTTTCTAAACCATAAGTCGATATCATTATACCAAGATGGTCCCATAATTCCTTGAAAATACATATTATTAATATGTTCTATGGCTTTTGCTCTAGATTGATTTTTTGCAGTCTGCTGAACTTTTTCTTTAGACATGGTTAAATTAGGGGTATATAAATAGTGTAAAGTAGCTTCTTGCAAGTCTACTATTACATAGCCAGTAGTCTTTTTCAAAAGTAATTTATTTTCTTCTAAAAATTTAATACCGTCATTAATTGTTTTTAAGGGGATATTTAGTTTTTTAGATAAATCATTTAATTTTATATCTTTTCCATATTTTGAAAGAAATATCATATATAGATATATTTTTAAATAATCTCCAGGTAGTTGTGATAAATATTCAGAAAAAAATATATCAGGTATAGATGTTTCTGAAAATAATAAAGGTTTTTCGTTTTGTTCTAACTTCATTTTTATCTCCCCCAAAATTTTATTCTCTATGTATCACAAATTATAACGTTTTTAGACAAAAAATTCAAGGGAAAAATTATTAAAAGATTTTTGTATTTTTTGATGTATTCATATTACAGCATTTGGAGTAAAAAATAATTTTTGATTTAAATAAAAACTTAAAAACATAAGATAAAACGTAAATAATATTTTCACCATAAAAGCCAAAAACACTAAAAAGTAAAACTGGGAAACATAAGATAATAAATAGAAAAATTTTAACATTTAAACTATGAACCAAGAGGTGTAAAATGAAAAAAATTAATAAGTACCAAAATATATTGAAAAATGCTGTAGCATAATCAATAACACCAAATAGTTTATTTTGAAAATTATAATTTTGTGGAAAAATAAATTTCATAAAAACTCCTTTTTTTTAATTATTTTTATTAGGCAAAAAGTTTTGCACAGATTGTGATATAGATGTGGAAACTCCACCTATAAATTCTCTTACAAAAGAATTTGCTTTTATTAAAGTGTACATACCACCAATATATATAAATTTAGATAATATGTTATTTGTTGAAAAATCTAAAGAAAAAAGTAATAATAAAATAATTGATACAATAATTTGAATAAATAATAATGAAAATAAATTTCTAAACCACGATTTAAAGAACCAACTTGTATTTTTTAAACTTAAAGAAAGAAAGGCAAAAGGTGTAATTAAAATAAATAATTTCACCATTACATATCTAAAAGAATATGATAAAACTAAGTTTAAAAGTGAAAAAGTCAAAATACTTTTTATAAAGCCGTCTATGGAGAAGATATTTATAGAACTAGTATTTATAGCGATATTAGAATTTATATCAGTAATTAATGTTGAAAAACAAATATTTTTTCCGAAAAGATTTTCACCTAAATTTCGAATTGCTAAAGATATATTTGAATTTAAATCTAATATAATTTGAATTATAAAAAATGAACAATTCATACAAATTCCAAAAATAATTAGTTTGAATATAAATGCAGAAGGGTTATCTGTTGGAGTATATGTAAGATATGATAATAAATATTTACATGCATAATATAAAATGAAACCAATTAAAATGGAATTTGATATTAATAATATACCATTTGAAGCTTGTGTACCAAAAATATTTTCAAAGTTTTTATCATTTAAAATATTAGAACTAATAAAAGTAACATTATCTAAAACTGAATAAAGGTTATTATCTATTGAACTAAATAAAGTTTCAAAAATAGTATTAATTGTTGATATAATAATTTGAGTAATAGTATTTTGATCCAAGAAAAACCTCCTTTTATTAAGATATTAGTGATTTTATTGCTGATAAAATTAAATCTATTGCAAGTATAAATGCATATGAAAATAAAGACCCTTTAATAATTCTTTTACCTGTTCGTATTTTTTCTTCGTCACCAAAACTAAATTTTTTCATAAATACGCCTGTACCAACAGCAACTGCAGCAGCCGGTGTAGATAGTTTTAAGATCCAAGATTCGATACTTTCAAAGGCTTTATTTAGTTTTGTTACTATTTGTGGATCTCCAAGTGCAAAACAGCTTAAAGGTAAAAATATTATAAAAAAGAAAAATAATATTGAAAAGATAATTTTGTTTTTTAAAGTCATGTAAACCTCCTTTATAAATCTAAGAAATATGGCAGTAATTTTACTTTTTCAGGTGGGTAAATTTTATTGCCATCAGATAAAAATGTAAGTGCAGTAAATGTTTCCAAGTTTTGAGTAAAAAAGTTGAAATCAAAAATATAATCATTTTGAGAATATGTGCTAAATGTTTCTGAAATATTAGAATCATGTGAGTTTAAAGTGTTTGTAATGAAGTTGTAGTTGGTTTCTTTGGCATTTTCAGATATGCTTTTAGACACTTTTGGTTTGTCTTCTTTTCCTAATTGTTTCTGTGCTTCTTCAATTGTATATATGTCATCTGTACGAAACCAAATTTTATTTATTAAGTTTTGAACAATTATTTTTACATAATAATCTTCTTTAAGTGTTGATTTTAAAGATGAATAGCTTTGTGTACTAATAATGTTAATACATTTTGCTTCTCGACTTAATGAAAAAAATTCTCCATCTGTTTTTGTTGCAAACTTATCATATTCATCACATATAAAAGCAGTAATTTTTGATTGATTTTTGGCCAGACATGACATAACTTCTGCTTGAAAATCTAGTTTTAAATATGTTGCAATTATTTTAGAAAGTAATGTGTATTCAGATATGTTCATGTTTAAAACAACGATTTTTCCTTTTTTTATAACTTCATCAAATCCTGTAAATGTAAGTTTTTCTTGTGGGGAGCAAAAGGTAGACATTACGTCATAATCAGAGATAAATGTGTTTGTTATTCTAGTTATTTCAGATATTAAAATTCCTTTTGTTCTGGAATCTAAATTTTCAAATTCATCTTGAAAGAAATTTAAAGACATGTTTAATTCATATATTTGATTTTGAGAAAATTTTGAAGAAATAAATAAATCACGTAAGATTTTAATTTTTTCTTTATAGTAATTGGGGATTGTAATTAGTTTATGAATTTCTAAAAAAGTAACATAGCCATTATTGTATAACCTACATAGTTTTATACATTCACAAATTATTTGTTCTGCTTTATCTAACCAATATGATTCTGTATTGTTTTCAGAAAATAAAGTTAATATTGTTTTTATTCTATTTGCTAAAACTTGAGGTTTTAAATTGGGTTTATGTAATGGATTATAAAATACATTTGATTTTAGCTCGATTACAATAAGGTCATCTAGTAAGTTGTATTTTTGAGCATATGTTTTTACTTGATTGTAGTAATTGCCTTTTACATCTAATATTAAAATGCCAATTTTATTAATATTTTTAGAGTTATATTCCAAAAGTTGCTTAGTAAAAGGATACATTGCACTAGAGGTTTTACCAGAACCTATCGTTCCTGTGATTAAAAAATTTTGAAAAAGTCCAGAAAGTGGAATAAATATTTTATTTTTTGTATTTTCTCCTATACCTATTAATAAAGAAAATGTGTTATCTGTTGAAATGGGTTGCTTGATATGAGCTGAATTTTTTTTAGTTGGTAATGAAATTCTAGAAATGAATCTTGAATAAATTATGTGACTTATAATAAATTGAGAAAAAATAAATGTAATGATATAACTAATTTTTATGTATTTCCATAGCTCTGGATTTTTTGAACATATATCAAATGGGTGTAATCCATATGTAATAATAATTTCGTTTGATGTGTAAATTGGCGAAAATAATTTTATGGCTATATAACTATTACAGATAAAAAATATAACGCAAAATAAAAATTGTTTGAAAAAATTAGATATAAAATCACCTCCAAATTAAAATGAATTTTTTTTGATTTCTAACTTAGAACCTTGCTTTTGATAAAAAAATGTGTTTTCAAATAATAAATAAATTGAATATAATGTGATAAAAAGATTAATAATAAAGGTTATAAAGAATAAATTAATTATTTTGGAAATAAGTATCACCACCTTACAATTTTTCATATAATATAACAAATTTTTATATTTGTCTATACTTTTTGAAAAAAATGTGATAAAATTGATTAAAGTTTTTGAATGGAGGATATATAATGGATTTTAATAAAGATACAAAAATCGGTGAAATTTTAGAGAAAGCACCTGAAAAAGCTGATATTTTATTAGAAATTGGAATGCATTGTTTAGGTTGCCCAGCTTCACAAATGGAGACTTTAGAAGAAGCTTGTGAAGTACATGGAATAGATGTAAATGAAGTTCTTGAAAAGTTAAATGCATAAAAAGACAAATTTTTTCCAAAATGTATTGACATTTTGGAAAAAATGTTGTAAACTATAAAAGCGTTGTGAGGACATAACATAATGTGGGCTATTAGCTCAGGTGGTAGAGCACTTGACTTTTAATCAAGTTGTCCCGCGTTCGAGTCGCGGATAGCTCA